>NZ_JAFCLY010000035.1:0-85785 GCF_018130185.1 Bradyrhizobium sp. AUGA SZCCT0182 | reverse complement strand
GCCGACGCCCTTCTGAGTAGGACGGGATGGGCGAATATATGCCCCTGATTTGTGTTCTGGTAAACAGAAATATTTTTTATTTCGGGGCTTGACACGATTTCCGTAAATCAGAACTGATTTGCCCGACGGGCCAGATGTTGTGGTCCGTAGCCCGGAGGAGCAGAGTGATTTTCAGGAATTCTCGCACCGGCCGCGCCTTGGCACGCGTTCTGCACTGTGCCGAGCAACAGGGTAACGGATCAAAGGAAAGACAGTGGCAAGATTTGTGAACGTCGCAGCGGGACAGTTGGGCCCTGTCGCCCGAAGCGAAACGAGGACCGAGGTTGTCGCGCGGCTGATGGCGTTGATGCGCCAGGCGCACGCCAACGGATGCGACCTGATCGTCTATCCCGAGCTGGCGCTGACGACGTTTTTTCCGCGCTGGTACATGGAGGATCAGGCGGAAATCGATTCCTTCTTCGAGCATGAGATGCCCGGTCCGCAGACGCGCGCTTTGTTCGACCTGGCCCGGGAACTGGGCATCGGATTTTGCCTGGGTTACGCCGAACTGGCGGTCGAGAACGGCGAAACCCATCGGCACAACACCTCTATCCTCGTGGACAAGCGCGGCAAAACCATTTCCAGGTATCGCAAAGTGCATTTGCCCGGCCACGCCGAACACGAGCCCTGGCGTCGATTTCAGCATCTGGAAAAGCGCTACTTCGAGCCCGGCTCCGGCTTTGGCGTGGCCGACGCGTTCAATGGCGCGATCGGCATGGCGATCTGCAATGATCGCCGCTGGCCCGAAACCTATCGCGTCATGGGACTGCAGGGCGTCGAAATGGTGCTGATCGGCTACAACACGCCGGTGCATAATCCGCCCGCGCCTGATCATGACGACCTCTCGCTGTTCCACAATCGTCTTGTGATGCAGTCCGGCGCCTACCAGAACGGGACTTGGGTCGTCGGCGTCGCCAAGGCCGGGATCGAAGAGGGCGTCGACCAGATTGGCGGTAGCTGCATTGTGGCGCCATCAGGTGAAATCGTCGCCGCCTGCACGACCAAAGGTGACGAAATCGCATTGGCGCGCTGTGATCTGGATTTGTGCAACTCCTACAAGCGCACCACCTTCAACTTCGACGTCCACCGGCAGCCCCATGCCTACGGGCTGATTGTCGAACGAAGGGGACAGCACATGATGGCGGATGGAACGCCCGCGCCTTCGGGCAAAAGCGGTCGCGGCCTGTAGCCTGGATGAACCAACGGGTCGCGCGAATGCACGCCCGATGACAGGCTCCCCGCTATCCGGGTATTTTCCCGCACGGCCCCGCATGTCGCGCGCTCATGCGGGCTACGCGCTCAACGTCGTCATGCCCGGGCTGAAGCGCGAAGCGCGTCTTCGCGCAAGATTTCCCGATTACCGAAAAATTCCGACGCGAGAGTCAGAAAGCGAACGGAAGCCCCGGCGTTAGTCAGCCATATCTTGTTCAGGCAGGCGCGAGGCGGATGTCCCAGGCAGCACCTTTAGGAAGCTCCCTCGGAAGGTCCAAGCGCAAATCCGTTGACGACTTGAAAGGATGAAAACCCGTGGGAAAGGCCGATACTAAAGCCAAAGCGAACACCGATACGCCGAATGCGAAGGTCGATACGAATGAAAAGCGGAACTTTGACGGTTTCACGATGCCGGGAATTTTCCGCGGGATCGCCGAGCAGGGTATGGTGCGGACAAAGGACAACTACGAGAAGTTACAGGCTGCCTCGGGGGAGATAGCCGACATTCTCAGCGAAACCTATTCGACCAATGCAAAGACCTCCGCGGATTACGGGATCAAGGTCATCGAGATCGCGGGCGCCAACACCAACTCCGCCTTCGATTTTCTCGCCAAACTCATGGACACGAAGTCGCTCTCGGAAATCATGCAGCTGTCAGCCGCGCAGACCCGCAAGAACTTCGAAGCCACGTCCGCGCAGAACAAGGAACTTTGGCAGCTCGCCCAGAAAGTCGCGACCGAGACGGCCGAGCCGATCAAGAAGGGCCTCACCAAGGTCCTGCAGAAAGCCTCCTAAAATCGAACTTCCCAGGTCGCCGGGATCGGCTGGAACAAGAGCCTTTTCCGTTCCGATGGAATCGGAACGGGGCTCTAGATTCCTATTTTGACGCGTTTTCTTCACGCGAACCGGTGTCCACTTCGCTGGAAAGAGCTCTAGCCGCCTCCGGTGAGAAGAGGTGCGTCCAGCCGATGGCGAACGGACACGTTGCTGCGACACGACAACGGAACAGGGAGAAACAACATGGGTATCGTCATGATCAAGTGCCCTCAAACGGGACGCGAGATCCCGACGGGTATCAAGGCGGATCGGGAAAAGTTTCGGGCGTGGTGTTCTTCGCGCGCACCTTCTGCTCACTCTGCAAAGCCAATCACGAATGGTTCGCCAAGGATGCCTGGGTCAAGGAAGCCTGGGTTCATGAGCCAAGCGGGGCGGCGGAGATCAATGGCCTCTTGGCCGCGGGCTAGTCCCATGCGTTCGCGGGTGCCGCTGCGCGACATCCACCTTGGCCAAAAGCGGATCTGGCGCGCGGAGGATTTTATGTACCGGAGGCATGTGAGGCTTCATTCCTTCAGGCGAAACGATATGATCGATTCTGCGGCGCATGACGTCGTAGCACTCGCATGCCGCGGATTCGAGCCGCGGCCTGTCAATCTCGATCAGGCCCCGCCGATTAGACCGGATAGCCCGCAACGTCCGCAGCTTGTGCACGACATGCGTCACGGTCGTTCGACGTACGCCAAGCAGCTCCGCAAGCGCCTCTTGCGTCAGCGGCAGGAAATCACTGTCGACGCGATCGTGGATGTGGAGCAACCACCGGGCCAAGCGGGCCTCGACCGAGTGCAGCGCATTGCAGGCGGCGACGTGCTGGAATTGCGCCAATAGCACCCTGGTGTAGATCTGGACCGCCTCTCTGATGGCGGCACTGCGGCTGAGGGCCGCCTCAAATCTTGCCGGAGAAATTTGCAACGAGGTTCCGGCCACGCGGACGACCGCCGTCATCGGAGAGCGGGAAGGTCCCAGCGCGGACAAGATGCCCACGGCGCCCTCATTGCCGACGACCGCGGTTGCCACCGTTTGTCCGTTTGGCATGTCCATGATGAACGCGATCGTCCCGCTGAGGGGGAAATAGATCTGTTCAACCAGGTCTCCCGATCGAACCAGCACTGCATCGCCTTCAAGCGACACTTTGCGCAGGTGAGGCGCAAGCAAATCAAAATCTGCCGCTGGCAACGCAGCTAACAGTCGATTACCTACCCTGGTAGTGGGCTCCATCACGGGAAACTCCTCCCTCGACGGCCGGCTCTCCGCAGAGTACTCTTGGCACCACGCTGCGCAAGTAGCAGATTGGGCCTTGGTACCGAAACCTACTGCGCCAGAGATAGTTCCAGCCTGTAGCCCGGATGAGGTATTGTCCCGGCACCGCCCGCATGTCGCTGCGCTCATGCGGGCTACGCGTTGCGCTCGATACCGCCCGCCCCCGTCATTGCGAGCGAAGCGAAGCAATCCATCGCGCCGCAAGCGGAGAAATGGATTGCTTCGTCGCTGCGCTCCCTTGCGCAAACGCATCGCGTTTATCGCAGGCAATGACGGCGCACGGCGATATCCCCTCACCCAAACCGGTGATCGTATCGGCTAAGCGCCAGCTCCTTCACATCGATATCCGGCTTGCGGCCCGAGAGCATGTCCGCGAGCACCCTCCCCGAACCGCACGCCATGGTCCAGCCGAGCGTGCCGTGTCCGGTGTTGAGATGGAGATTACTGTAGCGCGTCGGGCCGATTACCGGCGGGCCGTCGGGCGTCATCGGCCGCAGGCCGCTCCAGAATGTCGCCTTGTCGATGTCGCCGCCGCGCGGAAACAGTTCGGTCAGTGAATAATCGAGCGTCGCGCGCCGCGCCGGATAGAGCCTGTCGGAGTACCCCGAAATTTCCGCGGTGCCGCCGACACGGATTCGATCACCGAGTCGCGTGATCGCGACCTTGTAGCTTTCGTCCATCACGGTCGATACCGGTGCGGCGTCGGGATCCGATATCGGCACCGTGATCGAATAGCCTTTTACGGGATAGACCGGCAGCGAAATGCCCACCGGCCGCAGCAGCCGCGGCGACCAGCTGCCGAGTGCGACGACATAGGCATCGGCCTGCAACACGCCATTGGAGGTGGCGACGCCTGATATGCGCGACGCATCCGCGATCAACCCGTCGATGCCGACATTGAAGGCAAAGCGCACGCCGAGCTTTTCGGCTTCGAGCGCGAGCGCCTGCGTGAACATGTGGCAATCGCCGGTTTCGTCCTGCGGCAGGCGAAGCCCGCCGGCGATCTTTTCCGAAACCTTCGCTAGCGCCGGCTCCGCGGCAATGCAGCCGGCGCGATCGAGCACTTCATAAGGCACGCCGTTTTGTTTCAGTACGGCGATATCGTCGGCCGTGCCGTCGAGCTGTGCCGCGTAGCGGAACAGCTGCAACGTGCCGCGCTCGCGCTCGTCATAGCGAATGCCGATCTCGCTGCGCAACGCGCGCAAGGCATCGCGGCTGTATTCGGCGATCGGAATCATCCGCCGCTTGTTGACCGCGTAGCGCTCCGATGTGCAGTTGCGCAGCATCTTCAGCAGCCAGAGCCACATCACGGGATCGACCTTCGGCCGGATCACCAGCGGACCGTGCTTCATCAGAAGCCATTTGATCGCCTTGACCGGCACGCCGGGCCCCGCCCATGGCGATGAATAGCCGGGCGACACTTCGCCGGCGTTGGCAAAACTGGTCTCAAGCGCAGGCTTCGGCTGACGGTCGACGACCGTCACCTCGTGGCCGGCTTTGGCGAGATAATAGGCTGACGTGACGCCGATGACGCCACTGCCGAGAATCAAAACTTTCACGATCCCTCATGCTTCTGCCGCGGCATCGTTCGATCACCGCACGATAGTCGATGCCGCAGTTAGAGCAAGGATCAGGCCACGCGCTTGATCGCGTCGCCGAGGATCGAGACCATTTCGTCGATGTGGCTCTTCTCGACGATCAAGGGCGGCGATACCGCAAGGGAGTCGCCGCTCTGGCGCAAATAGAGGCCGTTGTTGAAGCAATCGACCATCAGATCATAGCCGCGCGCGGCCGGCGCGTCCTTGCGCGGTGCGACCTCGATGGCGCCCATCAGGCCGACATTGCGGATGTCGATCACGTTCGGCAGGCCCTTGAGCGAATGCAGGCCCTGTTCCCAGTAATCGGCCATCGAGGCGCCGCGCGTCAGCAGCCCCTCGTCCTTGTAGATGTCGAGCGTCGCGATACCGGCGGCGCAGGCCACCGGATGCGCCGAATAGGTGTAGCCGTGGAACAGCTCGATCTGGGCCTGCGGACCCGTCATCAGTGTGTCGTGAATCTTGCGGCTGGCGAACACCGCGCCGCAGGGAACGGTGCCGTTGGTGATGCCCTTGGCGGTCGTCATCATGTCGGGCGTAACGCCGAAATAATTGGCGGCGAACGGGGTGCCGAGGCGGCCAAAACCGGTGATGACTTCGTCGAAGATCAGGAGGATGCCGTGCTTGTCGCACAGGGTGCGCAGCCGCTGCAGGTAGTTCTTCGGCGGCGGCAGCACCGCGGTCGAGCCAGGCACCGGCTCGACGATGACGGCGGCAATGGTCTCGGCGCCATGCAACGCCACCAGCCGCTCGACATCGTCGGCGAGTTCGGCGCCGTGCTCGGGCTGACCCTTGGCGAACGCGTTGCGGGCGAGATCATGGGTGTGGCTGATATGGTCGACACCCGGCAGATGGGTCGCGAACGCGCGCCGGTTGTTCACCATGCCGCCGACCGACATGCCGCCGAAGCCGACGCCGTGATAGCCGCGCTCGCGGCCGATCAGGCGGGTGCGGGTCGGCTGACCTGCGGCGCGCTGATAGGCCAGCGCGATCTTCAGCGCGGTATCGACCGATTCAGAGCCGGAATTGGTGAAGAAGATGCGATCGAGGCCATCAGGGGCGATCGCGGCAAGGCGCTCGGCGAAGTCGAATGCGAGCGGATGGCCCATGTTGAACGAGGGCGCAAAATCGAGGTTCATCAGCTGGCGCTCGACGGCGGCGGCGATCTCCTTGCGGCCGTGGCCGGCATTGACGCACCAGAGGCCGGCGGAACCGTCGATCACCTTGCGGCCGTCGATGGTGGTGTAATGCATGCCCGAGGCGGAGGCGAACAGCCGCGGCTCGGCCTTGAACTGCCGGTTCGCCGTGAACGGCATCCAGAACGATTCGAGCTTCACGGTGTTGGGAATCTGGTGAATCGTCATGGGGCGCTCCTGTGCGGTTTCCCTACCCGACATCATGTTGATGATGTGCAGCAAGTCCTTTTCTGATACCATCCAAGCCATTGAACTTGCTGGGGACGTTGGGTAGAATTCGTTCGATCCGCAACACACTCAACACCCCAAACCAACCCCTCGAGGCTTTGATGAGCATAGATGTCGGCGAACGGTTACGCTTCGTCCGCGCCCGCAACAAGGTATCGCAGCGTGAACTTGCCAAGCGTTCGGGGGTGACCAACTCGACGATCTCGCTGATCGAATCCAACCAGATGAACCCGTCCGTCGGCGCGCTGAAACGCATTCTCGACGGCATTCCGATGGGCATGGCGGAATTTTTCGCCC
Organism: Bradyrhizobium sp. AUGA SZCCT0182; assembly: GCF_018130185.1. NCBI lineage: Bacteria > Pseudomonadati > Pseudomonadota > Alphaproteobacteria > Hyphomicrobiales > Nitrobacteraceae > Bradyrhizobium > Bradyrhizobium sp. AUGA SZCCT0182. The sequence continues at coordinate 79,124 of NZ_JAFCLY010000035.1, read as the reverse complement.
TCGAACCCGACCAGCCGCGCACGGCGTTTTACCGCTCCGACGAATTGAGCGAGATCGGCAAGGGCAAGATCTCCTTTCGCCAGGTCGGTGACAATCTGTTCGGCCGGAGCTTGCAGATATTGAAAGAGCGCTACGAGCCAGGTGGCGACACCGGACGCATTCCGCTGGTGCACGATGGCGAGGAAGGTGGCATCGTTCTCTCGGGCCGGCTGGAAGTGACGGTCGATAGTGAACGCCGCATCCTCGGGCCCGGCGACGCCTATTATTTCGAGAGCCGCCGGCCGCATCGGTTTCGCTGCATCGGCGACAAGGCGTGCGAGGTGATCAGCGCCTGCACGCCGCCGACATTCTGAGGGCGGGCAACATCAATAGCTGGCAGCCATCAGCTTCAGGCGCGGGTAGAGCTTGTCGATCGCCATGATGTCGCTGCGCATTTGCGCGATGATCCAGTCCCTGATCTCGACGGCAACGGGGCGGATCGGCCGGTTGCGCGGCGTGACGAGTTCGCAGACCCGCCGCGTGCTGACGAGTTTTGCGGACGCCGGCACCAGCGCGCCGGTCAATAGCCAATGCGCGACGACGGTGATCCAGCCGAGCGTCACGCCCTGCCCGAGCAGCGCCGCCTGCACCACGACGGCATAATCCGAGAAACTCAGCGCCTTGGCGGGACCTGATGCGCCGGTGAGCGCGCCCGGATATTGCAGCACCCAGTCTTCGGGCGTGTCGGCCAGCTTGATGATGGTGCGCCCTTCGGCCGGCTTGCGCGAAACGTTCGTATCCCGGTAGCCGGGGCTGCAGATCGGCAGCATGACTTCCTTCATGACAAGGGCGCCGTTGGTCTCGGGGTCGTCCTGGTCGCGAAACCGCATCCCGACGTCGACGTTCTCGACGGCGCCGCGCAGCGAGCCCGATATCAACTGGAACCGGAGGTCGACATTCGGAAATGCGCGCTGCAGCTTGTCGATGCGCGGCATCAGCCAATGGTTGGTGAAGGCCGAGGAGACCGACAACGTGACGGTTTCGGTGCCCCGCCGCCGCCGCTCGATCTCGACCAGCCCGCTCTCGATGCTGCGAAAGCCGTCCGTGACGCGCCGATAGAGCAGCTCGCCCTCTTCCGTCAGGGTCGCGCCCCCGGCGCTGCGGTCGAACAGGCGGACCCCGAGGTAATCCTCGAACCGCCCCAGCATGCGGCTGACCGCCGGCTGGGTCACGTTCAACTCGGCCGCCGCCGCCGTGAAGCTGCCGTTGCGCGCGGCGGCGTCGAAGACGAACAGCGCATTGCTGGAAGGCAGCATCCGGCGAAGCTCAGGCATAACTTCAGATTATGACTTAAGTGATAATTTGGCAATTGCCCGGCCGCCCTAATTTTGATTGCCTTGCCGATCAAGGAGGCCTGCCGGGAAGCGGAGCATTCCGAGCAAACCACGGTCGGGGAGATCGCCCCTGTCGCGCGGGAAGCGTCCGCCTATAAATTGAGATCATGCCAGTTCAACCCCCTTGGCCTTGCGGCAGGGGAGCCGGGAAGCCGCATTCATGCGGCCAGCGGCGAAGCGCAACAGGAAGGTCGTTCATTGAGCAGCGGTGGCGAAAGCGTCGAAATCAAATCCGCGAGCAAGCACTATGGTGCTGTCGTGGCGCTCGACAATGTCACGCTCAACGTTGCACCACGCGAATTCGTCTCGCTGCTGGGGCCATCCGGATCCGGCAAGACCACGCTCCTGGGCCTGCTCGGCGGCTTCATCCAGCCCACATCAGGTTCGATCCATTTCGGCGAGCGCGACGTCACGCTGGAGCCGCCGCACAAGCGCAACATCGGCGTCGTGTTCCAGAACTACGCGCTGTTTCCGCATATGAGCGTCGGCGAGAACGTCGCCTTCCCGCTGCGCGCGCGGCGGCTGCCGAAGGCCGATTGGCCCGCGAAAGTGCGCGGCGCTCTGGCGATGGTCGGCCTCGCCGGTTACGAGGAACGCGGCGTGGCGCAGCTCTCCGGCGGCCAGCGCCAGCGCGTGGCACTGGCTCGCGCGATGATCTTCGAGCCGCGTTTGATCCTGATGGACGAGCCGCTTTCCGCACTCGACAAGCAGCTGCGGGAATCGATGCAGATCGAGCTGCGCCAGCTCCACAAGCGTATCGGCGCCACCATCATCTACGTTACCCACGACCAGCGCGAAGCGCTGACGATGAGCGACCGCGTCGCCATTCTCAAAGACGGCCGCCTGATCCAGATCGACCAGCCCGCGCGGCTGCACGATCATCCCGCGGATTCCTTCGTCGCGAGTTTCATCGGCGAGGCAAGCCTGTTGCCGGTCCGGCGCATCGATTCCGGCAGCGTTGCGCTAGGCCCCTCCACCCTGCGCAGCGCGAGGGCGATCCCGAATGGCGAGGCGCTGATGCTGGCGGTGCACAGCGAAAAACTGCTGATCGACGACGGCGCTGGTGATGCCGCGCTCAACCGGCTGACGGGCACCGTCACCGACGTCGTCTACCAGGGCGAAAGCCTGCGCATTTTTATCGCCCTGCCGGACGGTACCGCGCTGAGCCTGCGCCAGCCCAGCCATCACGAAGCCTATCGCCGCATCCCGCCGGTCGGCGGCCCCCTCACCGTGACCCTCCACCCCGAGGACACGATCATCGTGCCGAAAGCACCGGAATGAACGTCCACCACCAACGCAGTTCCAACACCAGAGAAGAAACGCCCATGTCGTTCAGCAATTTCAAGGTTCTCACTTTCGATGTCGTCGGCACCCTGATCGACTTCGAAACCGGCGTGCTCGACGCCGTCCGCAAGATATCCGGAAGGAGCGCCGCTGAACTCAGCGACGACAAGATCTTTGCCTCCTACAAGCGCGGCCGCGATGCGCATCCGGAGCGGTCCAGCGAAGTGATGTTCGACGTCTATCGCTATCTCGCCAAGGAACTCGGTCTGCCGGCTGATGATGCAGCCTGCGATTCCTTCCAGCTCGCCGTGCTGCGCTGGCAGCCGTTTTCGGATTCGGTCGAGGCGCTGAAGCGCCTGCGCACAAAGTTCCGGCTGGTGGCGATGACAAATGCCGATCGTGTCGCGCTGTCCTGCTACGCCCACGCGCTCGGCGACCCCTTCGATGACAGCGTCTGCGCCGACGAGACCGGCGTCGCCAAGCCGAACCCGGAATTTTTCGCCTATAATAAAGGACGGCAATCGGCCTTCGGCTACAAGCAGTCCGACATCCTGCATGTGGCGCAGAGCCAGCACCATGATATCGGGATCGCACGCAAGCTCGGCTATAAAGTGTGCTGGATCGAGCGCCGCCAGGGTATGGCCGGATTCGGCGGCACGCCCGAAGTGCCCGTTCTGACAAAACCCGATTTTCATTTCGCCACCATGAAGGCCTTCGCCGACGCGGCGGTCGGGCACTGAGAGGCACGCGGATGGCTGAGGTCTGGACCCCAATGGCATCGGCGAACTCGCTGTGGGCGAGCACGGCGACGCCGTTGCGGACCTTTCCTGTGCTGTCGGGCGAGGTTCAGGCCGACGTCGTGATCATCGGCGCCGGCTATACCGGACTCTCCGCCGCGCATCACATCGCCAAGAGCGGCCTCGTCCCTGTCGTGCTCGAAGCCAACCGTCCCGGCTGGGGCGCGAGCGGCCGCAATGGTGGCGTCATCACCGCAAAGTTCCGGCAGTCGTTCCGCGGCATCGATGCGGCCCATGGCCGCGCGATGGCCAAGCGCATGTACGAGATCGCGTATGAATCGACCGAGATCGTCGAGGAACTGGTTTCCGAATTCGGCATCACCAGTGCGCGGCTGACGCGCACCGGACAGGTCAAGGCCGCGCATAACCACGCGACGCTGAAAGCTGCGATCGATGAAGCCGAATGGATGAAGCGCGAGATGGGCGATGCGGATGTTCGCGTCCTTGACGCCCATGAAGTACGCGAGGAAACCGGTTCGCAGGCGTTCGTCGGCGGCGTGCTCAATCCGGGCTCCGGCGGCATCCATCCGCTGAACTATCTGCATGGCCTCGCCGAAGGTCTCGCGGCGCGCGGTGTCGCGATCTTCCAGGAGAGCCCGGCGCTGCGGCTGCGGCGCGAGAACGGGCGCGTCGTCGTTGAAACGCCGCAAGGCACGGTGCGCGCGCGGCAAGTGATTATCGCCACCAACAGCTATTCGGACCTGACGGGCGCAACGCGCCATATGCAGCACACCCTGGTGCCGTTCCGCAGCGCCATCATCGCCACCGACCGGCTGCCGCATAACCTCGCGGGCAGCCTGATGCCGACCGGGCGAACCTATACCGAGACCAAGCGCATGATGCGCTGGTTCCGCATGGTCGACGATCGCGTGATCTTCGGCGGCCGCGGCGCCTTCGGCAAACAGGATTCGGAGGCCGCCTTCGACGCGCTGCGCAAGGCCATGGTCGGCATCTTCCCGGAACTGAACGACACGCCGCTGGGGTTCAAATGGTCGGGCCTCGTCGGCATGACGCTGGATTCCATGCCGCATATCGGCCGGCTCGACGACCACACCCTGTTCTCGATGGGCTACAACGGCGCCGGTGTCGCGATGTCGAGCCTGATGGGGCGTTACCTCGCGGCCTTCGTGCGCGGCGAGCAGCCGGACGTCGGCCTGCTAGATGCCAGCCGCCTCAAGGTCATTCCATTTTATCCGCTGCGCGAACCGGCCGTCCGAATGGTGGCCGGCTGGTATCAGTTTTTGGACGCGATCGGGCAATAGCAAAGACTAAGCCCGGTCATAACAGGAGGGAACGGAAGATGGCAGTTGCATCCAACACAGGACTAGGACGCGCGTTGTTCGGCGCAGCGCTCGGGCTCTTCGCGTCAACCAGCATCGCGGCCAACGCCGCCGAGCAGATCACCTTCGTGTCGCAGGGCGGCGCCTATCAGAAGGCGCAGACGGTTGCGATCCTCGATCCCTCGGCCAAGAAGCTCGGCATCACCATCAACCAGGACAGCATTCCCGACGCCTGGCCGGTGATCAAATCGCAGGTCGCCAGCGGCAAGCCGATCTGGGACGTGGTTGACGTTCCGACCGGCTATTGCCTGCGCGGCGGCGAACAGGGGCTGATCGAAAAACTCGATTTCTCCAAGATCCCCAATGCCGCCGCCATGCCTGAAGCCTATCGCAATCCGTATTCGGTGGCGTACGAGTTCTATTCCAGCGTTCTGGCCTACAGCCAAAAGAAATATCCTGAAGGCGCCACGCCGAACAGCTGGGCCGACTTCTGGGACGTGAAGAAATTCCCCGGCCGCCGCGCGCTGCGCAACCACCCCATTGCGACGCTGGAAGCAGCGCTAATGGCCGACGGCGTCGCACCGGACAAGCTCTATCCGCTCGACGTCGACCGCGCCTTCAAGAAGCTCGAGGAGATCAAGCCCAACATCACGGTGTGGTGGACCTCGGGCGCGCAATCCGCGCAGCTCCTGAACGACGGCGAGGTCGACATGGTGATGGCCTGGAACGGCCGCGTCAGCGCGCTCACCAAGGAAGGCGCCAAGGTCGCCTATACCTATAATCAGGGCATCCTGCAGAGCACGTCCCTCTGCATCCTCAAGGGCGCGCCGAATCTGGCGACGGCGGTCAAGTTCCTCAACGAGGCCGTCGATCCCGTCCATCAAGCCAATCTGCCGCTGCACATCGATTACGGCCCGGCGAACCCGAAGGCGTTCGATACCGGCGTGGTCAAGCCGGAGCGCGTCGCGCAGCTGCCGAGCGCGCCTGACAACGCCAAGAAGCAGGCGCTGATGTCCTATGCGTGGTGGGCGTCGCCGGACGGCGAAGCCGCGGAGAAGCGCTGGGTCTCGTTCGTGCAGAAATAGACGGAATCAACTGGAGCGGGGTTCGACCGGCGCGCCCCGCTCCAGCCATCCGGCAATGACAGGAAAACGGCATTGACCCATTCCACACCAGACCTCTCGTTGCGTCACCATCGCCGCGAACAGGGCCTGATGCTGGCATTGGCATCGCCGGCGCTGCTGGTCATCCTGCTGCTGATCGTGCTTCCGGTAGGCTGGCTCGCCTGGCAATCGATCTATCATGACGGCTTCACGCTGGAGAACTACCGCCGCATCTTCAGCGAAGCCATCTACTGGCGCAGCTTCTCGCTGACCTTCCAGATCAGCCTGCTGGTGACGCTGCTGGCGCTGCTGCTCGGCTATCCCATCGCCTATGCCGCCAGCGTGGTGCCGAAGGGATGGAGCGTATTGATTCTGGCGCTGGTGATCCTGCCGTTCTGGACCAGCGTCCTGGTGCGCGCCTATGCCTGGCTGGCGCTGCTGCAGCGGACCGGGGTGATCAACCAGTTCCTGCAATATTTGGGGATTATCGACGAGCCGCTGGCGCTGGTGCACAACACGTTCGGCACTGTCGTGGCGACCGTGCATATCCTGCTGCCGTTCATGGTGCTGCCGCTCTACGCCACCATGCAGAAGATCCCGCACGATTTGATGCAGGCGGGCGCCAGCCTCGGCGGCAGTCCTTCGCATACATTCTGGCGGATCTTCCTGCCGCTGTCGCTGCCCGGCGTGCTCGCGGGCACGACGCTGGTGTTCGTGCTGTGTCTCGGCTTCTACATTACGCCCGAACTGCTCGGCGGCGGTCGTACCGTGATGGTGTCGCTGCTGGTCAGCCGCAACGTCGAGCTCTATGACCAATGGGGCGCCGCAAGCGCCGTCGGCGTGGTGCTGCTGCTCAGCGTTCTCGTCATTTTCCTCATCGTCGGCCGGTTCATTCCGCTCGACCGCATCCTGGGGCAAAAATGAAAACGCTGTCTTTTGGCCGCATCGTCTTCGTCGTGTTCTGCGCGCTGGTGCTGCTGTATCTGATCCTGCCGGTGCTGATCATCGTGCCGATGTCGTTTTCGAGCACGCGTTTCCTGACTTTCCCGCCGCCGGCGCTGTCGCTGCGCTGGTATGAGGAATATATCGGCAATGCCGCCTGGATGCAGGCGACCCGCGTCACCTTTGCGGTGGCCGCCCTCACCGTCCTGATCGCAACGCCGCTCGGCGTCGCCGCGGCCTACGCCATCAGCAATTCGAAAATGCGCCTCATGCGCATCGTCCACATGATGCTGATGCTGCCTTTGGTGGTGCCGATCATCATCACGGCGGTCGGCATCTTCTTTGTCTATGCCAAGGTCGGGCTGGTTGCGACGATGTCGGGACTGGTGCTCGCCAATGTCATGCTCGGCCTGCCCTATGTCATCACGTCAGTGGTGGCGGGCCTGCAGAGTTTCGACCCGGCGCAGGAGATGGTGGCGCGCAGCCTCGGCATGAACCGCTTGCGCAGCTTCTTCGCCGTCACGCTGCCGCAGATCAAGGCCAGCGTGCTCACGGGCGCCATCTTCGCCTTCATTTCGGCAATGGACGAGACGGTCGTCGGCCTGTTCATATCAGGCGGCCAGTATCAGCCGCTGACAAAACGGATGTTCACCGCGCTGCGCGACGAGATCGACCCGACGATCGCCGCGATCAGCACGCTGATGACGGCGGCCTCGTTCCTGCTGGTGCTGATCGCCAGCACCCGGCAGAAGAAGAGCGGCTGACGGCGTTCTGTTACTTCTCCAGACCGAAGGGGTCGTCGACCGAATGGGCCGGCTGGGTGAACCAGCGCGCGCCGGTTTCGGTGATGACCATGTGGTCCTCGAGCCGCACGCCGAATTCGCCGTAGATGCAGATGGTCGGCTCGTTGGAGAAGGTCATGCCGGGCTTCAGTACGGTCTTGTCGCCCTTCACGAGATAGGGCCATTCGTGCACGTCGAGGCCAATGCCGTGGCCGGTGCGGTGCGGCAGGCCCGGCGTGGCATAGCCGGGGCCGAAACCGGCGCCGTTGATGACGCCGCGCGCGGCGATGTCGATATCCTCGCATCGGTTGCCCGGCTTGGCGGCGGCAAAGCCGGCGGCCTGCGCCTCCTTCTCCAGGTTCCAGACGTCGCGCTGGCGCTTGCTCGGTTCGCCGAACACGTAGGAGCGCGTGATGTCGGAGAGATAGCCATCGACCGGCGCGCCGGTGTCGATCAGGATCATGTCGCCCTCCTTCAGCGTCTGCGGATAGGGCACGCCGTGCGGATATGCCGTCGCCTCGCCGAACAGCACCGCGTTGAACGGCGGATCGCCTTCCGAGCCGAGCTTGCGGTGCGCGGCGGTGAGGAAGGCCTGCACTTCGGTGGTGGTGATGCCTTCGCGCATGATGCGGGCAGCCAGCCTGTGGGCTTCGAGCGTGATGTTCTTGGCCGTCTGCATCAGCGCGAGCTCCTGCTCGGACTTGATCATGCGGCATCCGGCGGTCACGTCGATCGAATTGATGAAGGTGTACGCGTTGCCGGCGCGGCGCAGCCCGTCAAAGGTGAAAAACGGCGTCGCTTCATCGACCGCGATGGTGCCGGAGGGATAGCCGAGGGAACGTACGGTCTCGGTGACGGTGGCGGTCGGGTCCTCGTCCTCCTCCCAGACCGCGATCTTTTCGCCGAACGAGGTCATGGTCTTGAGTTTCTCGACCTCGAAGGCCGGCGAGATATAGACGATCTCGCCCCTGGCCGGCAGCACTGCGCTGTGCATGCGCTCGGTGCGGCGGAACTTCAATCCGGTGAAATAGGTCATGCTCGAGGAGACATCGAGATAGAGCGCGTCGATGCCCTTCTCGCGCATGATGGCCTGGGCGCGGGCGATGCGCTGCAGCCGCTCCTCGACGCCGATCGGCGGCACGTCGCCGCGCATGTTCTTGATGGCGGCGAGTTCCGCCTCCGCAGTCGAACCGCCAACACCAATTGTCATGCCAAGTCCCCTTCAGTCTTCATCGCCGAAACCGGCGCTGTATCAGGATATTTGCCGCCGCCGTCAATCCGAGGGTAGCCGTCATCAGGACGAACGCGACGGACGCGCCGAACGGCCAGTTGTTGAGCTGAAACTGTCCGTACACCAGCGGCCCCATCATCTTGAATTTGGGGCCGCCGAGCAGCACCGGCGTCGCATAGGCATTCATGCCGAGGATGAAGGTCAGGATCGTGCCGGCGAGGATGCCCGGCAGCGACAGCGGCAGCAGCACGCGGCGAAACATCGTCGCCGGCCCGGCGCCGAGGCTGAAGGCCGCCTCCTCCACATTGCGGTTGATGCCCTCGATCACGCTCGAGAGCGTCAGCACCATGTAGGGCAGATTGACGGCAATGATGCCGGCAATGACGGCGCCCTCGGTAAACATGATCTGCAGCGGTTGGGTAATGATTCCGATCTGCATCAGGGTGACGTTGAGAAAGCCCTTGGAACCGAACAGGGTCATCCAGCCGGCGGCGCGCACCGCATTGCCGACGAACAGCGGCAGCACCACCAGCATAATCAGCACGTTCTTGTACCGCGACTGGGTGCGCGCCAGCACATAGGCCAGCGGCAGGCCCATGGCGAGGCAGATGACGGTGCAAAGCGCGGCCACCCGCAATGTCGTCGCCAGCACGCCGGTGTAATAGGGGTCAGAGAAGAACTTGACGTAATTATCGAACGAGAACGTATCGATCATGATGCGCCGCGCGTCGACCTTGTCGAAGCTGTAGCGGAACAGGATCGCCAGCGGCAGCAGCAGACCGGCGACCACGAACACCGTCGCTGGCCCAATCAATGTCGTCGCCGAGAGCACCGACGTCGGCTTCTCGTCGGACTGGAACTGTGCTGCAGCGGTCGTGGCCATCGGCGGCTTCGCTAATGCCCGCTCAGCCCTTCAGTTCCTTGTCCCACCATTCCTTGAGCGCGACGTCGTTCTTGTTGAGATAGTTGTAGTCGAGATCGACTAGTTTCTTGACCTCGTCCGGGGTGAAGCCGATGCGCTTGTTCAGATCGGGCGCGACCACGGCGTTGCTGACCGTGGGATTGTAACCCATGTCGACGGCGAAGGCCTCCTGCGCGCTCTTGTCCAGCATGGCGTCGAGATAGGCGTAGGCACCTTCCTTGTTGGGCGAGTTTTTCGGGATGACGAAGCCCGAGACATAGGCCAGCGCGCCTTCGGTCGGGGTCATCGACGTCACTGAAATACCCGCGTTCTGCCATTGCACGACGCGCGCTTTCCACATCACTCCGAGACCGAATTCCTCCGACTTCAGACCTTGGGCAAACGCCTCGTTGGTCGGATAGATCCGCATACCGGCCTTCTTGCACTCCAGCAGCAGTTTCTTGGCGGGCTCGAGATCATCGACCTTGCCGCCGGCGGCGAGCGCCGCGCAGACCAACGTGTACTGATACTGGATGTCGATGATGCCGAGCTTGTTGCCTTGCTTGGGATCGAACACGTCCTTGTAACTGACCGGTGCTGTTGTGATCACCTTCGGATTGTAGACGCCGACCTTGCCCGAATAGATATGGCCGACGCCGTAGGGATATTTCATCCCCGGCAGCAGATTGCCGGCATTCTTGAGCTTGCCGTAGTCGATCGGCAGCACACTGCCGGCGTCGTGCATCTGGAACATGTTGATGGCCGATAGACCCTGCACATCAGTCGTGCCGCGCGGCAGCCGCATCTCGGCGAGCATCTTCGAGCGCCGCTCGGGATCGCCGGCCTGGTCCTGCACCACCTCCCAGCCATCCTTGATCAGGATCGGCGCCTCGATATTCTTGTTGAGCAGGCGGGCGTAGTCGCCGCCCCAGGTACCGACAACGATGCGGCCTTTGGCCTGCGCCGACGCCATGCGTGGCAGGCTGGCGGTACCGGCAAGGGCTGCGGCACCGAGCAGGACTTCACGGCGAGATTTCGAGCTGGTCATGGTGGATGCCTCCGGGATGTTGGTTGGCAGAGATATTATGATTGAAATACGCGGCCTGTCGATTTGCTCCAGCCGATACGGACCTGTTCTCCGATCACCGGTAGCGGCTGTTCCGGCCGGTTCTGGATCTGCACGATGACACGTTCCTTGGGCGACAGGCGGACATGCAGATCCACCTGCGAGCCGAGATAGGAGATGAACTCCACGGAGCCTGGAAAACTGTTGTCCATCGCAGGCGCCGCAGCCGACATCAATGCAAGCCGTTCGGGGCGCAGCGCCAGCGAGGCGCTGCCGGTAGCGGTCCCTTCGCAGGTGACGACGAGGCCGCCGGCCGAGACGAAGCGCCCGGGGCCGTCCATACGGCCATCGATGAAGGTGGAGCGGCCGACGAAATCCGCGACGAATTTTTCCGAAGGCCGCTCATAGAGATCCTGCTGCGAGCCGATCTGGCGGATGCGGCCCTCGCTCATGACGACGAGGCGGTCGGCCATGGTGAGCGCCTCCTCCTGATCGTGCGTCACCATGACGGTGGTCAGGCCGAGCTTGCGCTGCAGTTCGCGGATTTCGACGCGCACGTCCTGGCGCAGCTTGGCGTCGAGATTGGACAATGGTTCGTCGAGCAGCAGCACATCGGGGTGGAACACCAGCGCCCGGGCCAGCGCCACGCGCTGCTGCTGGCCGCCGGACAATTGCCGCGGCAGCCGGTCGCTGAGATGATCGAGCCGCACCAGGCGCAAGGCTTCCGTGATCTTCGGCGCCATCTCCGCCTTCGGTATCTTGCGCATCTCGAGCCCGAACGCGACGTTCTCGGCCACCGTCATATGCGGAAACAGCGCATAACTCTGGAACACGAGGCCGGTGTTGCGCTTCCATGGCGGCAGCGAAGTAATATCGCGATCGCCCACGCGCACGCTGCCCGATGTCGGCTCGATGAAGCCGGCAATGATGCGCAAGGTCGTGGTCTTGCCGCAGCCGGACGGGCCGAGCAGAACCAGGAACTCGCCATCGGCGATGTCGAGCGAGACGTCATCGGCGGCCTTGAAGTCGCCATAGCGCTTGGTGATGCCGGTTAATTGCAGACGCGCCATGGTCAGACCACACGACCGATCTTGACGAAGCGATCGGTCAGCAGCATGGCCCCGCCGATAAACAGGATCTGCAGCACCGATACCGCGGCAATCGTCGGATCGATCTTCCATTCGAGATATTGGAGGATCGCGATCGGCAGCGTGGTGCGGCCGGGGCCGACCAGGAACAGACTCATTTCCAGATTCCCGAACGAGGCGATGAATCCGAACAGTGCCGCCGCAACAATGCCCGGCAAAATGCCGGGCAGCGTGATGCGCCGGAACGTGGTCAGGCGGTCGGCGCCGAGGCTCTGCGCGGCTTCCTCGACGGCGCGATCCATCCCGACGAGGCTCGCGGTGATCAGGCGCACCGTCCAGGGGATCGCGATCAGGACGTGACCGGCGACCAGGCCGCCGAGCGAACCGAGGATCGGCCAGCCGGTCACGATCTCGGTTTCGACATGGAAGACGTAAAGCGCGATGCCGAGCACGATGCCCGGCACGATCAGCGGCAGCAACAGCAGATTGTTCACCGCCTCACGCCCGGCAAAACGCCCGCGCACCAGGCAGACGGCGGCAGGAACGCCGATCGCCAAACCGATCGACGTGGCGAGCACGGCGACCTGCAGACTAAGGAAGAATCCCTTGACGAACCTGTCATTGCCGGGAACAGCGCGAAACCATTTCAGCGAATAGCCTTCCGGGGGGAATGACGGAATTTCCTGTGCGAAGAATGCCAGCCAGATCACGAAGAACATCGGCAGCAGGATATATGCAAGCGACACGCCAGCCGCCGTCCCGAGCGCCATCCGGCCGACAACGCGTGATGAGGTCCATCGGGGTACGACGGTCAAGATCGCCTCTTTATGGGAGCCTTCGATTAGTTCAGCCGGTTCTTATGCAAAATGCCGGCCTTCATGATCAGGGAGAGATGTTTGCCTTGATCGCCAAGCAGCGCAAGGTCTTTCAGCGGATTGCCGTCGACCAGGATGGCGTCGGAGAAGGCACCTGCCTGCAACGTACCCACCCTGCCCGGCATGCGCAGGACGTCGGCGCCGATCGTGGTCGCCGAACGGATGATCTCGATCGGCGAGACCACCTCCTGGCGGATGGTGAACTCCTTGGACTGGTCCCAGTGCAGCTCGCCCAGGAGGTCGCTGCCATAGGCGACGGGAATATTGTGGCGCTTGCAGATCTCCAGCGATTTCAGCCCGCCCTGCAGCACGATTTCGTTTTTGGCGAGGCTTTCGCCGATCATGCCGAACTGTTTTGCGCGATCCTTCATGGCATAATAAGTGACGAGGTTGGCCACCAGGAACATGCCTTTTTCGGCCATCAGCTTGGCGGAAGCATCATCGATCAGATTGCCATGCTCGATGGTGCGGACGCCGAGGCGCGCGGCGCGGGTGATGGATTCGGCGGAATAGGCATGCGCGCAGACGTAGCGGCCGAAGGCGGTCGCCTCCTCCACCGCCGCGCTGACCTCGCCATCCGAGAATTGCTGACTGTCGAGCGGATCGTAAGGTGACGCGACGCCGCCGGACATCATGATCTTCACATGGTCGGCGCCCTGGCGCATCTGCTCGCGCGCGGATTTGCGGACCTCGTCAACGCCATCGGCGATCGCGGACTTGAACTGCAGGCCGTTGCAGCAGACGCACTCGTTGTTGCTGCTGTTGAAGCGGTTGGTGCGCCGGCGCGAATCCGAATGGCCGCCGGTGGGGCCGATCGACTGGCCGGCGATGTAGAGCCGTGGGCCGGTGATATGCCCGGTTTCGATCGCGGTCTTGATGCCCCAATCGGCGCCGCCGGTGTCGCGCACGGTGGTGAAGCCGCGGTCGAGCATGGCGCGAAGCCGCGTCGCCGCACGCGCGGTGACCAGCGTCAGCGGCAACGCCTCCATGAAGCGGACATTGACTTCGCTATGGATGGCGTGGACGTGGCAGTCGATCAGTCCCGGCATCAAGGTGCGCTTGCCGCAGTCGATCACCGTAGCCTCGGCCGCCTTAATCGGCGTTGTGCTGAGTTCCTTGATGGTATCGCCCTCGACCAGCAGCTGATAGCCGCCGCGGAGCTCGCCGAACGAAGGCTCGAGTAACTCAAAATTCTTGAACAGGATTTGTTGGGACACTGGCAGGCTCACTGCAGCCGGTTCTTGTGGAAGCGCCCTGCCTTCATGATGATTGAAAGGTGCCGGCCTTCCTCCCCGAACAGTTTCAGGTTCTTCAAGGGATCGCCGTCGACGACGAGCAGGTCGGCAAACGCACCCGGCTTCAGGCAGCCGATCTTGCCCTCCATGCGGGTGACCTGGGCGCCGATCGTGGTCGCGGAGCGGATGATCTCCGCCGGCGACAGCACCTGCGCCCGTAGCGAAAACTCCTCCGACTGCGCGACCTGCAATTCGCCGAGCAGATCGGTGCCGTAGGCGACCGGGACGCCGTGGCGCTTGCAGATTTCGAGCGATTTTAGAGCGCCATCGATCACGAGGTCGTTCTTGGCCAGCATGTCCGAATTCATGCCGTACTCTGCCGCATGCTTCTTCATCTCGAAGTAAGTGACGAGATTGGCGACCAGGAACATGCCCTTCTCGGCCATCAGCTTTGCCGAGGCATCGTCGATCAGATTGCCGTGCTCGATGGTGCGAACCCCGGCATGCGCCGCGCGCGTAATCGCTTCAGGCGTATAGGCGTGCGCACAGACATAGCGGCCAAAGGCGTGCGCTTCCTGCACGGCGGCCTCGACCTCGCCGACCGAGAACTGCAGGCTGTCGAGCGGATCGTAGGGTGACGCCACGCCGCCGGACATCATGATCTTGACCTGGTCGCAGCCCTGGCGCATTTCCTCGCGCACGGCGCGGCGGACCTCGGTGATACCGTCCGCGACGCCCATGGAAAACGACATGGCGTTGCAGCAATGGCAGCGCGAACCGAAATCGGTGCGACGACGTGCATCGCTATGGCCACCGGTCGGACCGATCGCACGCCCGGCGATAAACAGCCGCGGCCCTGGTATCAGCCCCTTGTCCGTCGCCTCCTTCAGGCCCCAATCGGCGCCGCCGGTGTCGCGCACACTGGTGAAGCCGCGGTCGAGCATCCTGTGCATCAAACGGGCCGCGCGCGCCGTCATCAACGTCAGGGGTACACTTTCCATGTTGCGGATCACGACCTCGGACAGCACCACATGGACATGGCTGTCAATCAGGCCGGGCATCAGCGTGCGCCCGCCGCAGTCGATCACGCTGGCGTTTTCGAGCTTGACCGGTTTGGCCGAGACTTCCCGGATCGTGTCGCCTTCGACCACCAGTTCATGGCCACCGCGTAACTCCCCGACCTCCGGGTCGAGCATTTCGAAATTCTTGAAATGGGTGACGTTCATGGCCGGCTTCCGATCGCTCGCACGTTGATCGGAATGTCCTATGCCGACTTGCCGGCGTCAATGGGCAAGCCATGCGCTCACGTGGTGAGCGCTGTGCCTTGGGCGATGTGGCTTTCCGGCGAATCGTGACCGCTGACGAAAGCAAGCGCGTCGTGATGCAAATTCACGCGCCAACGTTCGCGAAGTCACGATCATGAATCATGCCGTCCGCGCGCTTCAGCGCTTGGGCGGGTGCGAAAAGACGAACGACATATCCTCGAACTCCTCGATCGGGAGCTTGTTCGCGGCAGTCGAAAGGGAACGTTGCTGCGATGACGCCAGGCCGGTTGTCCCGGCGCGATGGCCCCAAAGCGAGTGCGACGGCAACATCGTGATGGTAACGGCAAGCAGAGCGACCGCAATGAATCCAGAGATCATCAAACGGTTCATGGGAAACCTCCGTTCGGAGAAGCCCACCCCGTGTGTGCCTTAGCGTGAAGCCCGGCGCGCGGATGTGAACTGCGTCACAGACGGCGTTCACGCTTTCTCTAGCGCTTCGTGGCGCGCTCCAGGAACTGCACCAAATCGGCACGGTCCTGTTCGGAACCGATGCGCTGCACTGGCTCCTGTTGCCGTCAGCGCCAAGGCAGACTTCACTGAGGGACGAGATCACGGCTCCGGCCTTGTTGCCAAACAAGGATCCAGAAGTACGTGATCGGCATCGCGCCGTCGGTATCCGCCTTTCACGATAATCCTGTCACCCGTCTCCATGCCATTGGACTGGTAGGTCACGCACATAATCCGGACATCGGGTGGAGAACACAGCACGAGATACCACAACACTCCATCTGTCTTCACCGCCGTGAGACTGCCAGCCACGGAAAGATCGATCCGGTAGTCGAGTTCCGGAATGCCATCCGACATCGGCCTCACCTCTCTGCACTCGGCGGCCATCCGCACAGGCTGGTCTGCCTCCGAGAACGCGGGCCGCTTGGCGAACATCCCGTTCGAGGCAAGCGATGGAACCGAACTCGGCATCACAAGGCATACGGCGACGACGGCTATCGATAGAGCGCCGGTCGTTTTCGCTGAAAGATTTGCTGCCATTCCGCACCTAGCCCGGTCTCATCGCCGCGACGGCGCGCGCGATCGAAGCGATGGTGGCGTTTTGTTGCGCGCTGGGAATGCTGGCGCCCGTCAGATAGGCCGCGACGATGACAGGGGCGCCGTCGGGAGGCCACACCACGGCAACGTCATTGTTCGTGCCATGGTCACCGGCGCCGGTCTTGTCACCGACACGCCAGCCTTTCGCAAACCCTGCGCGCAATCGTGTGTCGCCCGTCTTGTTGGCAACTAACCATGCCGTCAATTGCTCGCGCGATGCCGCCGACAGCGCCCCAGTCCCAAGGACGAGTGCCTGGAAATCCGAAGCCATCGCATTCGGTGTCGTGGTATCGCGGAGATCGTCGGGCAGTGCCTGGTTGAGCGACGGTTCATCCCGGTCCAGCCGCGTGACCTGATCGCCGAGCCCTCGCGCGAAGGCCGTCAGCCCCGGAGGTCCGCCGATACTGGCGAGCAGCAGGTTGCCCGCAGTGTTGTCGCTCCGTGTCATCGCCGCGTCGCAAATTTCAGCGAGCGTCATGCCATCGCCCCCGGCGTGCTTTTCAGTTACCGGCGAATTCACCACGATTGCTGATGCGTCGAAAGTTATGCGCCGCGTCAATTGCTCCTTCCTGGCATCCACCCGCGCCAGCACCGCCGCTGTCGCCAGCGCCTTAAAGGTGCTGCACATCGGGAAACGCTCGTCGCCCCGGTGGACATGACGCGCGCCGGTTGCCGTCTCCAGCACACAAACGCCGAGCCGGCCACCGCTCTCGCTCTCCAGACGCTTGATCTCGGCGATCAGTCGTTGATCCGTGGCCGCAGCGCGAGCCGTTTTTGGCAGGCCGCTCAGATCAGCGGCTATCAGTGCTGCGCCGAAACCAAGGTGAAATTGTCTCCTGCTGATCATTTCGAATCCCTCCGGGTTGCGGGCAGGAACGTGCCCACAAGGCCCTGTCTTGACAAACGATCAGTTTTGAATGCAGGCATTAGAAAAACTAGGGTCGAACGAATGCGCCGCAGGACGAAGCTTTCCCACCTTCCGCTGAATGCATTACGGGCCTTTGAGGCGACGGCGCGCAACCTGAGTTTCACCCGTGCCGGCCTTGAACTCCGCGTTACGCAGGCCGCCGTCAGTCAGCAGGTGAAAGCACTGGAGGACAGGCTTGGCGCGCAGCTGTTTCGCCGGTTACCGCGCGGCGTCGCGCTGACCGACGAAGGACAAGCGCTGCTGCCCAGCATCGTCGAAGCTTTCGGGCGGCTCAACGAAGCGGTCAATCGTTTTGAAGACGGTCGCTACCAGGACGTCATCACGATCGGCGTAGTCGGCACTTTCGCGTCGGGATGGCTGCTGCCGCGGCTCGACTCTTTCAGGAAGGCGCATCCGCGGATCGACTTGCGTCTGTTCGCCAATAATAATCGCGTCGACATAGCGGGCGAAGGCCTCGATTACGCCATCAGGTTTGGCGACGGCCTCTGACACGGTACGGACGCGACCCGCCTGATGGGGGCGTCGTTTACTCCGTTCTGCGCGCCGGCACTGGCCCGCAGGCTGAGCCGGCCGGCCGATCTCAAACGCGAGGTGCTGCTGCGTTCCTATCGACAGGACGAATGGTCGCGCTGGTTTGCCGCGGCGGGACTGCTTAGTCCCGTTATCAAGGGAATGGTGTTCGACTCATCGATCACGATCGCAAGCGTTGCAGCGCGCGGTACCGGCGTTGCGTTGTTGCCGGCGGAGATGTTTCAGGACGAGATCCGTCAACGGCGACTGGTACGCCCGTTCAAGACTGAAGTGACGCTCGGCGACTACTGGATTACGTCGCTGCATTCGCGGCAACCATCATCTGCGATGCTCTCGTTCAAGAACTGGTTGCTTGAAACGATCGCAGCGAAAGCAGAAGCTCCGGCTCGGAATACACGTAGCCGATAGCCGTGCGAACGCCGCCACTTGGCCCTGCAGCCGCGGTCGGCGGGCAAGGCGCGATAGAGTGTTCTCTAGCGCTTCGTGGCGCGCTCCAGGAACTGCACCAAAGCGGCACGGTCCTGTTCGGAGCCGATGCGCTGCTCGGGCATCTTGGTGCCCGGCGTGTAGGCCGCAGGCCCGATCTCGAACAATTTCGAAACCGTTTCCGGCGTCCAGACGATATCGAGCCGCTTGAGCGCGTCGGAAAAATCATATCCCGGCAAGGTCGCGATGCGCCGGCCGAACAGGCCGGCTAGCGTCGGCCCTGCCCGGTTGGCCTGATCGGCGCCGAGGGTGTGGCAGGCGACGCAGGCACGAAAAATATCCGCGCCGCGGTCGCCGGCATACGCGGCCAGCGGGTCTGCCGTGTGTTCAAACAGCAAGGGATCGACGGGATCTCCGGTCACCGCGTTCCAGCGGCGGATGGTGCTGTCAGCACCGCCGGTGAGCAGCGTGCGACTATCCGGCAGAAACGCCACCGACCAGACCGGCAGCCCGGGACCTACCAATGTGCGCGCGAGATTGCGCGTCTTGCGATCGATCACCGCGACCGCGCCACCAATGCCGGCGGCTGCGACCCATGCGCCGTCGGGCGAGATCGCCATCGAGATCACGGGCCTCGGGCCGGTTTCAACGTCACCGGCGCGCGCACCGTCGCTGCCCAGAAAATACAGTCTGCCGTCGGCGCCGCCGGCCGCGATTTCGCCATCACGGCCAATAGCGACGGCGTTGAGCGGGGTCGGCATCGCAATGACTGATGGCGGCGACGTGCCCGCCAGCGGCCAGATACGAACGCTCTGATCATAGCTGACGCTGACCAGCGTGCGGCCGTCGGGCGAAAAAACGACGCCATTGACGTTCTGGGTATGCCCTTCCAGCACGCGCGGCGCGCCGCCCGCGAGCGGCCACAGGCGCACGGTTTGATCCCACGACACCGAGGCCAATGTTGCGCCATCGGGCGAAACCACAAGGGCTGCGATCGGCGCGGTATGGCCTTCCAGCACCACGTCGGGCCGGGTGTTGCCGGCGGTCCAGATCGCAATGCGGCCATCGGCGCCCGCGGTCGCGGCCCGTCCATCCCGAAGCAGTGCCACCGCGTTGACGGCGTCGGCGTGGAAACGAAGCACCTGCTCGGCCGCATTTGATGTCAGCGACCAGCGGATCGCGGTTGAATCGAAGCTGCCTGAAATAACGCTCGCACCGTCAGGTGAAATCGCCAAGGCCCGCACCGGCCCGCCATGGCCGCGCAACTGCGCGTGGGCGGCGCTGGTTCCAAGCGCCGTCAGGACCAGCAAAGCGATCCAGGTCAGCGCTACGAGGCGGCGGATGGTATGAGCACGGAGCATTCGCGGCGATCGTTTCGTCGGTTCGTGTCGCCGTCAAGGCAGAGGAAGAAGGATCAGCGCATGCCCGGTTTGTCGCGATCGAGGGCCTTGGCCTGGAGCTCGTCGAGATAATCCTGAAAACGCCGCTCGGCGTTGCTGCCGAGATCGTGCAGGAACGCCCAGGAATAGATGCCGGTATTGTGCATGTCGTCGAAGCCGAGCCGCACGGCGTAATTGCCGACGGGATCGACGGAGAGAATGGTCACGTTGCGCTTGCCGCCGACCGTCTTGCGCTGCGCTTCGGAATGCCCCTGCACCTCGGCGGACGGGCTGGTCACCCGGAGCAGTTCGGCCGACAGGTTGAAATCCGCACCGTCGTCAAAGGTGACGTGAAGGGCGCGGCGGTCCTTCACCAGCCGGATTTCCACCGGCCACGCCGCAACTGCCTTAACTTGCTTGGGCGCGTTCAACATCCGATCCAGAAATCAGTTCGGCCCGATCAGATTCTTGCCGGGATCGCCGACCCTCGCCCCGGTGGTGGTGTAGGCAACCGAACTCGACTGCTGAATGGTGTCGAGCACGGACGACACACAGAACGCGGCGATCGCCGCAAACGCCAAAGCCGCCAGAAAGCTCTTCATCGTATTTCCCTCGAACTGTTCTGTACTCGCATCGTCATTCGGCCGCCACGGCGTGCGTGCCATCTTTCGACGGCGCGCGGCCCTTGGCCTGCTCCTCCGCGACCCAGAGCGCGTGATGCTCCTTGGCCCAGTTGAGGTCGACCTCGCCGGTGCCCATCGCATCGAACGCGCCCTCCATCCCGACCGAACCGATATAGATGTGGGCCAGCATGACCGCGATGAAGAGCATCGCGATCACGGCATGGATCACGGTCCAGAACTGCAACGCCGTGACGTTGGCCGGAAGATACGGGAACAGCATGAACCAGCCCGACACCGACATCAGCACGCCGCCGATGATGACGATCCAGAAAATGCCTTTCTGACCGGCGTTGAATCGTTTGGCCGGCGGATGTTTGCCGTTGGGCAGGATGCCGCCACCCTGCTTAATCCATTGCCAGTCGAGCTTCCCTGGGATGTTATCCTTGATCCAGATCAGGAACATGATCGCGAGGCCAAGCATGAACGGAAACGCTAGGTAATCGTGCGCGATCTTGGCCCAGCCCGACATGGTCGCAAATGCCTGGGCGCCGAACAGCGGCATGATCAGGACCCGCCCGAAGCTGATGTTGAGGCCCGACAGCGCCAGCACGACGAAACAGCTCGCCGTCAGCCAATGGGTGAAGCGTTCGAAGCTCGCAAAACGCAGGATCTTGGTGCCGGAAAAACCGTGATCGACGCGAATCCGGCCGCGCACCATCAGGAAGATCGCCAGCAGCGCGATCATTCCAAGGATGGCGACGCCGCCGATGATCGGCAGCTTGCTGCGTTGAAAATCGCGCCAGTCGCGGCCCGCGGGCTGGATCAGGCTGGAGGCCATGGTATCCGGGATCGATATCCGCCCGGTGATCTTGTCGCCCTCCTTCAGCGCGTTCAGGAGTTTGTCTTCCTGAACCGCTTCGGCGGTCGGCTTGAACGTCAGCTGCGCGGCGGCGGGATGCGCGAACACAAACAGCAGCGCGATGGCGGCGCATAGCGCCCGGAGGTGTGAAAGAGAGCTTGGCATAGGCCCGTGACCTTCCCGTTTCTCGTGACATGTGCGCCGCCGCGCGCCGCGCGGCGGCCAAGGCATCAGCCGGTCGGTGAATCCGCGTAAGCCGTTTTCCAGCCCCACATGCCCGAACCGTAACCGCGCTTCATCACGCGCTCCTTGTAGATTTCGGCGATGATGGCGCCGTCGCCGGCGAGCAGCGACTTGGTCGAGCACATTTCTGCGCAAATCGGCAGCTTGCCCTCGGCCAGACGATTGGCGCCGTATTTGGCGTATTCGGCCGGGCTGGAGTCCGCTTCCGGCCCGCCCGCGCAATAGGTGCACTTGTCCATCTTGCCGCGCGAGCCGAAATTGCCGACTTTCGGATATTGCGGCGCGCCGAACGGACACGCGTAGAAGCAGTAGCCGCAGCCGATGCACAGGTCCTTGGAGTGGAGCACCACGCCGTCGGCGGTGGTGTAGAAGCACGACACCGGACAAACCGCGGCGCATGGCGCATCGGTGCAATGCATGCAGGCCATCGACACCGAGCGTTCGCCGGGCTTGCCGTCATTGATGGTGACGACGCGGCGGCGATTGATGCCCCACGGCACTTCATGTTCGTTCTTGCAGGCCGTCACGCAGGCGTTGCATTCAATGCAACGGTCGGCATCACAGAGAAATTTGACGCGAGCCATGATCTATTCTCCCCTCACGCCGATTGAATCTGGCACAGGGTCACCTTGCCCTCGTGCATGCCGGTGACCGGATCGTAGCCGTAGCTCGTGATCGAGTTCACGCTTTCGCCGAGCACGATCGGATCGCTGCCCTTCGGATATTTGCTGCGCTGGTCGACACCCTGGAACCAGCCGGAGAAGTGGAACGGCATGAACGCGACGCCCTTGCCGACCCGGTCGGTGACCAGCGCCTTCACGCGAGCCTTCGATGAGTTCTCCGGGCCGTAGACCCAGACCCAACCGCCATCCTTGATGCCGCGTTCGGCAGCATCCGATGTGTTGACCTCGACGAACATGTCCTGCTGCAATTCGGCAAGCCATTTGTTCGACCGGGTTTCCTCGCCGCCGCCTTCATATTCGACGAGACGACCCGACGTGAGGATGATCGGGAATTGCTTGGCAAGCCCCTTGTCCACCGCGGCCTTCTGAACCGAAAAGCCGAGATTGGCCATCCGGAACTGGCGGCCGTCCGGACGCGTCGGGTATTTGGCGACGAGTTCGGGGCGAGAGGTGTAGATCGGCTCGCGATGAACCGGCACCGGATCCGGCAGGTTCCACGCCACCGCGCGTGCCTTGCCGTTGCCATAGGCCATCACGCCGTGTTCGAGCGTAACGCGGATGATGCCGCCCGACAGGTCGACGGCCCAGCCGACGCCGTCGGGATTGTTGCCGCCGATCTTGTTGATCGTCGCCAGTTCGGCCGCGGTGAGGTCCTTGTCCCAGCCGAGCTTCTTCAGCACGCCGTAGGTAAACTCCGGATAGCCATCGGTGAGTTCCGAACCCTTGCTGTAGGAACCTTCCGACAGCAGGTTGACGTTCTTCACCGAACCGTCCGGCTGCTTCTCTTCATAGACGACGCCGAACCGCGCCCGGAACGTGCCGCCGCCGTCCTTGACGTGCAGGTTGGTGTTGTAGAGCGTATGCGTTCCCGGATGCTTGATCTCCGGCGTGCCCCAGCACGGCCACGGCAGGCCGTAATAGTCGCCGCCGATTTCGGGCTCGTCGGCCATGGCGCGCAGGGTCACGAGGTCGAACTTGCCCTGGTTCTTCATGTGCGCCTTCAGCCGCTCCGGCGACTGGCCGGAATAGCCGGTCGAGAATCCGCCGCGGTTGATTTCGCGCAGCAGCTCTTCCGGCGACGGACGGTTGTTCTCCACCTTGAGGTTCTTGAACATCGGATCGGCGAAGCCGAGCTTCTTGGAAAGCAGGTAGATGATCTCGTAATCGTCCTTGGATTCGAAGATCGGCTTGACGACCTGCTCGCCCCACTGCAGCGAGCGGTTGGAAGCGGTGCGCGAGCCCGAGGTTTCGAACTGGGTGCAGGCCGGCAACAGATAGGTGCCGTTCTTGCGCTCCGAGATCGCCGCGAACGTAGTCGGATGCGGATCGGCAACCACAAGCAGTTCGAGCTTCTCCAGGCCCTTCACCATCTCGGTCATGCGCGGGATGGTATTGCCGCCATGCCCCATGATGACCACGCCCTTGATGGTGTCGCGTTGATCGACATCATCAGGATTGGCCAGCGTCGCATCGAACCAGCGGGTCCACGGGATGCCCGGCAATTCCATGTTCTGCTTGCGGGTGCGGGCCGGACGGCCCGCCTTGGCCGGCACTTCGTCGAAGCGCGCCTGCAGATAATCGTATTCGACCTCCCAGACCCGCGCCCAGTGCTTCCAGGCGCCTTCAACAAGGCCGTAATAGAGCGGCAGCGTCACGATATCGAGGCCGATATCGGTGGCGCCCTGCACGTTGCAATGGCCGCGGAAAATGTTGGCGCCGCCGCCGAAAGTGCCGACATTGCCGGTCGCCAGCAGCAAGGTGCAATAGGCGCGGACGTTGGCGGTGCCGACGGTGTGCTGGGTGCCGCCCATGCACCAGACAAAGGCCGACGGCTTCTGCTTGGCGAAGGTCTCGGCGACCTTCTTCAACTGCTCGCCGGGAATCCCCGACACGCGCTCGACCTCTTCCGGCGTCCACTTCGCGACTTCGGCGCGGATCTGGTCCATGCCGTAAACGCGCTGCTTGATGTATTCCTTGTCTTCCCAGCCATTGTTAAAGATGTGGTGCAGCATGCCCCAGATCACCGCGATGTCGGTGCCGCTGCGGAAGCGCACATATTCGGTGGCGTGGGCCGCGGTGCGGGTGAAGCGCGGATCGAGCACGAATACGTTGGCGCGGTTGATCTCCTTGCCGGTCAGGATGTGCTGCAGCGACACCGGATGCGCTTCGGCGGCATTCGAACCCATGAAGATAACGGTCTTCGAGTTGCGCATGTCGTTGTAGGAATTGGTCATCGCGCCGTAGCCCCAGGTATTGGCGACGCCGGCGACGGTGGTCGAATGACAGATGCGGGCCTGATGGTCGATGGAGTTGGTGCCCCAGAACGCCGCGAATTTGCGGAACAGATAGCCGCCTTCGTTGGAGAATTTCGCCGAGCCGAGCAGATAGACGGAATCGGCGCCGGACTTGGCGCGGATCTCCAGCATCTTGTCGCCGATCTCGTTGATGGCGACGTCCCACGATATTTTCTGCCACTCGCCGTTGACGAGCTTCATCGGGTATTTCAGGCGGCGATCGCCGTGCACGAGTTCGCGCACTGACGCACCCTTGGCGCAATGCGAGCCGCGATTGATCGGGCTGTCCCAAGCCGGCTCCTGGCCGACCCAGACGCCGTTTTGCACTTCGGCGATCACCGTGCAGCCGACCGAACAATGCGTGCAGATGTTCTTTTTGATTTCGGTCGGCGCCCCGACGATTTTCGGACCGGCCTCCGCCTTGCGCACCGAGCCGAGCGGCATCAAGCCGAGGGCGGCGCCGGCGCCTGCAGCCAGACCGGACCGGCGGAGGAACGTGCGGCGGTCGAGAACTCCCGAAGCCAGGCCGGCGGCGACACCTTGCAAACGCGCCTTGCCTGCGGATCCGTCTTTTCGCTTCATCAACATGTGCGTGTTCCCATCAATAGCGGTTGACGCGGTAGAAATTCTTGACGTGATCGGTTTCCTTGTAGCGGGCCTTGACGCGCTCGGCCTGCGACTCGTCCGCGACCGCCTCGCCGCCCGCCAGCGGCACCACGGCGGCTGCAGCGACTGCCGATCCGCCCATCATGAACAAACGGCGGCGATCGAGCCCCTTGGCATCGAGCGGCTTGTCGGCCGGCGCCTTGTTGGATGGTTTGCTCATCGCGGTCTCCTCCACTTCAAACTTTCGATTACCTTTGCGCGTCACTCGGACAGCGTGAAGGCCTCGGCTTCCAGTTCAATAAACACGCGGCCGACGCGGCCGACGGCACGGTAGAATTTGGCGGTCCCGGACATCTCCAGATCAGCGAACATCCGCGCCGCCCACGGCTTGAGATGCCGGTCGAAGAAGCGCGCCTGTTCGGCGAATGGAGCCTCGAAGTCGCCGCGCGCCAGACCCGCCATCACCTCAAGCAGAATCGCGATGTGGTCTTCCGGCTCGCGCGAGGGGCCGGCACGCTCGATGCCGAGCAGGTCCAGATCCTCGCGGACGCGCGCCAGCGGGCGCTCGTGCAGGAAGCCGGTCAGGTAATAGGAGGCATAGGGCAGCAGCTCGCCGCGCCCGAGCCCGATGAACAGGTCGAAGAATTCCTTGCTGGCGGCGCGGTCGTCCATAGCTGACGCGGCCACGGCGAGCTCGACATGCGCCATGCCGAGATCGGAGGCGTCGCCCTTCAATTGCGCGACGCGCGCCAGCGTGCCCGCGTCCGGCGCCTTGCCGAGCAGCAACGACAGCAAGCCGTATTCCGCGGCGCGCAGCTGATCGATCTCGTCGATTTCCGGTTTCGCTGACACGTTGGACGACACCTGGGATGACACCTGAGCCTCGGATGATCCGTAGAGATCGGGGCGAAGCACGGAACGCTCGACGCGCGTCAAGGCCTCAACCGCGAGAACCCGCTCGGCGGGAATCCGCGACCATGATGAAACCGAAGGCTGCGCAATGCCGATCGCTCGCGCTAACGATGCGACGCCACCCGCTGCCCTGATTGCCTGTTCCAGTCCGGCGTCACGCATGGTGAACCCGACTTCTCCCCAGCCTCGCGCCCAGTGTCCCGTATCCTGTGTCCGATGCCTCTTAATCGGGCATACAAATTAGAACTGGAATTATTCCAGTCCTAAATTTGTATCATAGGCTTTGCCTATGTCTCGAAAACTTTTGTCTAAACAAGAGGTTTTGCCGAGCCATGGCGTCGCACCGGCTGCTGCGGTGCAACAGAATCGGAAGGCACGGAGACTGATTCCTGCACTGGTTCGAGGCCGGCTTCCGCGTCGCCGCCCGCAGGATTCGGCTCTATTGCCGCCGGCTGGCCGCTCAATCTCAGCGGTTGATCCGGCAGATCAGGCTTTGGCTGGCCGGAAGATTCAGGGTCGTTCGCGATCTCTGTCGGGACCTCGGCGGCCGCAATCGGCGGCTCGGCCGGGGGTTCGCCGGTGCCCATGATCTGGTTGACCATCCGGGCGATATCAATGCCCGCGCCGAGTTCGCTGTTGCCCGGCACGCCGCCCGGCGTGTTCCAGTCATAAGCGTATTCGAGCGCGGGATTGACGTAGTTGCGGATCGCGGGATCCAGCGCCCAGGATTTTCTCAAAGCCGCATTGCGCAGATGTTCGGGAACGCCCTTGCGCAGAAAGCCGGTGATATCCGTCTCCGAGGTCAATTCTTCGAGCGATGGCAGGCTGGAGAGATCGAACTCCGGCGCAGCCTCCTTCTCAGCCTCGGCCTCGGTCGCCGGAGCAGCAGCGATTTCGGCGTCGGCAATGGGCGCTTCGCGCTCGGGCTGCTTGGCCTCCTGCTTGCGCTGCGACCATCGCGCCAAAAAGCCTTTGTCGTCGCCCTGGTCCTGACCACTCATGCGCGCCCTGTCCCTTCGTCCGGGCCGCGATCCTTCGGTCCACGCGGGCGGTCGCCGCCGGCACGATCGCGCTTGCGTTTGTGGAACACCCGCTCGACATGAAACTCGTCGACAAAGGCGGCGATCCAGGCCGCGATCTCCGGCGACATCGGAACCGTGCCGATGACGTCGCAACCGCTTTCGAAGATCGCCTCCCCTTCGGTCGGATCGGCCGTCACCTTGGTCAGTTCAAGTTCGGATCCGCCAGCCTGTCGCCGCAGCGCGATCCAGATGCGCGGTTCGCCGTCGGCGAGATTGTCGCGGTAATTGGCGGTGTCGGAACTGAACAGGTCGATGCTGGCGGCGCCCGCGTAATACATCGTCGCATCCGACTCCGTGGACAGCACGGTCCATGGCGCGGTTGCCGGCACCTCGTCGAGCACCATCGCCGGCGACCACATATGATCGATCCATGGATTATCGACGGCGCGGCGCCGCACCACCACACCCACTTCGCGGGATGCGGTCATCGCCATGCGCGATCCTCCGTGCACCGGCCGATCATGCCACATTCGCCTTTGGCGCGAGCGGCAGCCCGGCGACCAGGTTTTGCGGCTTCAGCCGCACGACCTTGTCCGCGCCCATCGCCAGGATGAGGTAAACCGGTTTGCTGCCGACGCGCTCATCCACCAGCCGCGTATCCGCGATGGTCAGGCGCATCAGCGCGACGATGCGCTCGGCGGCGTTGGCGTCCACCGACGTGCCGTTCCACAACGCATTGCCGATTTTAGTGCCCTCGCTGTCGAGACCGACAAACCAGCGCCAATCGCGGTCTTCGATACTGGGAACCGTCTCGACGCTGACGGTTACATCGAGCAGATGGGCGATCCATCGTTCGATCACCCGGCAAAGCCCGGCGCGCGCCTTCGGATTGCCGCCGATGTTCATGACCATCGCATGCGCATCCGAACGCGACCAATAGGTCCAGGCGTTCTCGTCGTCCATCACATCCATCTCGCCGAACGCCTTTGGCGGCGCCAGCATCGCCGTGAGCGGCGAGGCATGCAGGTCATGTTCGGCCTGTTGCTGCGCCTCGACGATTTCGGCGTCCGCAAGCAACAGCGTGCCCTCATGAAACGCCGCCTGCTGGCTGCGATAGAACAGTTCCGCCGCACGCAGCATGTAGGGATCGTCGCAGCCTTCGAGCGCGTTGCGCAGGATCAGATGGCAGAGCTGCGAGACAAAAATCGGCGGCAGGTCGCCGGCGCCATTGCGGGCCAGGTTGACATAGACCGCCTCGAGCGAAGGAGCCGCGACCAACCGGTCGCGAAAGTTCATCATAAAGGTCCAGTTCTCGCGCGCATCAGGATCGGCGAGCGCGGCGATATCGGCTTTCGAAACCGAACGGAGCGGATCGGCCAACAGGCCCGCGTGCAGGTTCCGCTCGGCTTCGCAGGCGTCCTCCGGCGGCATCAATTCGGGCCGCGCCAGATAGGCCATGATCAGTTCGGGCGTCGCGATCAACCCGCCGTGATCGGCGCGCCGCGTCAGATGATGGCCGGACGCTACCCAGAATTCTCTCATTTGCGATTTCCGGTTTTCTGTTCAGTTCCCATCAATCCCAAGAGATCGACCTCCTCGGCAGGTTCATCGTCGCCTTCGATCTCATGAAAGGTAAAGGCGCTGGCATGCGCGTGCAACCGGTCGGCATCGCCTGCGGCTTCGCGCGGCTTGAGGGTGCGAAAGCGCTCGCGGATTTCACCGTCCTCGATGCTGCGTTGCACGGCGAGCAAGGTCTGCGCCGGGTGATCGCACAGCGAGGCCGCAAACGCGACCTCTTCTTCTGCGGCGCCGCGCGCGGCTTTCAGGTCCGGCGCGCCGAACTTTTCCAGCAATTGCGCCGCAAGCCGATCGACCGCGGCTTGCCGCTCCGCTTCCGTCGCCTCGGTCACGATTGCAAGCGTCGACCAGCCCAGACTTTCGACCCCGAGAAATCCGGAACGCAGCGCCACGCGCTGCTTCTGCGCAAGCATCGACGAATCCTGGTTCCAGAACACGAACGCGCCGGAAACCGCCCATTCGCCGGGTTCCGCTGCACGCTCGAATACGAACGTATCCGATGGGTCGAGCCTGATGGTTCGCGGCAGCTTCAGCATGTCAGCCTCATCCGAACTTCGGACCGCGCGATTGCGGATCATACCAGTCCGCTTTCGCCAGCGCATCCACGAGGCTGGATCGATCGGGCGGCCCGCTGCCGGCCGGCAGCTTGATCAGGAGATCGCCGTTGACGTCGATGGCCCTGATCTCGCCGGCCTTGCGCCTCGGAAGCCGTTCCAGATAATCTCGGGCGATGGCCTCAAAACCGCGCTCGTTCCAGCGATCGAACGCGGTCATCAGATGCCGGGCGAAGCTGCCGATGATCGCGTCGGTATCGACCATCTCAAAGCCTGCGCCCAGCATCGAAACGCCGGACGCGGCCTGCACCTCGTCGAGATGCACCATGTCGGCGGCGCGCAGGATCACGCCGAATACCAGCCAGTTTGGCACGTCGGTCTCCGCGCAATCGGCGGGCCAGCCGAGCCGCGCGCCGCCCAGCAATCCCGCGTCGAACCGGATCGTATCGGGCCAGTCGAAACTGACATCCCGCTCGGGCGGACAATGGGCGGCAATCGCGTCCGCCAGCGCGTTCATGCCGGCGAACAGCGCCCGGCGCGCCGAGTTCAAGGGTTCGTCGGGTTCGAGCACCACGGCGAATTCGACCAGGTCGTAGCGCCGCACCCAGACCAGCGTTCCGGCACCCGCTTCGGCCGCGATTTCGCATCCATGGGCAAACGCGTCGCCGAGTTCGCGTAACGCGACCAAAGTATAACCGGGGGGCAGATCGGGTGCCTGATCCACTTCCCCGCGCCGCGACATCATCGAAAAGCTCATCCTGCGTTGCTTTGCTAAATTGCTTTGCAATCCGCCGGTGTATGCTATCCCCGTCGGGCTCGCAACGCGAGCGGAACCAGAAAAACGAACCGTGCGATGTGCGCGCCGGTTCAGGAAGTTAACGATGGCTACGGCGTCTCATCTTCTGATTTGCAGCTGCGAGAAGACCATGCCGCTCGACGTGCCGGCGATCAGCCGTGGCTGCCCCGGGAAGATCACGCAAGCCAACCAGCTCTGCGGCCTCGAACTCGACCGCTTCAAGCAAGCGCTTGCCGACGGCGCGCCGATCACGGTGGCCTGCACGCAGGAAGCGCCGCTGTTCCGCGAAGTCGCCGAAGATTTCCCGCAGGCCCAGCTCACCTTTGCCAACATCCGCGAAGCCGGCGGCTGGTCGAATGATGCGGCGGCGGCCGGCCCGAAAGCTGCGGCGCTGATCGCGGCCGCGCAGGAAGACATGCCGCCGATTTCGCTGGTGACGATGGAGAGCAGCGGCGTCGCGCTGATCTATGGAAGCGACGAACTCGCCATCGACGCCGCGCAGCGCCTCGCCGACCGTCTCGACATCACCGTGCTGCTCAGCAAGCCCGGCGACGTCATGCCGCGCCGGAGCAATGAGTTTCCGGTGCTCAAGGGCACCATCCGCAACGCGCGCGGTCATCTCGGCGCGTTTGAGCTTGCGGTCGACGACTACGCGCTGCCGCTGCCGTCTTCGCGCGCCAAGCTCCTGTTCGGCCCCGCACGCAACGGCGCGACGTCGACCTGCGATTTGATCCTCGATCTCAGCGGCGGTACGCCGCTGTTTCCCGCACACGAACTGCGTCCGGGATATCTGCGCGCCGATCCGCGCGACCGCGGCGCCGTCGAGCGCGCGATCGCGGATGCGGGCAATCTGGTCGGCACCTTCGACAAGCCGCGCTTCATACAGTTCGAGGAAGCGCTGTGCGCCCATTCGCGCTCCGGCATTACCGGATGCACGCGCTGCCTCGATCTCTGTCCGACCGGGGCGATTACGCCGAACGGAAAGGCCGTCGCGATCGACGCCAATGTGTGCGCCGGCTGCGGCGCCTGCGCCTCGGTGTGTCCGACCGGTGCGGCTTCATATGCACTGCCCAGTGCAGACGCGCTGATGCGGCGATTGCGCACGCTGCTGCAGACCTATCGTAAAGCCGGCGGCAACAACGCGATCGTGCTGTTCCACGACGGCGAGCACGGCGACGCGCTGATCGACGCGTTGGCAAGGTTCGGCGCCGGACTGCCGGCCCATGTGCTGCCGCTGCGCGTCAATGAAGTGACGCAACTCGGACCGGAGAGTATCGCGGCGGTGTTCGCCTATGGCGGCAGTGGTGTCGCGATCCTGACGCGCGGCAAACCCAAGCACGATATTACCGGACTGCGCCGGACCGTCGGAACATCCGACACCGTGGTTGCCGCGCTCGGCTTCGGCGCAGGCTTGGTGCGCATCCTCGAGACCGACGATCCGGACCAGCTGCGCGCGATGCTCGATGCGGCGCCAGGCGGCGTC
Organism: Bradyrhizobium sp. AUGA SZCCT0182; assembly: GCF_018130185.1. Classification (NCBI taxonomy): domain Bacteria; kingdom Pseudomonadati; phylum Pseudomonadota; class Alphaproteobacteria; order Hyphomicrobiales; family Nitrobacteraceae; genus Bradyrhizobium; species Bradyrhizobium sp. AUGA SZCCT0182. Next base: position 47,881 of record NZ_JAFCLY010000035.1, on the reverse strand, counting down.
GCAACGCCAAAGCCGGCCGGCTTCGTGCCGCGCGGCGCCAAACGCGGCGTGCTCGAAACGACGTTTCGCGAACTCCACCTCGCGGCACCGGCGCCGGTGGATAGCGTCCCGCTGGCGCCGGGCGCGCCGTTCGGCGGCGTCAATCTCAATGTCGAAGGCTGCACGCTCTGTCACGCCTGCGTCACCGCCTGCCCGACCGGCGCGCTGTCGGACAATCCTGATCGTGCCATGCTGCGCTTCACCGAAAGCCTGTGCGTACAGTGCGGGCTTTGCGAAGCGACCTGCCCGGAAAAAGTCATCACGCTCGAGCCGCGGCTGGATTTTGCGGCATGGAATGCGCCGCTGCGCGTCCTGAAGGAAGAAGAACCGTTCAACTGCATTGCTTGCGGCAAACCGTTTGGGACCAAAAGTTCGATAGAACGCGTACTGGCAAAACTCGGCGAGAAGCACTGGATGTTCCAGGGCGCCAACGCCAAACGGATCGATGTCATCAAGATGTGCGCGGATTGCCGCGTCGAAGCCGTGGTCAATGAGGGTTTTGACCCGCACGGGGCGCCGCAGCGGCCGCCGGTGATGTCGACGGAAGATTATTTGCGCGCGCGCGATGGCAAGAAGGGCGATCCCGTTGGATCGTAAGGAGCCCGCCGTGTCCGCCACCCAGCCTGCCCCTGCAGCCCGCGCGACGTCGCGCGCGTCAGGCATTCCCGGCGTCAAGCACGTTATCGCCGTCGCGTCCGGCAAGGGCGGCGTCGGCAAATCCACCACCGCGTGCAATCTCGCGCTCGGCTTTGCCGCCCTAGGGCTGAAAGCCGGTATCCTCGACGCCGATATTTATGGCCCATCGCAGCCAAAACTGTTCGGGCTGCGCGGCAAGCCACGCCAGGTCGGCCCGCGCATGCTGGAGCCGCTGGAGCGGTTTGGCGTCAAGGTGATGTCGATCGGCTTTCTGGTCGAGGAAGACCTCGCGATGATCTGGCGCGGGGCGATGGTGATCTCGGCGATCACGCAATTGCTGCGCGAGGTGGCGTGGGGCGATCTCGATATTTTGGTCATCGACCTGCCGCCGGGCACCGGAGACGCGCAGCTCACGATGGCCCAGCAGGCGCCGCTGGCCGGAGCGGTGATCGTCTCCACGCCGCAGGACATCGCGCTGATCGACGCGCGGCGCGGCATCGCGATGTTCGAGAAGGTGAACATCCCGATCCTGGGTCTGATCGAAAACATGTCGGCGTTCTGCTGCCCGGCCTGCCAGAAGCTCACGCCGATCTTCGGCCATGGCGGAGCGCGGCAGGACGCCGAACGGCGCGGGATTCCGTATCTCGGCGAGATACCGCTCGATATCAAGATTCGCGAGACCTCAGACGATGGCCGCCCGGTGGTGGCGACCGAACCGGACGGCGTTCATGCGCGCCACTACATCGCGATCGCCCGCGATGTCTGGACGACGATCACCTCCGGCGCGGCAAGCCGGCCGCCACCTCGCATTATCATTGAGTGAACGAGTTCATTGCATCGCAGCGAAGCTGCGGGATCGCCACGCGATTGTGCCGCGCCGATTTTCGAGATACGAGAGAGTCATAATTTTTTCTTCAAAGCATTTAGGGGAGCAAATCGTGCGCATATTGAGACATTTTGGATTAATGACCGCGATCCTCATGTTAGCTCTGACGGCCCACGCATCCGCAGCCCATGCCGACAGCTTGAAGGAAGCCACGGCCGCGTTTGCGAAAAAGCAGTATGCGGCGGCCATCAAGCTGTTCCGGCCGCTCGCGGAAAAAGGCAACGCCATCGCGCAATACAAGGTCGCGGTGATGCACAGGATGGGACTCGGCGTTCCCAAGAGCGAAAAGGAAGCGCGGAAGTGGAGCCGGCTCGCCGCCAAGCAAGGCAACCCCCAAGCCCAGACGTTGCTCGGCAGCCTCTACTACAAGGCCAGCGGCGAGGAATCGCCCGACACCGTTCGTGCCTACATGTGGTATGAAGTGGCGGCTGCGCAGGGCAATGCCGAGGCCAAGAAGGATCTCGCTTTGCTCACCAAGGAGCTGACCCCGCAACAGGTCACGGAAGCGCGCGAGAAGGCGCAGAAATGCAAATCGTCCAGCTACGAGCAGTGCGATTGATCGAACGTACTTCTCACGACAGGCAGGCCGGCATCATCCTCGCGCCGACTCTTTAGCGAAGGCAGAACGAGCATTCGCAAGGCGCGTCGATGCGCTCATCCCTTCGGTTTGGAATCCGGCGGGCAGTCCTTTCGGACCACCATGGGCTTGCCGCCGCTCTGCACGGTGGGCGCGGCCGAATCGGCGCCGCCGGCGTCGGGCAGGATCGCGCTCTTTTCCACGGCCATCGAATTCGACGTCTTTTCATCGCCGTGTCCCGAGGTCGCGGACCCGGTTGTCGTGCAACTGGTCTCCGGCTTTTCGCTCGAGGGCGTCGTCGATTGCGCGGCCGCAGGTCCAATGACCAACGATCCCACGAGAATTGCTGCGGCAGCACGAATCATTTTGCTCTCCCGTGAAAAAAACAGGCTTTCGAAATTCGGAAGACAAACGTTCTGCGGCAGCGATGGTTCCCGGCCCCCTCTCAGAATGGCAGCGCGACGTCGCACTTGATCTCCTTGAGGATGACGTTGGTCCGGACGTGACGGATGCCCGGAATCTTGAACATGAATTCGTCGAGAAACCGGTTGTAGGCGGCCATGTCGGCGACGACGACGCGCAGGTGATAATCGGCATCCCCCGTCGTCGCAAAACACTCGAGCACCTCGGGGCGCCGTTTCACGCGCGCGACGAACTGGGTGACGAAGGTGGCGTCGTGGCGATCGAGCGACACATGCAGAATGGCTGAGGTCAGGAAGCCGGCCCTCTCCCGGTCGACCAGCGCCGCATAGCCGGTGATGACGCCGGACTCTTCAAGCGCCCGCACCCGGCGCCAGCACGCCGAAGACGACATGCCGACATCGTCAGCCAGATCCTGGTTGCTGCGGCGGCCATCTTTCTGGAGATGGGTCAGCAATCGTCGATCCTGTCCTTCAATCATGATGAGCCTCTCCTGAACTGCCGTGGCAGATCATACCGAATGATACGCCACTGCTGGTAGTTTCTACCATAACGGACGGAAATATCGAACAATTAGAACAGCTCTTCCACCCGATCGGGTCGACACTTTCAACGACCTGATACGGCGGGAGGCCGATATGACCCAGACCCTCACGACAGGCAGAGACCTCGACAATTACGCCTTGATGGACCGATACACGCGCCAGACCGGGCGTGTGCTGCTGACGGGCACGCAGGCGCTGGTGCGCATCCTGCTCGACCAGCGCGACCGTGATTCTGCCGACGGCATCAACTCGGCCGGATTCGTCTCCGGTTATCGCGGCTCGCCGCTCGGCGGCGTCGATCTGGAACTCTGGCGCGCCGAAAAACTCCTGAGCGAACGGCGCATCGAATTCCTGCCCGCCGTCAACGAGGACCTCGCCGCCACCGCCGTGCTGGGGTCGCAGCAGGTCGAAACCAACCCGGCGCGCGAAGTCGAAGGCGTGTTCGGCCTCTGGTACGGCAAGGGCCCCGGCGTCGATCGATCCGGCGATGCCTTGAAGCACGGCAACGCCTACGGCTCCTCGCCGCATGGCGGCGTGCTGGTCGTTGCCGGCGACGATCATGGCTGCGTGTCGTCATCGATGCCGCATCAGTCGGACGTCGCCTTCATGGCGTGGTTCATGCCGACGCTTAGCCCGTCGAGCGTGGCCGAATATCTTTCCTTCGGCGAATATGGTTACGCGCTGAGCCGCTTTTCCGGCATGTGGGTCGGCTTCAAAGCGATATCGGAAACGGTCGAGTCCTGCGCCTCGGTCGAACTGCCGCCGCGCCGCCTGTTCAACCCGCCGGCATTCGAACCGCCCGCGGGCGGCCTGCACTACCGCTGGCCGGACCTTCCCGGGCCGCAGATCGAGCAGCGGCTGGAAGCCAAGAAGAACGCAGTGCTCGCCTTTGCCGCCGCCAACCCGATCGATCGCCGGATTTACGACATCCCCGACGCCACCTACGGCATCGTCACGACAGGCAAGGCTCATCTCGACCTGATGGAGGCCTTGCAACTCCTGGGCTTAACCGAATCCGAATGCCGGCGGATTGGCATCGATATCTACAAGGTCGGGATGGTGTGGCCGCTGGCACATCACGACGCACTGGAATTCGTCCGGGAGAAGCGCGAGATCCTCGTGATCGAGGAAAAACGCGGCATCATCGAAAGCCAGTTCAAGGAATATTTCTACGACTATCCCGGCCACAAGCCCGAACACATGGCCGGCAAGAGCGATGAAAACAATGACCCGCTGGTGCCCTGGGTCGGCGAGTTGTCGCCGCGGCTGCTGGCGCCGATCGTCGCCAAGCGGCTTGACCTGATTTTTCCCGGCCTCGACCTCACATCACGCGCCGAAAAACTGCTCCGCCCAAGTGCGGAGATTATCAACATATCAGGCGCAACGCGCACACCCTATTTTTGCTCGGGCTGTCCGCACAACACGTCAACGAAGGTGCCTGCGGGATCGCAGGCGCTGGCCGGCATCGGCTGTCATTTCATGGCGAGCTGGATGGACCGCGATACGAGTTCGCTGATCCAGATGGGCGGCGAAGGCGTCAACTGGATCGCCTCCTCGCGCTTTACCGGCGGCAAGCACGTGTTCCAGAATCTCGGCGAAGGCACCTACTATCACTCGGGATCAATGGCGATCCGCCAGGCCGTGGCCGCCAAGGCCAACATCACCTACAAGATCCTGTTCAACGATGCAGTCGCGATGACCGGCGGCCAGCCCGTCGACGGACCGATCAGCGTCACCGCCATCGCCCACGAAGTTCGTGCCAACGGCGTGACGCGGATTGCGATCGTATCCGACGCGCCCGATCAATTGCACGAAAGCGATTTCCCCAAAGGCGTAACGATCCATCCCCGCGCGCAGCTGGATGCCGTACAGCGCGAACTGCGGCAGATCATCGGCGTATCCGTCCTGATTTATGAACAGGAATGCGCCACCGAGCGGCGACGCAAGCGCAAGCGCGGCCAGGCGCCCGAGCTGAAGAAGTTCGCCGTCATCAACGATCTCGTCTGCGAGGGCTGCGGCGATTGTTCGGTCGAGTCCAACTGTCTCAGCGTCGAGCCAAAGGAGACGCCGTTCGGCCGCAAGCGCCAGATCAATCTCTCGACCTGCAACCAGGACTTTTCCTGCGTCAACGGCTTTTGCCCGAGTTTTGTCACTGTCGAAGGCGCGACCCGCCGCAAGAAACGGGGAGCCGGCATCGATGCGATGGCCCGCACGACGGCCCTGCCCGAGCCAAACTTCGTTTCCCTCGAAAAACCGTTCAACCTGCTGGTGACCGGCGTCGGCGGCACCGGCGTCATCACCGTCGGCGCGTTGATCACGATGGCGGCGCATCTGGAGGGCAAGGGTGCGTCGGTGCTCGACTTCACCGGCTTCGCGCAGAAATTCGGCCCGGTGCTGAGTTTCATCCGGCTCTCGAACAGGCCCGACGATATCCATCAGGTCCGGATTGATCAGGGTGCGGCGAACGCGCTGATCGGATGCGACATCGTGGTGAGTTCCTCGCCGAAGGCGTCCGGCACCTATGGACCGGGCATGCGCGCTGTCGTCAACACGGCCGAGATGCCGACCGGTGACATCGTGCGCAATCGCGACGCCAGCCTGGAGGCGGTGGCGAGACTTCGGCACCTCGAACGTGTTGTCGGCTTGGACAATTTCAGGAGTCTTGATGCGAACCGGCTATCCGACGCGCTGTTCGGCGACACGGTTTTTGCCAATGTGATCATGCTCGGAGCGGCGTGGCAGCAAGGATTGGTGCCGGTGAGTTCGGAAGCGCTGATGCGCGCGATCGAGTTGAATGGCGTTGCGATCGAACAGAACAAGCAGGCTTTTGCCAGCGGACGCCTCGCCGCATCGGATTGTGATTTTGTGACGTCGCTATTCGGGCAGACCAAAAAGGAAGAGACGCTGGACCAAGTCATCTCTCGCCGTGTCGAGTTCCTCACCGCCTATCAGGATGCAGCCTATGCCGATCGTTACCTCAAATTCGTCGGTCAAGTCCGCGCCGCCGAGGAACGCCACGTACCCGGCTCGCAGGCGCTAACGACCGCCGTCGCTCGGTCCCTCTTCAAGCTGATGGCCTACAAGGACGAGTACGAGGTGGCGCGGCTGCACATGGAAACCGGGTTTCAGGAAAAGCTGCGGCAGGAGTTCGAGGGCGACTTCGCGATCATGTATCATCTGGCGCCGCCGGTCCTGTCGTCCGGAAAGGACGCCCGCGGCCGGCCGCTCAAGCGTCAATTCGGGCAATGGATACAGACACCATTCCGAATTCTGGCGCGGCTCAAATTCCTGCGCGGCACCGCGTTGGACGTGTTCGGCTATACGCACGAGCGCCAGATGGAGCGCGGCCTGATCGACTGGTACGAAAGGCTCGTGACCGATCTCACGCCGTGGATTTCACCTGACACCATCGAACGCTTGGCCAAGATCGCGGCCGCACCGATGGACATTCGCGGCTATGGCCCCGTGAAGCTGGAAGCGGTGGCGAAAGTACAAAAGGAGACGGAAGATTTATTCCGTCTCCTGAAGTCGTCGATATCAGAAACGCGCGCGGCCTAGCGGGCTTCTTCGAAGCCGGCGAGAACGGATGTCAGGTTGGCGCCTAGAATGTCGGAGAGGTATCCGCCCTCCTGAACGAACACGGTCGGGAGCCCGAGCCGCGCGATGGCGGCGCCAATGCGCCGGAAGCCGGGCGTGGTCACGGCGAGGCCTGCCAACGGATCATGCTCCGATGCGTCGAGGCCAAGTGCAACGACCAGCGCGCCGGGCGCGAAGGCATCGATGGCTTTCTTTGCAACGCCAAGCGCGCCCATGTAGCCGTCATCGCCGGTGCCGATCGGCAAAGGAATATTGAGGTTGGCGCCGAGGCCGGGACCCGCGCCGCGCTCATGCGCATAACCCCAGACGAACGGATAATACGACGTGGGATCGGCATGGATCGAAACCGTAAACACGTCGGGTTGTTCGTAGAAGATGCCCTGCGTACCGTTGCCGTGGTGGACATCGACATCGAGTATGACAACACGTTCATGGCGCTGGCGCAGATGCGCAGCCGCGATCGCGCTGTTGTTGAAGAAGCAGAAGCCGCCCGCCATATCGCGGTAGGCGTGATGACCGGGCGGACGGCAGAGCGCATAGGTCGCGTCTTCGCCGTCGAGGACAAGCTGGGCCGCCGTCGTCGCCACATCCGTTGCCGCGCAAGCCGCAGCAAAGGTACCCGGACCGATCGGAGCGGCAGTGTCGGCCGTATGCCAGCCGAGCCGGCCGACGATATGGGTCGGATAGGTCGCAGCGTGGCGCACCGGGTGGATGTTGGCGATCATTTCCGGACCGGCATTGCCGAGCGCGGACCAGGCCTCCCAGGCTTCGGCGAGAAAGCCGAGATATTCAGGACTGTGAATCCTTGCACGCGGGCCCTGCCCGAACATGGTGGGCGCAACCAGTTCGTGCTTGCCGGCCTTCAATCCTGCGAGCAGCCGGTCGGCGCGTTCAGGCTGTTCGGTGGTGCGCTGGATGATACCGCGCACCAGAAAGAATTGCGGATCGTGACTGCGGTGCAGTTCAGTGTAGACGGCCTTCACGCGAATACTCCTGTTTTCTGTCAAATGAAATCTGGCGCGCCAGCTTGCGTCGCCGGCTAAGCGGGAATCTCCCGCACGAGTTTTCCGACTTCGCGCCACGCATGACCGATGTGATAGTCGATATGCGCCACGATACGTTCGGGATGGCCTTGTTCGATGGCAGCTAGCACTGGTTCGTGTGTCCGGGCGATTTCATGCGGATCGTCGTACAGCCGGCCGATCAGGCCGATCACCATGCGCATTTCCGACGCGAGATCGTCGAACAACCGCAACAGCCGCCGGTTCGCCGCGATCTCGCAGATCAGGCGGTGAAAGCGGTAGTCCTCCTCGACCTGCCTTGCGGGATCTTCGAGATCAGCGGTCTGGTGCAGCACGTCGATCTGCCGCCGCAGCATGTCGCGCGTCTCCGGTGTGAGATTGCGCGCGGCGAGCACGGCCGCGTGCCGCTCGACGCACAGCCGCAAGTCATAGATGTCGTCGATATCGTCGGCGGCGAATTTGCGCACGAAGAAGCCGCGGCGCGGACTGGCCACCAGAAGCCCCTGCTGTTCCAAGAGCCGCGCGGCCTCGCGCACCGGCGCCCGGCTCACGCCAAGCTCCCGCGCGATCCCCGCTTCCACGACTTTGGAACCCGGCGCCAGCCGGCCTTCGACCACCGCTTGGGTCAGAAGACGGGCGACCTGGCCGACGAGATCGGTGTCGGCGAGGGCGGGCAATCCGACCGGCGGGGACAATGTGCGCATCAAAATGGGTCCATTTTGGCCGATTCTTACCCGATTTTAGCCGATTTTACCACTTGTACATAATTTAAGCGTCGATTGTCGACAGTTTAGTCTTGTCATGAGCCTAGTTGCGATGCAACCCTTAGACCTGTTCAAAAAGGGTGCATTCCAATAATGACAGCGCACGTACCGCCTCCGGCCATCAAGGACGGAACCCGGCAAGCCCGAATCGATCTCGCCGCCGCCTACCGGCTGATTCACCGGCTCGGCCTCGACGACAGCATCTACACCCATATCTCTGCCCGGCTGCCGGGCGCCCATGACCGTTTTCTGATCAACCCGTACGGCCTGCGGTTTGAAGAGGTCACCGCGTCCAATCTGGTCACCGTCGATATCGACGGCAACGTCATCGACGACCCCATGAACCTCGGCATCAACCCGGCCGGCTTCACCATTCACAGCGCCGTGCACGCGGCGCGCACCGATGCTGCCTGCGTGCTGCACACCCACACCGTCGCCGGCGTCGCGGTGTCCTGCCAGAAGCAGGGACTGCTGCCGCTCAATCAATGGTCGATGCAGTTCACCGATCGCCTCGCCTATCACGACTACGAAGGCATCGCGCTCGATCTGGATGAGCGCGAGCGGCTGGTCGCCGACCTCGGCGACAAGTTCGTCATGGTTTTGCGCAACCACGGCATGCTCACCTGCGGACGTTCCGTCGCCGAGGCGTTCAAGCTGATGCACAATCTGGAACGCTCGTGCCGCGCCCAGCTCGCGATCCAGGGCGCCAATGCCGAGATCGTGCCGCTCTCGGCAAGCGTCGCCCGCAAGACCGCGGGTCAATATGGGACCTTCTATGACAGCATCGAACTCAACGGTGTTCCCGATATCGAATGGGTCGCCTTCAAGCGGATGCTGGAACGGTCAGATCCGGATTTCATGAACTAGCCGCACACTCAAACTTCAACGCAACGCGCGCCGCTCAGGCGATCAAGAGAGAGATGTCATGCTAAAGCAATTTGTTATGGGTCTTGCTGTGGTAGGCGGCCTTTCCAGCACAGCCCTTTCCAGTGCTGCTCTGGCGCAAGAGCCGAAGGCAGGCGGCGTCGTCAATGCCGTGATCCAGCCCGAACCGCCAGGCCTGATGATGGGCATCGTGCAGAACGGCCCGACCCAGATGGTATCAGGCAACATTTACGAAGGCCTGCTGCGCTATAGCCCGAAGCTGGAGCCGCAGCCGGGCCTGGCCGAAAGCTGGAGCGTCAGCGAAGACGGCAAGGTCTACTCGTTCAAGCTCAGGAAGGGTGTCACCTGGCATGACGGCAAGCCGTTCACGTCGGCCGACGTGGCGTTCTCGATCGAATTCCTCAAGCAGACCCATCCGCGCGGGCGCAACAATCTGGTCCAGGTCGACAAGGTCGAGACGCCAGACGAATCCACCGTCGTGTTCACGCTGAAGCAGCCGTTCGGACCGTTCCTCGGCATCTTCGAAGTCGGCTCGATGCCGATGATTCCAAAACACATCTATGAAGGAACCGACTTCAAGACCAACCCGGCCAACAATACGCCCATCGGCACCGGCCCCTTCATGTTCAAGGAATGGCAGAAGGGCTCGTTCATCCGGCTCGTCAAGAACCCGAACTACTACATCAAGGGCAAGCCCAACCTCGACGAAATCTACTGGCACGTCATTCCCGACGCCGCGGCGCGATCGGTGGCGTTCGAAACCGGCAAGGTCGACGTGCTGCCGGGCGGTTCGGTCGAGAATTTCGACGTTCCGCGCCTGAGCAAACTCAAGAACGTGTGCGTCACCGGCGCTGGCTGGGAATTCTTCAGCCCGCATTCGTGGCTGTGGCTCAACAATCGCTCCGGGCCGACGGCCAACAAGAAATTCCGTCAGGCCGTGATGTTCGCCATCGACCGCAATTTTGCAAAGGACGTGATCTGGAACGGCCTCGGCAAAGTCGCCACCGGGCCATCCGGCTCTTCGATCAAGTACTACACGGACGCGGTGACGAAATACGATTTCAATCCGGCGAAGGCGAAGGCACTGCTGAAGGAGGCCGGCTACAATGGCGAGAAGGTTCGCCTGCTGCCGCTGCCTTATGGCGAAACCTGGCAGCGTTGGGCCGAGGCCGTAAAGCAAAATCTGCAGGACGTCGGCATCAATATCGAAATGGTGGCGACCGATGTCCCCGGCTGGAATCAGAAAACCGCCGACTGGGACTACGATATCGCCTTCACCTATCTGTACCAGTACGGCGACCCCGCGCTCGGCGTCGGCCGCAATTACGTCTCGAGCCAGATAACGAAGGGCTCGCCGTTCAACAACGTCGAGGGCTATTCGAATCCGGAGATCGATCAACTGTTCGCGGACGGCGCCGTCGCCTTCCCGGATTCCAAGCGCCAGGAGATCTACACCAAGGCGCAGAAGATCCTGACCGACGACGTGCCGGTGGCATGGCTGCTCGAACTGCAGTTCCCCACCATCACCCGCTGCAACGTCAAGAACCTCGTCACAACCGCGATCGGCGTCAATGACGGCTTCCGGGACGCGTGGATCGAAAAGTAACTCCGTAACATCCAGATCGCGGCGGCGGCGCTCCGGCGTCTCGCCGCGATCGGAAATTCCAACACCACGCCTCGAACGCAGCGGAAATTCACACGATGCTCGCATTCATTGCCCAGCGCATTGGCAAGGCCGTCATCGTCCTGCTGGCAATCGTCGTCCTCAACTTTTTCCTGATCCGGCTGGCGCCGGGCGATCCAGCGCTGGTGATGGCCGGTGAAGCCGGCGCCGGCGACCAGATCTTCCTCGCCCAGCTCCGCGAAAAATTCGGCCTCGACCAGCCTCTGCCGGTGCAACTGTTTCTCTACGTCAAGGGCATCATCAGTCTCGATCTCGGCTTTTCGTTCCGCCAGCAAATGCCGGTTTCAAAACTGATTATGGATCGGCTTCCCGCCACCCTGCTGCTGACCGGCACCGCGTTTGCGATCTCGCTCGCCTTCGGCGTCCTGTTCGGAACGCTGGCGGCACGCCGCGCCGGCAGCTGGACCGACACCCTTATCACGGTGCTGGCACTGATCTTCTACGCCACACCGCTGTTCTGGGTCGCGCTGATGGCGATCCTGCTGTTCTCGGTCACGATGGATTGGCTGCCGAGCTTTGGCTACGAAACCGTCGGCGCGAATTACACTGGCCTCGCCCACGTGCTGGACGTCGGCGCGCATCTGATCATGCCGGCGACCACGATCGGCCTGTTCTTCATGGCAACCTACGCCCGCATGACGCGCGCCTCGATGCTCGAGGTCAAGCGGCTCGACTTCGTCAAGACCGCGCGCGCCAAGGGTTTGCGCGATGCCGTGATCCAGCGCCGCCACGTGCTGCGAAACGCGCTGCTGCCGGTGGTGACACTGGCCGGATTACAGGCGGGCACGCTGGTCGGCGGCGCCGTGCTGACCGAAACCGTGTTCGCCTGGCCCGGTATCGGCCGGCTGATGTACGAGGCGCTGCTGCAGCGCGACTATAATCTGCTGCTGGGCGTATTCGTGGTCTGTTCGGCGATGGTACTGGCGTTCAACCTGATCACCGACCTGATCTACCGTTCGGTCGATCCCCGCATCGAGTTTGCCGCATGAGACAGTTCTGGAGATTGATGCTCCGCAATCCCGGTGGCCTGATCGGCCTCGTGATCCTGACGGTCGCGATCGTAATTGCTGTGTTCGGTCCCCTGCTGTTTCCGACCTCGCCCTGGCGCATGGTGCAGCGGCCGTTCCTGCCGCCGTTCACGCTGGCCGGCCTGCCGCTCGGCACCGACGCGCTCGGTCGCGACGTGATGGCGGGCATCATCTATGGCGCCCGCGTCTCGCTGCTGGTCGGCCTCGTCTCGACGCTGGCGGCGCTAGCGGTCGGCATTCCCGTGGGCGCTGCGGCCGGCTATTTCGGCGGCCGGATCGGTGACGCCCTGATGCGCTTCACCGAATTCTTCCAGACCGTGCCGAGCTTTGCGCTCGCGATCGTGCTGGTCGCCGTGCTGCAGCCGTCGATCGTCTCGATCGTGATTGCGATTGCCATCGTCAGCTGGCCACCGGTGGCGCGCCTCGTCCGCGGCGAGGTGCTGTCACTGCGCACCCGCGAATATGTCCAGGCCGCGATCGTGACCGGGCAGACCAACAGCTGGATCATCTGGCGCGAGATCCTGCCCAACGCCCTCTCCCCCGTCATCGTGCTGGCGTCGCTGATGGTGGCTACCGCGATCCTGCTCGAATCCTCGCTGTCGTTTCTCGGCCTTGGCGATCCCAATCTGATGTCGTGGGGCTACATGGTCGGCGCCGGCCGCACCGTCATTCGCCAGGCCTGGTGGATCACGGTGTTTCCCGGCGTCGCCATCCTGATCTCGGTGCTGGCGCTGAACCTGATCGGCGAAGGCCTCAACGATGCGCTCAACCCGCGTCTCAACAAGGACGGGCGCTGAGCATGTCTGAAGCCGCTGTAGTCATCAAGGACCTCAAGCTGGCGCTACCGCCCGGCAGCGACCGCGCTTACGCCGTGGATGGCGTGTCGTTCGAGCTCACCGCCGGCAAGATCCTTTGCGTCGTCGGCGAATCCGGCTCGGGCAAGTCGATGTGCGCGCATGCCCTGATGGGTCTGCTGCCCGACACCGTGATCGCCGAGGCCGGCGAAATCACCTTTGGCGGCCAAAACCTGCTGACCCTCGACGCGGATGGCTGGCTCGGTCTGCGCGGCCGCCGCGTTGCGATGGTCTTCCAGGAGCCGATGACGGCGCTCAACCCTTTGATGCGGATCGGCGACCAGATCGCCGAGATGTTCGAGGCGCATGGCCTGCTAACGCCGAAAGAACGGAAGCAAAAGGCCCTCGGCCTGCTGCGCGAAGTCGGCCTGCCCGACCCCGAACGCAGCGTGCGGGCCTATCCGCACCAGCTCTCGGGCGGCCAGCGGCAACGCGCGATGATCGCGATGGCGCTGGCGCTCGAACCGGCGGTGCTGGTGGCTGATGAACCGACGACCGCACTCGACGTCACCACGCAGGCACAGATCCTCAAACTGATCCGCGACCTACAACGCAGCCGCAACATGGCTGTCATGTTCATCACCCATGATTTCGGCGTCGTCACCGATATCGCCGATCGCGTCGTCGTGCTCCAGCACGGCAAGGTGGTCGAACAGGGCGCGGCCGACGACGTGCTGCAGCGTCCGCAACATCCCTATACCCGCGCGCTGCTCGCCGCCGTACCGAAACTGCAGCCGCCGGTGCGCGCTTCCCGGCTCGATCGGCCGAAAGTCGTCGAGGTGATCGGTATCGAGAAAACCTATGTCAGCGGCGGCGGCTGGTTTCAGCCGACCCGCAGCGTCCAGGCCGCCAAGGAAGTCAGCTTTGACATTTTTCAGGGCGAGACGCTTGGCCTGGTCGGCGAATCCGGTTCCGGCAAATCTTCCATCGCGCGCCTGATCATGCGGCTGATCGAGCCGGATGGCGGCACCGTGCGGCTTGGTGAAACCGACCTGACGCGCATCAATGGCAAAGCGTTGCGCGAACAGCGCAAGCGCATCCAGATGGTGTTTCAGGATCCATTCGCTTCGCTCAATCCGCGCCGCAAGGTCGGCAACATCATCACCGATGGTCCGATCGCGCACGGTGCGGACCCTGCGGCCGCGCGAGCGCGCGCCCACGATCTGCTTGGTCTGGTCGGCCTCAACGCCAGCGCGATGGAACGCTTCCCGCACGAATTCTCCGGCGGCCAGCGGCAACGGATCGGAATCGCGAGGGCGCTGGCGCTCGACCCTGAGATTCTGGTGGCCGACGAAGCGGTCTCCGCGCTCGACGTCTCGGTGCAGGCGCAGGTTCTGAACCTGCTCGAAGACCTCAAGACGCGGCTTGGGCTGTCGATGCTGTTCATTACCCATGATTTGCGGGTGGCAGCCCAGATCTGCGACCGGATCGCGGTGATGCAGCGCGGATCGATAGTTGAACTGAGATCAGCCGCAGCGCTGTTCTCCTCCCCCGAGCACCCCTACACGCGAGAGCTGCTTGCCGCGGTGCCCGGCCAGATTTCGTCCTCCAAGGCGGCGTGAACGATGCGTTGTGCGCTCGTCAGCAGCAGCCTCGATATCAGAGGCTACCTCGGCACAGAATTCGCTCGCATCGCCGACCGCATCGAAATCGTCGATCATCGCCGCAACGGGTCGGATGCGGACATCAGCCTTGCGATCGCGTGGCACCCGCCGGCCGACGCCTTCGAGCGTTACCCGAACCTGAAGGCGGTCTGTTCGATCGGCGCAGGCGTCGACAATATAGTCGCCTGCCCGAGCCTGCGGCCGGATATCGACGTCGTTCGCATCGTCGATCCCCTGCAGGCGCAGACGATGTCAGGCTTTGTCATCTGGCATGTGATCTCGCATCAGCGGCGTTTTGCAACTTATCTGGCCCAGCAGCGTGACGGAATCTGGAAGCGCCTCCCGCAGCGTGCCGCGCAGGACGTGCCGGTCGGCATCCTCGGTTACGGCGAAATCGGCCAGCGCGTTGCCGCCGACCTTGCGCAGCTCGGTTTCCCGGTCATGGTGTGGAGCCGGACGGCGAAGCCGACGCCCGCCACCGTCCGGGGATTCCACGGCCCCGCCGGCCTCGCCGCCATGCTTGGCGAAAGCGAGGTGCTGGTGAACTTGCTGCCGCTGACGCAGGAGACCCAGGGCATCCTCAACGCGGAACTGTTCGCCCGCATGCGGCGCGGCGGCTATCTCATCCAGGTCGGACGCGGCGAACATCTGGTCGATGCGGACCTGCTGGCTGCGCTGGAGAGCGGTCGGCTCGATGGCGCCGCACTCGACGTGTTCGCGGCCGAACCGCTGGCGCCGGCACATCCGTTCTGGCATCATCCCAAAATCGTCGTGACGCCACACGACGCCTGCGAAGTCCGGGTCGAGGCCGTTGCGACCACGGTCGTCGCAACCGCCGACGCGATACAAACCGGCCGACGGCCGCCGAACGCCATCGACCGCCAACGCGGCTATTGAACGGTCGCACGCCCCAAGGGATCACGGCCTAAAGGACACTGCGGTGCCAGACTCCTCTCCCGCGATTGACGCGGCACATCCGATCGATGGCCTGCGCGCCGCATCAAGCATTCCGGAATCGCTTGCCAAGGAACTGGCGGCCGAACATTACGGCCTGCCCGTCACGGTGCGTCGCCTCGACAGCGAGCGCGATCAGAATTTCCGGCTGCGGACGCCGGATGGCCGCGAATATGTGCTGAAGATCGCGAACCCCACGGAGGATCGCGCGGTCACGAATCTGCAGACCGAAGCCCTGGTTCAGCTGGCCGCCGCCGACCCCGGCCTGCCGGTGCCGCGCATCTTCCCCGCGTTGAACTGCGCAACGGAACTCGAGATCGGCTTCGACGACGGCTCGACGCGGGTCGTGCGTCTCTTGTCGTTTCTTGCCGGAACACCATTCCACACCGTCGAGAGTTCAGCGGCGCTGCGGCGCGACCTCGGTCAGTGCGCGGCACGGATGGCACGGGGGCTTCGCGACTTCCGGCATCCCGGCGCCAACCACAAGCTGCTGTGGGATCTTCAGCACGCCGCCGAATTGCGTCCATTGATCGACGCCGTCCCGGCCGACCGACGCACTCTCGTCGAGCGCACCCTCGACCGGTTCGAGACGCACGCCCTTCCCGTGCTGTCGAGCCTGCCCAAACAGCCGCTTCACAACGATCTCAACCCGCACAACATCGTCGTCGATTCCGCCAACAGCGAGCGCATCGCGGGAATCATCGACTTTGGCGACATGACGTCGACCGCCCGGGTCGTCGACCTCGCCGTGACCGCGGCGTACCAGGTCGTCGATGGCAACGATCCGCTCGCGCCCGCCTGCGAGATGATCGCGGCTTACCATGCGGTCACGCCGCTCGACCCGATCGAGTTCGAGATCTTGTTCGATCTCATCGCCACCCGCATGGTCATGACCATCGTGATCAGCAGCTGGCGGGCCATCCGCTATCCCGGGAACCGGGAGTATATTCTACGCAACAATCCGGCGGCCTGGGGCAGACTGCAGCGAATCGCTGGTATTCCCCGGGCACTGGCCCGGCAGCAGATTCAGTCTGCCTGCAATTCGGAGTAAAACAGATGTCCACCAACCATGAGGCTGCTTCGGCCAACGACTTGATCGCACGGCGCAAGCGGCTGCTCGGTCCGGCCTACCGTCTGTTCTACGAACAACCGGTGCAATTTGTCCGCGGCGAAGGCGTGTGGCTCTACGATCCCGCCGGCAATGCCTATCTGGACGCCTATAACAATGTCGCGTCGGTCGGACACTCGCATCCCCACGTCGTGCAGGCGATCGCACGGCAGGCCGCGGTGCTGAACACCCATACGCGCTATCTGCACGAGACCGTGCTCGACTATGCCGAAAAACTGCTAGCCACCTTCCCGGCCGAGATCAGCCAGATCATGTTCACCTGCACCGGCAGCGAGGCCAACGACCTCGCGCTGCGTGTGGCCCGCACCTGCACCGGCGGCACCGGCTTCATCGTGACGGAAACCGCCTATCACGGCGTCACCAGCGCGCTGGCCGAGCTGTCACCTTCGCTCGGGCTGCCGATGGCAAAGGACAGCCACGCGCGGCTGGTGCCGGCGCCGCGCTCCGCCGGCGACGACACCGGCGAGACCTTTACGCGGCACGTCCGCGGCGCGCTCGACGACATGCGCAAAAACGGAATTCGTCCGGCCGGACTGTTGGTCGACACGATCTTCTCCAGCGACGGCGTGTTCGCGGACCCTGCGAGCTTCCTGCGCCCCGCCGTCGAAGCGGTGCGTGCGGCCGGCGGCATCTTTATCGCCGACGAGGTGCAGCCAGGCTTCGGGCGCACCGGCGAGCAGATGTGGGGTTTTGCCCGCCACGGTCTCATTCCCGATCTGGTCACGATGGGCAAGCCGATGGGCAATGGCCATCCAGTCGCCGGAATGGCGGCGCGTCCGGAAGTGCTGGCCGAATTCGGCGCGCGGTCACGCTATTTCAACACCTTTGGCGGCAATCCCGTCTCGGCGGCGGCCGGAATAGCCGTGCTTGAAGTGATCGATTCCGAAGGCTTGCTTGCGAATGCACAGCGCGTCGGCGCCTATCTGCGTGAACAGTTTCGGCAACTGCAGGCAAGGCATCCATTGATCGCCGAGGTGCGCGGCGCCGGATTGTTCTTTGGCGTGGAGCTGCGGCACGGCGGTCCCACCGGAACGCCGGCCGCCAGCGAAACAGCAGCCATCGTCAATATGCTGCGCGAGCGGCACGTGCTGATCAGCGCCGCCGGACCGCAAGCCAACGTTCTCAAGATCCGGCCGCAGCTGGTGTTCACCACTGCGCATGCGGACGTGCTGGTGGAGAAACTCGATCAGGTTTTGCAGGCGCTGAAATAGCCGCAAAGCAACTAGGTAAGCGCGCGGACGGCCTTGAAGCCGTGCGAGGCCGCCTCCAGCGCCGCGTCGATATCGGCGGCCTGATGGGCCGACGACAGGAACATGTTGTGCACGGGATGAAAGAACGCGCCGTAGCGCAAAGCCGCTGAACAGAACGCCCGGCCCTTCTTCACATCCGGATCGGCGTCGAACAGCATCAGCGGCATCTGCGGCGGGCCGCTCTGGCGGATCGCGACGCCGTGCTGGTTCGCCAGCGACGCCAGCCCCTCGCGCAGCCGCAAGCCCATGGTGCGGAGTTGCCCGGGCACATCGGTTTCACGCGCGATCCGCAGCGTCGTCCGCGCCGCTGCCATCGCCACGGTGCCGCACCAGAACGAGCCGGTCACGAACACCTTTGTTGCCGCCTCGCGGAATTTGTCATTGCCGGTCACGGCCGCCAGCGCGTAGCCGTTGGCGATTGCCTTGCTCCAGGCGGCCAGATCCGGCCGCACCCCGAGCGCCTCCCAGCTTCCCCTGATATCGAGCCGCAGCCCGGTGCGCACCTCGTCGAGAATGAGCGCGGCGTCAGCGGCGTCGCACGCGGCGCGTGCAGCGGCGGCGAACTCGCGCGTCGGCAATTCGAGATCGCGGGCGATGTCATGCCGGAAGCCGGTGACCAGGATCGCCGCAAGATCCTTTCCCGCTTCATCGACCGCCGCCTGCAGGCTCGCGACGTCGTTGTATTCGAAGTGCAGCAGATGCGCGCGGTCTTCGCTGGTGACGCCGGCCACGCTCGGCGAGCACCAGGGCAGCGCGCCGTGATAGCTGCCCTTGGCGACCAGCACCTTGCGCCGACCGGTGCCGGCCCGCGCGATGGTCACGCAGGCCGTGGTGGCGTCACCGCCGTTCTTCTGGAACATCGCCCAATCCGCATGCGGCACCATCGCGACGAAATCTTCGGCCAGATCCACCATCACCTCGCCCGGGCCGTTCAGACAATCGCCCAAGGCAGCCTGCGCCTCGGCCGCGGCCTGCACTTCGGGGTGACGATGGCCGAGCAGCACCGGTCCCCAGCTGCACATGAAGTCGATATATTCGCGCCCGTCGACGTCGCGCACCCGGCATCCCTCGGCG
The DNA here is from genome assembly GCF_018130185.1 of Bradyrhizobium sp. AUGA SZCCT0182. Taxonomy (NCBI): domain Bacteria; kingdom Pseudomonadati; phylum Pseudomonadota; class Alphaproteobacteria; order Hyphomicrobiales; family Nitrobacteraceae; genus Bradyrhizobium; species Bradyrhizobium sp. AUGA SZCCT0182. The sequence continues at coordinate 28,933 of NZ_JAFCLY010000035.1, read as the reverse complement.
GAGGCGAAGAACTGCGGATAACCTTCCGGCAGCCGCGCGGCGTTGAGATGCCCCCACATGCCGCCGGGCACCACGCGCTGGGCTCGCGCCCGCAACATCGCATCCGCGCTCTGTGTTTCGCTCAATACCGCTGCTGGCTTGTTCATGGCGTCCCCTTGGTGTGCGCTTATTGTTTTTCTCGCGTGCCGCAGACGTGGTGGCTCCCAGCTTCGATGAAGGGGGAGGCTCCATCCCGCCATCAAAGCATCGCACGCGAATAACGGCAAGGTGCCGACGCAATGCGAACCCGTTCCGGCGCAGCTATCAGGCATGGCTTTGCATGCGCGCATGCGTATGATGCGTCCGTCGCAAGAACAACAAATCAGAAAAACTCGGGAGCGCCCTGTGACCGCAACCACCACCCGGATCAATCCGGCCGATCACCTCCCCGACTATGTCAGCCCGGCGCAGGTGAAGGGGCTGCTCGGCCATGTCGACATCTGGCGCGACGCGTGGGGCATCCCGCATGTCCGCGGCGGCACCTTTCAGGATGCGTTCGCCGGGCTCGGGTTTGCACAGGCGCAGGACCGGCTCTGGCAGATGGAGGCGTTGTTGCGGCGTGGCACCGGCCGCTATGCCGAATGGCTCGGCGCGCGCGCTGTTGCAGGCGATGTGATTGCCCGGCAGATGAATGGCGACGCCGCCTCGCGCCGTGACTACGCCCTGCTCGGCGACGAGGCTAAGGCGATGCTGGTGGCGTACGCGCGCGGCGTCAACGCCTTCATCGCGCTGCGCCGATGGCCGGTCGAATACAAAATCCTCGGCTGCGAACCGATGGCCTGGGAGCCCTGGCATTCCATCGCTGTCATGCGGCAGATCGGATTCCTGATGGGATCGGTGTGGTGGAAGCTCTGGCGGGCCGCGGCGCTGCCGATCGTCGGCGCCGACAACATCGCCAAGCTGCGCTTCGATGATGGCGGCAGCGATCTGCTGTGTGTGCCGCCGGGCGTCGAAGGCAAGCGGCTCGCGGCAGCCCTTGCCGATCTCAAGCCCGGCATCTCTGCGCTGCTGGCGACCGCGCAGGAGCAGATGGGCGCGGAGCTCGACGGCGGCAGCAACAATTGGGCAATCTCGGCTGAGCGCACCTCGACCGGCCGGGCGATCGTCGCCGGCGATCCGCATCGCGTATTGGAAATGCCGAACATGTATGCGCAGGCCCACCTCGCCTGCGACGAGTTCGACGTCATCGGCCTGACGGTGCCAGGCGTGCCCGGTTTCCCGCATTTCGGGCATACGGGCCATGTGGCCTGGTGCGTGACGCATGCCTTTGTCGACATCCACGATCTCTATGTCGAGCAATTCGACGCCGGCGCCCGCCACTATCGCTTCCAAGGAGAGATGCTGCCCGCGACGCATCGCCCCGAGACCATCAAGGTGCGCAACGGCAATGACGTCGCGATCAACGTGATCGAAACCCAGCATGGTCCCGTAATCGCCGGCGATCCCATGAAGGGCACCGCGCTGGCGCTCAAGTCCGTGCAGTTCGCGGTGCCCGACGCCTCATTCGATTGCATGGTGCGGATGCTGCGCGCCAAATCGGTCGAGCAACTATACGAAGCGACGCGCGGCTTTGCGCTGATGGACCACAATGTCGTCGCCGGCGACACGTCAGGCAAAATCGGCCATCGCGTGCGCGCCTTGGTGCCGAAGCGGCCGCGCTCCAATGGCTGGTTGCCGGTGCCGGGCTGGACCGGCGAGCACGAATGGGACGGCATGGTGCCGTTCGAAGACATGCCGCATACGATCGCGCCGGATAAGGGGATGATCGTGACCGCCAACAACCGCGTGGTGGAGCCCGAGCGCGAACCATATCTCTCGACCGACCCGATGCCGCCGCACCGCACCCGCCGCATCTGGCTGCGGCTCAAGGAACTGAAGCGGCCCTCGCCCGAGCAGATGCCGGCCATTCACCGCGACCTCCTGAGCATTCCCGCCATCGAAATCCGCGAACGCCTACGCGCGGTCGGGCTGCCGGCGGAGACGAAGCATTTGTGCGACCTGATCCTCGGTTGGGACGGCGAGATGCGCGGCGATTCGGTCGCGGCCGCGGCCTATTCCGCCGTTCGGCTGGAATTGACAAAGCTCGCGCTTCGCCGATCGGGCCTCGACAAGACCGCCGACAGCGATGTCACCAAGGTGGCACCGGGACTGTTTCCGGAAGTCCAGTTCTGGTGGACGCTGCCGCAACTGCTGCGCAGCAATGACGAGAGCCTCTTGAACGGCGCGACATGGAATGAGCTGCTGCGCGAGGCCGTTGTCACGGTGGCGAAGAATGCGCCGACCGCCGATTGGGGCACGCTGCATACACCGAAGCTCAAGCACGCGCTCTCGGTCGCTTTCCCCGACTATGCCGGTCAGCTCGACAAGGACTGCGCCAAGATATCCGGAGACAATGATTGCGTGTTCATGGCGGGATATTCGATGAAGTTTGGCTTCCAGGCCACCTCGTCCGCATTGTCCCGTTACGTCTTCGACGTCGGCGCATGGAACAACTGCCGGTGGATCGTCTTCCATGGCGCGTCGGGCCATCCGGCCAGTCCGCATTACGCGAACCAGAACGCGACATGGGCGAAAGGTGAAATGGTGCCGATGCTTTACGATTGGGAAGCGATCAAGCGCGGGGCGAGTTCACACCAGATGCTCAGCAGGTGAGCTAGCGCGGCACCACGGCCGTCGCCTCGATTTCGACCCGTGCGGCTTTCTCGACAAGCCGCACCACCTGTACCAGCGCCATCGCCGGGTAATGCGCGCCAAAGATTTCGCGATACACTTTTCCGAGCGCTTTCAGGTTCGCCAGATATTCCTCGATGTCGACGACGTACCAGGTCAGCCGCACGAGGTGTTCAGGCTTCGCGCCGCCCTCGGCGAGGATCGCGGCTATGTTCTCCAGCGTCTGGCGCACCTGCGCGATGAAGCCATCGGCCAGAACGTTGCTGGCGTCCCAGCCGATCACGCCGCCGGTCACCACCAGCCGGCCGTCGGCGGCCATGCCGTTGGCGTAACCTCTCGGCACCGGCCAGCCGCTCGGCTGCAGGATCTGCAAGCCCGAAGCCGGCACCTCATCCTTCGCCACCGGCAACACCGCCAGCGTGGGCCCTTTTTGCGTGCTCACAAAAATCTCTCCATCACTTCCAAATTGTTGTTTGACGCGTTTTCTTTACGCGAACCGGTATCCACTTCGCTCGAAAACGCTATGCGCTTCATTCCGCAGCCATGCCGGCCGAGGCCGAACCGGTCTGCGCCATCTGCCGCAAGGCGAACCGCCGCAACTTGCCGGTCTCGGTCTTGGGCAGTTGTGCGACGAATTCGATCGCGCGCGGATATTTGTAGGGCGCGATCTCGCGCTTGACGTGCTCCTGCAACGCGGTCACCAGCGCCGCATCGGCGTCGATGCCGGAGGCGACCACGATGTAAGCCTTGACGATCATGCCGCGCGCCTCGTCGGGCGCGCCGACGACGCCGCACTCGGCGACCGCCGGATGCGTCAGCAGTGCGGCCTCGATCTCGGGGCCCGCGATGTTGTAGCCGGAGGAGACAATCATATCGTCCGACCGCGCCACGAACGACAAGCGTCCCGTCTCGTCGCGGACGAAGGAATCGCCGGTCAGGTTCCAGCCGTCGCGGACGTAATTCGATTGCCTGCTATCCGCGAGATAGCGGCATCCGGTCGGGCCGCGAACCGCGAGCTTGCCGACCGTGCCTGCCGGCAACTCGTTCATGTCATCGTCAACGATCTTGGCCTCGTAACCTGAGACCGGGAGCCCGGTCGTTCCCGCGACGGCCTCTCCAACCCGGTTGGTGATGAAGATATGCAGCAATTCGGTGCTGCCTATGCCGTCGAGAATTGGCTTTCCGGTCTTGCGGGTCCAGCTGTCGAACACCGGCGCAGGCAAGGTCTCGCCGGCCGACACCGCCAGCCGCAACGACGACAGATCCGCACCCTTGTCCATCGCGGCCATCATCGCGCGATATGCCGTCGGCGAGGTAAAGCAGATCGTGGCTTTGTAGGTCTCGATGATCTTGACCATCTCGGGAGGTGAAGCGTTTTCCAGCAAAGTCGCTGTCGCGCCGAACCGCAGCGGAAAGATCGCAAGGCCGCCGAGGCCGAACGTAAAGGCCAGCGGCGGCGAGCCGACGAACACGTCGTCTTCGGTGACGTTGAGGACGTCGCGCGCATAGCCATCGGCCACGATCAGGAGATCGCGATGGAAATGCATCGTCGCCTTCGGCTCGCCCGTGGTGCCCGAGGTAAATCCCAGCAGCGCAACATCATCCCGTCCGGTCTTGACGGCGTCGAAGCGGACCGGCTTGTTGAGCGCCACCCGGTCGAGCTCGGCGTCATGGTTCGACGTACCGTCGAAATTCACCACCTGCTTGAGAAACTTGCTGGTCTTGGCGCAGGAAACCAGTTCGTCGGCGATGCGGCTGTCGGTCAGCGCCAGCGCGATCTCAGCCTTGTCGACGATTTTGGACAACTCGCCGGCACGCAGCATCGGCATGGTGTTGACGACAACGGCGCCCGCTTTGGTCGCCGCGAGCCATGCCGCCACCAGCGCGGGATTGTTGCCGGAGCGGATCAGCACGCGGTTGCCGGGCTTGACGCCGTAATTCTCCACCAGCGCATGCGCCAGGCGGTTCGACCAATCGGCGAGTTCCTTGTAGGTCCGCTGGCGGCCATTGCCGATCAGCGCCGTGCGGTCACCGAAGCCCTTCTCTACGATCCGGTCGGTCAGCTCGACCGCGGCGTTGAGATATTCGGGGTATTGAAATTCCGGCCGGTCGAGAACCAGTTCCGGCCATTGCTCCGGCGGCGGCAGGTTGCGCCGCGCAAAATCATCGACGTGACCCGATGGGCCAAGGTCTAAATTTCTACCTGACATTTCCATCGCCCTCGCGTTCGGGATGAAAGGCTTGTGAAGACCGTCCGGCAGTGCTCCATTGGCAATCATTTTATACTTAAAGTAATTTGGCGCAAGGGCCCAGATCAGGGCCGTTCCACTCTTTTTTGGAAGCCGGCGCGCCGGCAGGTCCAGGCTGCGCCTACGCCGTCCGCGCCTTCGCGGATTTCTGCGCCGATGCTTTGGTCTTGGCCAGGAGCCGCATCAGTTCGCGGACATCCTTCGGTGTCAAATCCCCGAAGATGTCGGCGATCCACAACTCATGCTCGGCAGCCATCTTGCGGAACTCGACACGGCCGGCCTTGGTCAGGCGGATCACCTGGACGCGGCGGTCGGCATCCGAGGTGCGCCGGTCGAGATGGCCGGATTCGACGAGGCGCTCGACCAGTCCGGTGACGTTGCCGTTCGACACCATCATCCGCTTCGAAACGTCTGATAGCGTCATGCCGTCGGGCACCTTGTCGAGCTGGGCCATCAGGTCGAAGCGCGGCAGCGTCACATCGAAGCGTTCGCGCAGCCGGCTGCGAACCTCGCCCTCGATCAGGGTGGTACAGGTCAGAAGGCGGAGCCACAGCCTGATTTCATCCCCGTGATCCTCGGGGAGTTCGACAGCCTTGGTCTCTGAATCAAGCATCATGACGCCAATTTGTCTGATTTGCGCGTGCGGGGAATCGAGCAGACCGCAGCTTGCTATCATGGTCCAGATTTCTTTAGGGTTCAAGCATTTGGCGCGCAGCTTGCATGGCTTTCTTACATGGATTCTTATTTGCGGGCTTGTTGCTTGCGGCCGAAGTCATCCTCAGAATAAGCTGGATCTGAGGATTTGGTGGGTTGGTTTCGGCTGCGGCCGAATGAAGGAGTTGGTGATGATGCAGCCGTTGAAATTGGCGGGACCTAAGTTAGCCTTGCTTGCGGTCTTGCTGAGTGCCGCCGCAGGACAAGCCGCGGCACAGGAGAAGATCAAGATCGGCGTCATCGTGACGTTGTCCGGGCCTCCGGCGGCGCTCGGCCAGCAGGTCCGCGACGGTTTCGCACTCGCGGTCAAGGATCTCGGCGGCAAGATGTCCGGCAAGGACGTCGAACTCGTCGTGGTCGATGACGAGCTCAAGCCGGACGGGGCCGTGACCAAGGTCAAGGGCCTCCTGGAACGCGAAAAGGTCGATTTTGTCGTAGGCCCGATCTTCTCCAACATCCTCCAGGCCATTCACAGGCCGGTCACAGAAAACAAGACGTTCCTGATCAGCCCTAACGCGGGTCCGTCGACCTATGCCGGCAAGGAGTGCAGCCCGTTTTTCTACGTCACCTCCTACCAGAACGATCAGGTCCATCAGGTCCTCGGCAAGGTTGCCCAGGATCGCGGCTACAAGCGTGTCTATGTGCTGGTGCCGAACTATCAGGCCGGCAAGGATTCCGCCGCCGGATTCAAGATCGACTACAAGGGCGAGATCGTCGAGGAAAGCTACTTGCCGCTGAACACCTCCGATTTCCAGGTTGAGCTGACCAAGATCTCCTCCTCGAAGCCCGACGCGCTGTTCACCTTCATGCCGGGTGGCCTCGGTGTCGGCCTTGTCAAGCAATACCGGCAGGCCGGCCTTGCCGATCGCATTCCCGTGCTGTCCGCCTTCACCGTCGATGAATCGACGCTGCCGGCACAGCAGGACGCCGCCGTCGGCATGTTCGGCGGTTCCAACTGGGCGCCCAATCTCGACAATCCGCAGAACAAGAAATTCGTGGCCGGCTATGAAGCGGCCTACAACATCGTGCCCGGCACCTATGCCTTCCAGGCCTATGATGCGGCGATGCTGATCGACAGTGCCGTCAAGGCGGTGAAGGGCGATCTCGCCAACAAGGACGCGGTGTCGGCGGCGCTGAAGAAGGCCGACTTCACCTCGCTGCGCGGCGACTTCAAGTTCAACGTCAACGGCTATCCGATCCAGAATTTCTACCTGACCAAGGTGGCAAAACGCCCGGACGGCAAGTTCCAGACCGAGATCGTCGAAAAGGTCTTTTCGAATTACGGCGACCGCTACGCCAAGGATTGCGCATCCGGCAAATAACCGGGCGAAGAAAACGCTGGCAAGAAAATCTGGGAGGAAACAACACAATGAAAACTGAAATCGCCGGCATCACGCGCGCCAATGAAGGCATCCAGGGAATCTCCTGGAGCATCCTTGGCCAAACCTATGTGCCGAAAAGCGTCACCGAGCATTCCTTCTCATGGCACGCGACCTTCCCGCCCGACACCTTCGTGCCGCCGCACATCCACCCCGATCAGGACGAATATCTATACATCCTGGAAGGCAAGCTCGACTTCTTCCTCGACGGTGCCGAGACGCAGGCCTCGCCGGGCGATCTGGTGCGCCTGCCGATGGGCAAGCCGCACGGCATCTTCAACAAATCGGGCCGGACCTCGAAGGTGCTGTTCTGGGTCTCGCCGACGCGGCGGCTCTATGACCTGTTCTGGGGCATCCACAACATGAAAGAGCAGACGCCCGACGCCGTCGTGGCGCTGGCGGCCGAGCACAACATCCACTTCCTGCCGCCGCCTCCGGGAGCGTGAGGTCTCGACCCTCATGGTGAGGAGGCGCTTCTTCAGCGCCGTCTCGAACCATGAGGCCCGTATGTGGCCATCCTTCGAGACGCCGCTTCGCGGCTCCTCAGGATGAGGACCCGTGACGTGGGTTCGGCCCTATCTCACAGCCGCCAGCGACGGCGCCGCGAAGCCTGCCTTTGACGCATAGCCGCGCACGATCGCCTCGCGCTGGCCGTAGCTCAGCACCTTCTCGATATCCGCAAACCCGTCGGGCGCGAGTTGTTCGACGGCGTCGATGACGCCCTCGGGACCGCCGCGGCGGTTGGCGCGCACGATCTCCGCCGTCATCGGCAGCCGCTTCTGCTCGTAGGCCAGCAGCGCCTGGCGCGGATGCTCCGCATGGGCCAGCGAATCCGCCAGCGCCCGCGCATCGAGGATCGCCTGCGAGGCGCCGTTGGATCCGACCGGATACATCGGATGCGCGGCGTCGCCGAGCAGCGTCACCCGGCCCCAGGTCCAATACGGCAGCGGGTCGCGGTCGCAGCAGGGATATTCATAGAACTCCGGCGTCGCCGAGATCAGGTTGCGGACGTCGACATGCGGCACCGAGAACCGCGCCACATGCGGCATCAATTCCTCGCGCTTGCCCTGCCGCGACCAGTCCTCGCGGCGCGGCGGCGGCGCGTTGCCTTCGCCAACCCTGACCATCACGGCCCAGTTGGTCAGCCGGCTGGCGGGGCTCGATCCTTCCGCGATCGGATAGACCACGACTTTTGCATTCAATCCACCGGCCACGATCATCGAACTGCCGGTCAGGAACATCGGCCAGTCGCGCGCGCCGCGCCACAGCATCAACCCGTTCCAGCACGGGGGCCCCTCGTCCGGAAACAGCATTTCACGCACGCGCGAATGGATGCCGTCGGCCCCGATCAGGACATCGCCGCGCGCGGTCTTGATATGCGCGCCGGTGCGGTCGAAGAAATGCGCGATCACGCCGCCTTCGTGCTGCGCAAATGCGCCAAGCCGGCAGCCGGTGTGGATCGCTTCCTTGCCGAGCCGTTCCTCGACGGCGCGATGAATGACGCTCTGCAGGCGGCCGCGATGAACCGAGAATTGTGGCACGTCGTGACCGGCGCCGAGGCCGCGCGGCTCGCGCCAGACTTCCTGGCCGTGACGGTTCAGATAATACAAATCATCGGTACGAACAGCGGCCGCGTCGAGCCGGTCCAGCAGCCCTAAGCCAGCGAGTTCGCGGATCGCATGCGGCAGCGTGTTGATGCCGACGCCGAGCTCGCGAATGCTGTCGGATTGCTCGAACAATTCGCAGTCGATGCCGCGGGCGCGCAGCATCAGCGCGGTGGTGAGGCCTCCGATGCCGCCTCCGACGATGATCGCCTTCATCCGCTCAAACTCCACTCAACTGTCTTCCCCTCTCCCCGCAAGAGCGGGGCGAGGGAGAGATAGAGGGTGCCATCCAGCCTATTCGGCCGCAAGCGGCTTTGTCGCCTCGGCCTTGAGCTCGGCGCGGGTTTTCGGCTTACCCTTAATTTTGAGGTCGTCGAAATCCTGCCGGTCGCGGACAGAGTTGCGGAAAATCTGCTCCTTTCCGGGGAGATATTGCGGCGGACAGGCGATATCGGAGGCGCCATACCAGGCCGCCGCCCGCATGGTGAAGGAAGGATCAACCAGATGCGGCCGGCCCAGCGCCACCAGGTCGGCGCGGCCGGCGGCGAGAATGGTGTTGACCTGATCTGACGTCGTGATGTTCCCGACGCACATGGTCGCAACCCTTGCCTCGTTGCGCACCTGTTCGGAGAACGGTGTCTGGAACATGCGGCCGTAAATCGGCTGCGCGTCGCGCACGGTCTGTCCGGTGGAGACGTCCACGAGATCGACGCCGGCCTCGCCGAACGCGCGGGCAATCGCCACCGCATCGTCGCCGGTGACGCCGCCTTCGGCCCAGTCGGTGGCGGAGATGCGCACCGACATCGGCTTGTGCGCCGGCCACGCCGCGCGCATCGCCTCGAATATTTCGAGCGGATAGCGCAACCGGTTCTCGAGCGTGCCGCCATATTCATCCGTCCGGGTGTTGGTCAGCGGCGAGATGAAACTTGCGAGCAGATAACCGTGGGCGCAGTGCAGCTCCAGCATGTCGAAGCCGCAGGCGTCGCCACGCAGCGCGGACGCGACGAACTCGCCTTTGACGCGATCCATCGCTGATCGGTCCATCTCGCGCGGCACTTGGCTGTCCGGGAAATAGGGAATCGGCGACGCCGACAGCGTGTCCCAGCCGCCCTGCTCCAGCGGACGGTCCATGCCATCCCACATCAGCTTGGTGGCGCCCTTGCGCCCGGCATGGCCGAGCTGCAGGCAGATCTTGGCGGCCGAATTGGCGTGGACGAAATCCACGATCCGCGTCCATGCGGCCTGCTGCGTGTCGTTCCACAGTCCGGTGCAACCCGGCGTGATCCGGGCGTCGCGGCCGACGCAGGTCATTTCGGTGAAGATGAGACCTGCGCCGCCGATCGCGCGCGAGCCGTAATGCACCAGATGGAAATCGCCGGGCACGCCCTCTTCGGCCGAATACATGCACATCGGCGACACCACCGCGCGGTTGGCCACCTCCATCTCGCGCAGTTTGAACGGCTGGAACATCGGCGCGACAGGTTTTTCGATGTCGACGTCAAACCCTTTGGCACGGACGGTCTTTGCAAACGCCTTGTCGACCTCGCTGACAAAGCCCGGCGCGCGCAGCGTGAGGTTATCGTAGGTGATCGCCTTGGCGCGGGTCATGACGCCGAACGCGAACTGCACGGGATCGAAATCCCAGAAGCGGTCGACATGCTCGAACCAGACCAGCGACACGTCGGCGGCGTGCTGGGTCTTCTCGACCTCCTCGCGCCGCCCATGCTCGTAGGTCTGCAAGGCTGCATCTACTGTCGGCGCCTGCGCCATCGCTTCGGCGAGCGCGATGGCGTCCTCCATCGCGAGCTTGGTGCCGGAGCCGATCGAGAAATGCGCGGTCGCCTTGGCGTCACCGAGCAGCACCATATTGTCCTTGACCCAGCGCTCGCTGCGGATCATCGGAAAATTGCGCCACATCGAACGGTTGATCAGCAGCTTGTGCTCGCCGAGGAACCAGCCGAAGATATCAGCCATGCGATCGGCGGATTGCTGCTCGCTCAGGCCTTCCAGGCCGGCGCGCGCAAAGGTCTCGGCATCGGTCTCGAAGATCCAGGTCGATCGGCCGGCTTCATATTGATAGGCGTGGGCGATGAAGGGACCCCACTCTGTCTCCTGGAAAATGAACGTGAAGGCATCGAGCGGTTTGGTCGACCCCATCCAGGTGAACTTGTTGGAGCGCAGATCGATCTCGGGACGGAAATGCTCGATATGTTTGTCGCGAAAACGGCTGTTGATGCCGTCGGCAAGCACGATCAAATCGGCATCGGCAAAACGGGTCTCGTCGTCGACATCGGTTTCGAACAGCAGCGTGACGCCGAGTTCACGGGCGCGTTCCTGCAGGATCAGCAGCAGCATGCGGCGCGAACAGCCGCAAAAGCCGTTGCCGCCCACCCGGTGCACGGTGCCGCGGAAATGCACCGCGATATCGTCCCAATAGGCGAATTCCTGGGTGATGCGGCGGTAGCTCGGCGGGTCGTACTTTTCGAAGTTGTCCAGCGTCGCGTCGGAGAACACCACGCCGAAGCCGAACGTGTCGTCGGCGCGGTTGCGCTCGTGCACCGTGATCTCGGCCTGCGGCCGCTGCTTCTTCAAAAGGATCGCGGCATAGAGACCCGCCGGTCCCCCGCCGATTATCGCCACCTTCATCAGCGCCTCCGAAGCAAGCTAACGGGCCATCCGGAAATTACTTTAAACCTAAAGCAATTTTCCCGCAAGTCCCTACCTGTAGCCCGGATGAGCGGAGCTACATCCGGGATTCAAGCCGCACGATCACCCCCGGGTTTCCCCTCCGCTCTCACCGGGCTACTCGGTTGCCTAATTCCCCTGGAACACTGGTGACCGCTTGTTGGAAAACGCCTCGAACGCCCGGGCAAAATCCTCCGTGGTCATGCACAGGGCCTGGGCGACGGCTTCCGCCTCGATCGCCTCCTCTACCGACATCGCCCATTCCATCGCCAGCATCCGCTTGGTCATGGTGTTGGCGTAGGTCGGCCCGTCGGACACCTGTTTCGCCAGCGCTTGCGCCTGCGCCAGCACCTGATCGGCGGCGACGATCCGGCTGAAGAAGCCCCAGCGTTCGCCCTCCTCCGCGGTCATGAAGCGGCCGGTGTAGAGCAGTTCCGACGCCCGCGACTGACCGATGATGCGCGGCAGGATCGCACAAGCGCCCATGTCGCAGCCGGAGAGCCCGACCTTGTTGAAGAGGAAGGCGACCTTGGCGCCGGGCGCTGCCAGGCGCATATCCGAGGCCATCGCGATGATCGCGCCGGCACCGGCGCAGATGCCGTCGACAGCGGCGATGATGGGTTGCGGGCAAGCGCGCATCGCCTTCACGAGATCGCCGGTCATCCGCGTGAAGGCGGTGAGGCCCTTGGTGTCCATCTGCACCAGCGGACCGATGATCTCGAAGACGTCGCCGCCCGAAGAGAAGTTCCCGCCAGCGCCTGACACCACGATGGTCTTGACTTCATCATCCATCGCGCAGGCGCGGAAGAAATCCGTCAGTTCGCGGTAGCTGTCGAAGGTCAGCGGATTTTTCCGCTCCGGACGGTTCAGCGTCACGGTGGCGATCTTGCCGTCAACGGCGAGCAAGAAATGCTTCGGCGAATATTCTGATAGCGGCAGCGTGACGGGGTTGGCGGGTCTGCTCATGGGATCTCCCTTGTCTTGCTATTCGTCATTGCGAGCGCAGCGAAGCAATCCATTCTTTCTTTTTGCGGCGAGATGGATTGCTTCGCTTCGCTCGCAATGACGGTTTCAATTTCAAACTTCGCCGCCGGCGACCGCGACCGCCTGTCCGGTAATGGCGCCGGCGCCCGCGCCGCACAACCACAGCACGGCATCGGCGACTTCCGACGGCGCAACGAGGCGGCCCTGCGGATTGTGCTTTGACAGTTCGGCGACCGCCTGCTCGCGGCTGCGCCCGGTCTTCTTGATGATGTTGTCGATCGAGCCTTCGAGCAAATCGGTCTCGGTGAAGCCGGGACAGACGGCATTGACGGTGACGCCGCTCTTGGCCGTTTCCAGCGCCAGCGAACGGACCAGACCAATCACCGCGTGTTTTGCAGCGCTGTAGGCGCTGACATAGGCGTAGCCCTTCAGGCCGGCGGTAGAGGCGATCGCGACCACCCGCCCCTGGCGGCGCTCCAGCATCCCCGGCAACACAGCCTGCGTGGCATGCACCACGCCCATGAAATTGACGTCCATCATGCGCTGGAACAGCGCAGCGTCGGAGCGGCCGAACGGCGCGGATTCCGCAGCGCCCGCATTCGCGATCAGGATATCGATCGGTTGCCGGCCCGCGGCCTCCGCAACGGCTGATTTCACGGAAGCTGCATCGGCGACATCTGCTGTAACAGCAAATTGCGCGGCGCCTGACGCAACGGCTTCATCCAGCGTGGCGCGATTGCGGCCGAGCACGGTGACGACAGCGCCGGCGTCGGACAGTGCTGCGGCGACTGCGCGGCCAATGCCACGCCCGCCGCCGGTGACGAGCGCATGCTGGGAATGCAACGGTTTGGACATCGGTCGGCCTCCCGGAACTGACCTCCGACATTTATTTTAAACTTCAAGCTTTTGCAAGGAAGCAAGTTGCGGAAGCCTTCGCGTGCCTGCCACACCCGCTTGACAGAAGGCCGGCCGGGGGTAGCGTCGTCGCGACAGCCAAAGAGGGGTCAACAACATGGCGGCGCTCGAAAAAGGCATCACGCAGAACGGCACCGGCTATTCCGGCAAGACCTGGAACATCCTCGGACAGGTATACTTCCCAAAGGCCGTAACGGATTCGACCTTTGCGTTCGAAACCAACAGTGATCCCGGCCAGTTCGTACCGGTCCACATCCACCCCACGCAGGACGAATTCATCCTGGTGCAGGACGGCATGCTCGATCTGAAGCTCGATGGCGTCTGGGTGCAGGCCAAGGCCGGCGACCTGGTGCGGTTGCCGCGCGGGATCCCGCACGGCTATTTCAACAAGTCGGACAAACCGGCGCGGGCGCTGTTCTGGGTTTCACCGACCCAGAAGCTGGAAGCACTTTTCAACCAGCTGCACAATCTGAGCGATGTCGCCGAGATCGTGCGCATCTCGGCCGAGCATGAAGTGAATTTTCTGCCGCCGGAAGCCAATGACTAAAACTCTTCGCGAAATTTAGCTGAGCCCGCGCGCAATGTGCCGCGCGGGCGACGATGGCAAAGCTCTGAGGCTGCGCGAAAGTATTTACGCCAGACATAGCGCGACAAACCCGGTATCCGCGAACCGCAGGTTCGCGCGATGACGAGCTTTCGATGTTCAAATTGACGTAAGCGGCCTTAAGCCCCGGCAGCCGGCAGGCTGGCAGCGGCAATCGCGACGATCTGGGCCAGGCGACGTCCGATCCGGGACGGCGCGTTGCGCAGAAATGTACCTACCTGTCGCATTTCATCTTCCATCGTGCCCGGCGGAACGGTTGTTCCCAGAAACGGGGCGCACTACGGAAAATGGTCGTAACGGGCTAACTAGTCGAGATGCCTACGAAAATAGCAATGCGCGCGTCGTCCGGGCGCCCTTTGGCAGTGGAATTATTGCCATGATCGCGCCCGCCGCGGGGGAAATTTTCTCCGCAGATTTGAGCCGCACTTTCGGCACTGAACCCGCCCCGGAGAGGACGGGTTCCAGGCCGCCTCGCCCTACTTCGGCATCACGATCCAGGACGTGCCGTCAAAGCGCGCCAGCCGCATCTGCTTGATGGGGAAAAAATCCTTGGCACTGGTGCTGAGGTCTATGCCCGGCAGCAGCATCGGAAGCTCCAGATCCTTCATGGAAGCCGCCTGCTGCATGACGTTCTCGCGCGTCAGCACGTCGCCGCATTGCCTGAGGACTTGGACGATGGTCTGGGCCATGGAGTAGCCATAGACATTGCTGCCGTCGATCAGGCTCCCGCGCGGATACCATTGCTTCATGAAGGCGAGCCAGTCCTGAAAGCCCTTGTCGCTTTCCCACACCTTGTCGGTGGGATCCTTCATATAGGCCGCCGTCACGGCGCCGATCGATTTCTCCAGACCGGCCGGAGCCAGAGCCGCGCCGACCGACGCGCCAACGCTCGGCAGGATGATCGCGGGCTTCCAGGTCAGCTCAAACGTCCGGCGGATCGCCTGGGCGACGAATCTCGGATTCGCGTGCAGGAAAAACACGTCGGCGCCGGCAGTCTTCAACGTGATGACTTGCGAGTCGACCGTAGGATCCGACAATTCATACGAGGTCTCGGCCACGATCAGCTTGGCGGCGTCACCGAGGCCCGCCTTGAAACCCTTGATGTAATCCTTTCCGGAATCATCGTTCTGATACAGCACGCCGATTTTTGCCGTCGGATACGTGGCAGCCGTGTAACGACCGAGAATGGCGCCTTCGATCTGGTAGCTGGGCTGCCATCCCATGGTCCACGGAAAATGTTCCGGATCGCCCCACCGCGTCGCGCCGGTCGCGACGAAAAGCTGCGGCACCTTTTTGATGTTCAGATATTTCTGAACCGCGGCGTTCGGCGCCGTGCCGAGCGAGCCGGCGATGAACAGAACATCATCCTGCTCGACCAGCTTGCGCGTGGCTTCCACCGTCTTGGACGAAACAAACCCGTCGTCTTGCGACAGCAGCGTGATCTTGCGGCCGTTGACGCCGCCCTCCGCATTGATCTTGTCAAAATAGGCCTTCATCACAAGGCCGATCGTTGCATAGGACGAAGCCGGCCCGCTGTACGGCATGGTCTGGCCGATCTTGATCTCGGTGTCGGATGCGCCGGGATCGTATTTCTTCTGTGCGGACGCTGCTCCCGTCCAGACGATGGCACTGACTACACCGGCAACAAGGGCCGGCCACAACGACTTGCTCAACATACGCTCACTCCCCTGTTTTCACTTTTCTTTCCGGCACGAGAAGAGCCGGCTATTGATTGACCCGTTGCCTCGCCGTGCTCAAAGCCCGGTGATGCCGCTGTCGACCGCCAGCGTCTGCGCGTTGACGTAAACGCTCTCGTCGGACATGAAGAACAGCGCGGCGTAGGCGATCTCCCACCCCGTCGCCATCCGCCCGAACGGCGCGCCGGACGCACTGCGCGACGGCCGGCCGGCGCTGGTGTGGCGGCCAAGCGGCGTATCGACCAGTCCGGGGCAGATGATGTTGGCGCGGATGCCGCGGCGCGCGCCTTCCTTGGCGACGTTGCGCATCAGGCCGCCAAGCGCCGCCTTCGACGTGTCATAGGCAATCAGCCGCGAGCCCGAGCGAAGCCCGGCGATCGACGAGATGAACACGATCGACGCCCCATCGGCGATATGCTTCAGCGCCTTGCGGCAACAGAGCATTGGACCGGTCAAATTGACCGCGAACGTGTCATTCCACTCCTTGAGATCGACACCGTCGAGCCCCAGCGCCCCGACGCCGATGCCGACATTGAGCACCATGCCGTCGAGTCCACCGAGACCGTCAACGGCCTCGTCGATCATCCTGTTCACATCGGCCTCGCGCGCAATATCCGCCTTGATCGAAAAAGCGAGACCGCCCTCGCCGGCAATGCGCTTTACGGTGTCATCGGCGCTGGCGCGGTGCAGGTCGGCGACCGCGACATGGGCGCCTTCCCTGGCAAACAGCATGGACATGGCCCGGCCGTTTCCGACCGGATCGGTCGCGGCGTCGAACGTCCGCTGACCGCCACCGACGACCAGGATCCTGCGGCCCCGAAGCCGGCCGCGGCCCGGAGCCTGACCTTCGGACGCCGCGCTAAGCTGGCGGACATAGCGCATTTTCTCTGTCATCTTTACCTCGACCCGTGTTGGCGCGCCGAGCCATTGCCGACCCGCATCGCCGGGATCACGCCGGCTTCGGCGTGCGCCATTATTTGAAAGATGCTCGGCTTGACCGCCATCCGGTCAAAGGATGCGCGGATGTCTCCGATCGTCGCGTCCGGATCAATCAGGGATAACCTTGCCACGCACTTCTCCCTTAGCTTTTCGTTTTTTTGTATTTGTTGGGTCTGCGACGTCGCTGATGGCGATCAACGAGAAGAAGAAACCGAGAAACCGCTCGATGGCTTCCATCACCTTGTCGCGCGGTGACGACTGCGCGCCCATCACATAGTGCTCGAGGCGGATGTAGATCAGGCCGGCCGCGAACAGCCGCGCCGTCTCGCGCGGATCCGGTGTCTTGACGAGACCGGCCAGCGTGAAACCGCGGAAATAATCCGTCATCAGGCGCTGCTCGCGCGCATAGAACTGATCGGCGAATTTCGCGCGAATGCCCGGGACCCGGTTTCGTTCCGCCGTGATGACCTTCTGGAATTGATGCTCGCGCGGGTCCGACCATTGGTCGACGAGGTCGAGGGCAAACTGCCGGCAAAACGCCGCGGGCTGGTCGCGCAACTGGCGATAGCGCGGCTGCTCGAGGCGGCTCGCCGAACTCGCCGGCCCGTGCTCGCTGACGATCGCTTCCAGGATCGCCGCCTTGCCCGGGAAGTGGTTGTAAAGGCTGCTTTCACGGACACCGACCCGGCGCGCCAGTTCGCGCATCGAGGCGCCGCCATAGCCGCTCTCGGCAAACAGGCTGAGCGCTTCGGCAAGAATGCGCTCGCGGGTGGAGGTCGCGACCGTTTCGGCCGCACTGGAAGCAGAGGAAATCATGCACATTGACTAACGAACGATCGTTCGATAGTCAACCAAACGAACGATCGTTCGTACACCCGAACGACCGGAAAGCCCGCCCGAAGAGGCGGGAAACCTGGGAGGAGCTACAAAGTGCGCCGTTTTCCTGGATCCCGACTTCACGCCCTCGGCATCGCCCTGTCGGTGCTGGCGGCCATCCCCGCGCAGGCGCAAGGCGCCGCGAAATACGACACGGGCGCTGACGACAAGACGATCAAGATCGGCACCACGGCCCCCCTCAGCGGGCCGGTTTCCGCCTTCGCGCAGATCGCGAAATCCGCCGAAGCCTATTTTCGCAAGATCAATGACGAAGGCGGCGTCAACGGGCGCCGGATCCAGATGATCATCGCGGACGACGCCTACAGTCCCCCCAAGACCGTCGAACAGACCCGCCGCCTGGTCGAAAGCGATGAGGTGCTGTTGATCTTCGGCGGCGTCGGAACGCCGACCAACAACGCCGTGCACAAATATCTCAACGACAAGAAGGTGCCGCAACTCTTCCTCGGCTCCGGCGCCGCGAAGTGGGACGATCCGAAGAGTTTCCCGTGGACGGTCGGCTGGCAGCCGACCTATCGCGACGAGGCTCTCGCCTATTCCAAATACATCAGGGACAGCCACCCGAGGGCAAAGATCGGCGTTCTCTATCAAAACGACGATCTAGGAAAAGACTATCTGAAGGCGCTGGAGGAAGGTCTCGGCGGCAGCGATCAGATCGTCTCCAAGGCCCCCTATGAAACCACCTCCCCCACCATCGATACCCAGATACTGCTCTTGAAGAGCAGCGGCGCCGATGTCGTGCTGGTGGCGGCCACGCCGAAATTCGCCGCGCAAGCGATCCGGAAGATCGCCGAGATCGGATGGAAGCCGACCACGATTATTTCAAACGTATCTGCCTCCATCAGCGGCGTGCTCGAACCGGCGGGGCGCGAGAATTCGGTCGGCGTCGTCTCCAGCCAGTATCTGAAAGACAGCACCGATCCCGGCCTGAAGGACGACCCTGGCTACAAGGAATGGCTGGCCTTCATGGAGAAATATCTGCCGGACGCCAACAAGAGCGACTGGCTGAACGTGTACGGCTACACCATCGCCCAGACATTGGTAACGACGCTCAAGGCCGCCGGTAACGATCTGACCCGCGCCAATGTGATGAAGCAGGCGACCAACCTGAAAGACGTTCGCCTGCCGATGCTGATCAACGGCACCGCGGTGAATAATTCGCCGGAACGCTATACGCCGATGACGAGCATGCGGCTGATCCGCTACGACGGAACACGCTGGGTGCCGTTCGGCGATTTGCTGCAGAACTGACAGGCCCAGCATGGAGACGCTGAAAATCGGCAGCATGCGGATCGACCGGCTGGTCGAGATTGCCAGTCTGCCGTTTGAAAGGAACTGGTTGTTCGCCAACGTCGATGACGAGGTGATCGCGGCTAACAGCGACTGGCTGGACGAACGATACATCGAGCCCGGCACCGGGCGGATGATCCTCAGCCACCACTCCTATGTGGTCCGCACCGGGCGATGGACCGCCCTGGTCGACACCTGCTGCGGCAATCACAAGCCGCGGCCGCGCGTCCCGGTATGGAACCAGCTCAACCAGCCTTATCTGGAAAAAATGCAAGCACTCGGCGTTCGTCCCGAAGACGTCGACTTCGTGATGTGCACCCATCTGCATGTCGATCACGTCGGCTGGAACACGCGGCTCATCGACGGGCGCTGGGTCCCGACCTTCCCGAACGCGCGGTACCTGATGGGCCGCACCGAGTATCGCCATTGGGAGCAGGCGCACGCCGCCACGCCCAACAATCCGGTCAATCACGGATCGTTCGCAGATTCGGTGTTGCCGGTGGTTGCCGCCGGACAGGCGGAATTCGTGGAAACCGACCATCTGCTGTTCGACGATCGAAACGCGATGATGCACTTTGAGCCCGCCCCGGGCCATACGATCGGCAATATGCAGATACATTTGAACGGCAGGCATGATCATGCGGTCATGTCCGGCGACATCATCCATCATCCGATCCAGTGCGCGGCGCCCTGGCTGTCGAACGCGGCGGATTTCGATAGGGAGGCCGCGCGGACCACCCGTATCAAACTGCTCGAGCGGCTCGCGGACACGCCGAGCATCCTTCTTGCGGCGCACTTTCCGGCACCGACCGCCGGCCGCGTGGTATCGAAGGGATCCGCCTTCCGGTTCGTTTTCCTGTAGCGCCTATTTCGGCGCAAACCCGAACGTCCGCTCGAAGCGCTTGGCATAGGCCGGCCAGACCTCGGGATTGACGATGCGCGGCGGCCGCTTGCCGTCGAGCGCGTCGAGGATCTGTTCGGCGGCGATCCTGCCCATGTTGACGCGGGCTTCCCTGGTGACACCTGCCGTATGCGGGCTGGCCAGCACATTGTCGAACTGCAGCAGAGGGTGTTCCGGCGGCGGCGGCTCCTTGTCCCAGACGTCGAGCCCGGCACCGGCGATCCGCTTGTCGCGCAGCGCATCGTACAACGCGGCCTCGTCGTGAATGAAGCCGCGCGCGGTGGTGATGAAGAACGCATGCGGCTGCATCAGCGCGAACTGTTTTGCACCGATCATGCGGCGATTGTCTTTTGTCAGTGGGCAGGAAATCGAAACGAAGTCCGAGCGGCGCATCAGATCGTCGAGCTCGACCTTCTCCGCGCCCCGCGCCGCGATTTCCTCTGCCGTCAGATAGGGATCGTAGGCGATCACCTTCATGTGCAGCAGTCCCTTGCAGAGTTCGGCGATGCGGCGGCCGACATTGCCGATCCCGACGATGCCGATGGTCTTGCCCTGCGCTTCGTTGCCGATCAGCGCATTGCGATTGACATTGGCCTCTCGGCGAAGCGCACGGTCGGATTCGAGGATGCGCTTCGACAGCGTCAGCAGCATGCCAAGCGCGTGCTCGGCCACGGAATTGGCGTTGCCGCCGGTCTGGTTGACCACCAGCACGCCGGCCGCGGTGCAGGCATCGACATCGACGGGGTCAAAGCCCGCGCCGTTGCTGGAGACGATGAGCAAATTCGGCGCCCGCTTCAGAAGATCTGCATGGGCATGGAAATGCGGCGCCAGTTCATCGCGCGCCGCCCCGATCTGATAGGCGTGCGCCGCGGCCAGAATCGGCGCCGCGACGGATTCAGGGCTCTCGTTTTCCAGCTTGTCGAGCCGCACATCGGCCCTGGTCTTCAGGATCTCGGTGTAGATCTCGTGGGCGAGATATTTGACGTAGAACACGCGCTTGTTGTTGACGGTCATCTTGTTGTGCAACTTTCAGTTCGGGAAATCGTAGAGTTTGGCGGGATTGCTGACGAGGATGCGCTGCTGCGTTGCCTTATCAGGCGTCCACATCTGAAACAATTCGAGAAGGTGTCCGGCGTCCGGCATTTCGCCCTCGACCCGCGGATGCGGCCAGTCGCCGCCCCAGACCAGGCGCTCCGGATTTATCTTGACCAGCATCTCGTGGAACGGCCGCGCTTCGGGATAGTCAGGCGCGTTTTGGCTCAGCCGATGCGCGCCCGACAATTTCGCCCAGCACCAGCCCTCGCCGACCGCACGCAACAGGCTCTGGAAACCTTCGGTGCCGGTGCCGGCGCGCGCATCGGTGCGGCCCATGTGATCGATCACGACAGGCAGGCCGAGTTTTTTGAGGACCGGAATCGTCTGCGGCAGATCCTTGACATCGATCCAGAGCTGCAGGTGCCAGCCAAGCTCGGCCATGACAGGCGCAAGCTTCTCGGCCTCCGTCAACGGCACGCCACCGCGATAGTGCAATTGGCCATCGCGAAAGAAGTGATTGAAGCGCAGGCCTCGGACGCCGGCGCCGTGCCACGCGCGCAGTTCGTCAGGCGAGACATTGGCGTCGGCCACCGCGACGCCGCGCAGGCGGCCGGGCTCTCGCCGCAGCGCATCGAGCATCGCCGCATTGTCGCGGCCGTGCGCACTGCCCTGCACCAGCACGCCGCGCGCAAAGCCGAGCGTGTCGAGCATGCCGAGATATTTTTCCAGCGGCGCATCCGGCGGGGTGTAGCTGCGATCATCCGCATAGGGAAAGCGATCCGATGGGCCGAATACATGGGCATGGGTATCGCAGGCGCCAGGCGGCAACGGCACCTTGGGACGGCTGACAGGTCGGGGCGGAAGGCAGGCTGGAATCATCGGAGGCACCACATCGTTATTCCGCCTTCATCCCGGAAGCTTTGATGATCGGCTCCCATTTTTCGTAATCGGCACGGATCCTGGCGTCGAATTGTTGCGGTGAGCTGCCGATCGGCTGCGCGCCGAGCTTGCCGAGGCGCTCCTTCACGGCCTCCGTGTTCAAGGCCGCGACGAAATCATGTGAGAGTTTTGTGAGTATCTCGGGCGGCATGCCGGCCGGTCCAAGCAGGCCCCACCACACGCCGGTGTCATAGCCCGGTACGGCTTCCGACATGCTCGGGACGTTGGGCAGGAGCGGCGCGCGATCGGCCGTGGTGACGGCGAGCGCACGAAGCGTGCCGGCTTGAAGCTGCCCGACCGATTCCGGGCCGTTGTTGAACGACATCGGAATTTGCCCGCCGAGCAGATCGTTGATCGCGGGTGCCCCGCCCTTGTACGGAATGGCGTTGAGATCGACTTTCGCGAGATTCTTCAGGAGTTCGCCAGCCAGATGCGTCGACGTGCCGGTGCCGGCATGGGCAAATGACAGACTGCCCGGCTTTGCCTTCGCCGCCGCGATCACATCGGCCACCGCCTTGAACGGAGAATCCGCACGCACCAGCAGGATATTGGGCGACGACCCGAGTAGCGAAATCGGCGTGAAGTCCTTGAAGGTGTCGTAGGGAATTTTGGGATACAGCAACGGATTGGTGGCATGACCGCTCGCCACCATGATCAGCGTGTAGCCGTCAGGCGGCGAGGTCACGACCGCCTGCGAGGCAATGACGCCGCCGGCGCCCGGGCGGTTCTCGACCACGACCGACTGGCCCCATTGCTTGGACACCACCTCACCCAGCGTGCGCGTCAGGACATCGACGCCGCCGCCGGCGGGATAGGGCACGAAAATACGCACGGGCTTTGAAGGGAACGATTGCGCGGATGCCGCGCCCACCGCAGCGAGCATCAATGCCGCAACCGCAGCCATCCGGAACCAAACTCCCACGGCAGCCCTCCCGATGTTCTCGTTATCTCACATTGTCGCATGCCGGCGCGTTGAAGCCATCGCCAAGCCTGCAGATCACGGTAACGATGAAGGCATGTTGACAATCTCGTCCGCGGCGTCAAGTTTCGGCGCAGCAAAAGCTGCGCGACGGCACCACGTCGCGAACGAGAATTTTCGGAAGATCGAGGGAGAAGACAGTATGGCGGTTGCGGAGGAAAAAACCTCGCCCAAGACTTCGCTGGAGAACAGCTCGCAGGAGAAGAGCTGGCACGGCATCGTGCTGCAATCTCTCAAGCGCAACGATATCAGTCTGGTGCCCTATGTGCCCGATCGCATCCTGACGACGCTGATCAAGAACCTGCATGCCGATCCGTTTTTCACGACCTTTCCGACCGCGCGCGAGGAAGAAGCCGTCGGCATCGTCTCCGGCGCCTGGATGGGCGGGCGGCGGGGCGCGGTGCTGATGCAGACGTCGGGCTTTGCAACGCTCGCCAACGTGCTGGCCTCGCTGGCGATGCCCTACCAGATCCCGCTGATCTTGTTCGTGACCGAACGCGGCACGCTCGGCGAGTTCAACTACGGCCAGTCGCTGGTATGCCGCACCATGCGCCCGGTGCTGGATTCGCTGGCGATGGAGCATCACACCTGCACACGCCTCGACGAGTTCGAATTCATCTGCGACCGCTCGATCAAGCAGTCCATCACCACGCAGGCGCCGGTGGCGCTGATCCTCTCGCCGCTTCTGACCGGCGGCAAGACCTTCGACAAGTGAGCGATGTCATGAACAGCACCCCTGCCCGCAATACCAAGGTCATGAACCGCTTCGATCTCACCTCGCGGCTGGTCGCCAAGCTGAAGAACGAGGAAGCCGTGGTCGGCGGTATCGGCAACACCAATTTCGACCTGTGGGCCGCCGGCCACCGGCCGCAGAACTTTTACATGCTCGGCAGCATGGGCCTCGCCTTTCCGATCGCGCTCGGCGTCGCACTGGCGCAACCGGAGCGTCGCATCTTCGCGCTTGAAGGCGACGGCTCGCTGTTGATGCAACTGGGCGCGCTGTCGACGATCGCAACCCTGGCGCCGAAGAATCTCACGATGGTGGTGATGGACAACGGCGTCTACCAAATCACCGGCGCGCAGCCGACGCCAGGCGCTGTTGTCGCCGACATCGTTGCGATCGCGATCGCCAGCGGTCTCGGCAACAGCGCCTGGGCCGCCGACGAGGACGATTTCGAACGCCTGATCGATCAATCCATGTCCACCGCGGGGCCGACCCTGATCGGCGTGCGGATCGACGACAAACCGGGCGTCGGCATCACCCGGCGCGATCCCGTGCAGATCAGGGAACGGTTCATGCACGGGCTGGGTGTGCGGGAACCGCTCTAGCTTTTTGTTTTGACGCGTTTTCTTCACGCGAACCGGGCTCCATCCCGCATCAAGTGCGGGACAGGCTTTCGCTCGAAAACGCTCTAGTATTAGGCATTAACCACACGACATCGTGGCTGTTCGCAGGTGCAATATTCGCGTCCTGAACATGCTAAGCCGGGCTCATGTCAATTGCCCTCAAGCTCTTCGCCTGGTGTCTTGCCGCAGCCGTCGCATTCGCAACCCTGGGGCCGCCGGGTTATCGGCCGCACGCCAGCGTTCTCGGACAGGACGGCGAACATGCGCTCGCCTTCGTATTGCTTGGCCTCGCGTTCGGCCTGGCCTACACGCGAAACCGTTTGTTTACGGCGGCCACCGGCGTCGGCCTGACCGGCGTGATCGAGATCCTGCAATTCTGGGCGCCGGGGCGGCACGCGCGGCTGGAGGATTTTCTGGTCGACGCGTTTGCAGTCTGCGTTGGCCTCGCCGCTGCGGCGGCCTTCGATCTGGTCGTCAAGCGAACGCAACGATCGAGCGCCGGCGCGTCGTGACGGCCGGTGCGTCCTGACGCAACAATCCCCGCGGGAGGATTGCCCCCGCGAGGATCAATTGCAAGCTGCGCGCTTAGTCGATGATCTTGATGACCCGGCGCGTGCGCGGCTCCACGATCACGCGGCGATCATTGACGATCGCATAGCGATATTCGGTGTGGCTCGGCACCGTGCGCAATTCGACGGTCGACGGCAGCGGCTCGCCCACGACGACCCGCTCACGCACCACGACCGACGGCCCGCGCTCCGCCTGGATCGACGTGATCACGGCATTCGGAATTTCCAATCCAAGGCCTACGGCCGCACCCACGGTGCCGCCAACGACCTCGCCGACCGGACCTCCGACCTGACCACCCGCTCGGGCGCCGTCCTGCGCGCCCTGAACGGTGGTGGATTGGGCAAACGCCGCGCCCGAAGTCAGCAGCGAAGCGGCAATCAGCGAAACAGCTAAACGATTGTTCATCATGTCCTCCAGTGAATTGATGGTGCGTTTCAACCATCGGAGGCATTGGATGTTCCGGTTCCACGCGCGCCAATAAAGGGCACATGGAACAGGAAGTTCCGCATCAGGTTCCGCGTTCGATCAAGTCTTTCCAATCTCGTGGTTAGCCATCATCTCCAGCGCCTTCACCATGCCGGAATGATCCCACGCCTTGCCGCCATGCGCCGCGCAGGAACTGAACAGCTGCTGTGCGATCGCCGTGTTCGGCAAGGATATGCCGAGCGAGCGCGCGCCTTCGAGGGCGAGGTTGAGATCCTTCTGATGCAGCTCGATGCGGAAACCCGGATCGAAATTGCGCTTGATCATGCGCTCGCCATGCACCTCGAGAATCCGCGACGACGCAAAGCCGCCCATCAGCGCCTGCCGCACCAGGGCCGGATCGGCACCGGCCTTCGATGCGAACAACAGCGCTTCGCCGACCGCCTCGATCGTCAGCGCGACGATGATCTGGTTGGCGACCTTGGTGGTCTGGCCGTCGCCATTGCCGCCGACCAGCGTGACGTTCTTGCCCATCTTGTCGAACACCGGCTTCATGGTGTTGAACGCGCGCTCGGGTCCACCCACCATGATGGTCAGGCTCGCCGCCTTGGCGCCGACCTCGCCGCCGGAAACCGGGGCATCGAGATAATCGGCGCCGAGCGCCTCGATCTTTTTGGCGAATTCTTTCGTGGCAAGCGGCGAGATCGAACTCATGTCGACCACGATCTGGCCCTTTGAAATCCCCTGCGCGACGCCGCCCTCGGAGAACAACACCGCTTCGACATGCGGCGTGTCCGGCACCATGATGATGACGACGTCGGATTTTTCCGCGACCTCCTTGCCCGATTTGCAGGCCACCCCGCCTTCGGCGACAAGCTCGGGCGGGATCGGCGCAACGTCGTGCAGGAACAGGTGATGGCCGGCAGTCTGGAGATGCTTCGCCATCGGGCGACCCATGGTGCCGAGGCCGATAAAGCCGATATCGATCATTTGGATTTTCCCTTGTTATTGACCAATCAGGTATCGAGCGTCAGGGCCGCGTGCCAGCCGAGGCCGTCGACGGTCGTCGTCCTCGGTTTATACTCGCATCCGACCCAGCCGCGATAGCCGATCGCGTCGAGATGCCGGAACAGGAACGGATAATTGATTTCACCGGTGCCGGGCTCGTTGCGGCCGGGGTTGTCGGCGAGCTGGACATGAGCGATGCGCGGCAGATGCTTCTGCAGGCTGCGCGCGATGTCCCCTTCCATGATCTGCATGTGGTAGATGTCGTACTGCACGAACAGGTTGCTCGATCGCACGTCTGATATGAGCTGGATCGCCTGTTCGGTACCGCTCAGGAAAAAGCCCGGAATGTCTGTTGTGTTGATCGGCTCGACCAGAAGCCTGATCCGTTCCTTGGCCAGCGCGTCGGCGGCAAAGCGCAAATTTCCGATCAGCACCTTGTTCAGTTCGTGCGCATCGGCGCCATCAGGCGCGATGCCGACCAGGCAATTGAGCTGACGGCAATCCAGCGCCTTGGCGTAATCGATGGCGCGCGCGACGCCGTCGCGGAATTCCTCGACCCGGTCAGGAAAAATCGCGATGCCGCGCTCGCCCGTCGCCCAGTTGCCGGCGGGCAGATTGTGCAGCACCTGGGTCAATCCGTGCTGCTGCAATTGCTCGCTGAGCTCGGCCTTGTCGAAATCATAGGGAAACAGATATTCGACGCCGCTGAAGCCGGCGGCCTTGGCCGCCGCAAAGCGATCTGGGAATGGCAGTTCGCCGAACAGCATGGTGAGGTTGGCGGCAAATTTGGGCATCGTCGATCTCCCCCTAAGCCGGCAACAATGTGCCAGATGTGTTCGACTTCGCCGGCGCATCGTCCAGCGGCAGATCGAGCACTTCCTCGAACTCGATGATGTTGTCGATCTCGGTGCCCATGGAGATGTTGGTGACGCGCTCGAGGATGAACTCGACCACCACAGGCACCTTGTGCTCCGCCATCCATTCGCGCGCGGTCGCGAACGCCGCCTGCGCGTCGTGCGGATCGGTGACGCGGATCGCCTTGCAGCCGAGGCCTTGCGCGACCGCGACGTGGTCGACGCCGTAGGCGCCAAGCTCCGGCGCGTTGATATTCTCGAACGACAACTGCACCTGATAGTCCATCTCGAATCCGCGCTGCGCCTGACGGATCAGGCCGAGATAGGAGTTGTTCACGACGACGTGGATGTAGGGCAGCTTGAACTGCGCGCCGACCGCGAGCTCCTCGATCAGGAACTGGAAGTCATAGTCGCCCGACAGCGCCACGATCTCGCGGGTCGGATCGGCGGCGCGCACGCCGAGCGCCGCGGGCAGCGTCCAGCCGAGCGGACCGGCCTGCCCGGCATTGATCCAGTTGCGCGGACCGTAGACGCCGAGGAATTGCGCGCCGGCGATCTGCGACAGGCCGATTACGCTGACGTAACAGGTGTCGCGGCCAAACGCGCGGCTCATCTCCTCGTAGACCCGCTGCGGCTTGATCGGGATGTCGTCAAAGCGGCTCCGGCGCAGCATGGTCCGCTTGCGGTCCTGGCAGGCGGCCGGCCAAGCCTGACGCTCTTTGAGTTTGCCGGTCTTGCGCCACTCCTTTGCAACGGTGACGAACAGTTCCAGTGCCGCCTTGGCGTCGGACACGATGCCGAAATCCGGGTTGAAGACACGGCCGATCTGCGTCGGCTCGATGTCGACATGCACGAAGGTGCGGCCCTTGGTGTAGGTCTCGATCGAGCCGGTGTGGCGGTTGGCCCAGCGGTTGCCGATCCCGAGCACGAAGTCGGATTGCAGCATGGTGGCGTTGCCGTAACGGTGGCTGGTCTGCAGCCCGACCATGCCCGCCATCAGCACGTGGTCATCGGGGATGGCGCCCCACCCCATCAGCGTCGGCACCACGGGAACGTTGACAGCCTCGGCAAACGCCACCAGCAATTCGGATGCGTCGGCATTGATGACGCCGCCGCCCGCCACGATCAGCGGACGCTCCGCGGCGTTGAGCATCGCCAGCGCCTTCTCGATCTGCCTGCGCGTCGCTGATGGTTTGTAGACCGGCAGCGGCTCGTAGGTCTCGTCGTCGAACTCGATCTCGGCAAGCTGCACGTCGAGCGGCAGGTCGATTAGCACAGGCCCGGGACGGCCCGAACGCATGATGTGAAAGGCCTGGCTGAACACGCGCGGTACCAGCGCGGGCTCGCGCACCGTGACAGCCCATTTCGTCACAGGCTTTGCGATCGATTCAATATCGACCGCCTGAAAGTCTTCCTTGTACAGCCGCGCGCGCGGCGCCTGCCCGGTGATGCACAGGATCGGGATCGAATCCGCAATCGCCGAATAAAGCCCGGTGATCATGTCGGTGCCGGCCGGACCTGACGTGCCGATGCAGACGCCGATATTGCCGGCTTTGGCGCGGGTATAGCCCTCGGCCATGTGGGACGCGCCCTCGACATGGCGCGCCAGGATGTGGCTGATCGAACCGCGCCGCTTCAGCGCGGAGTAAAGCGGGTTGATCGCCGCTCCCGGCACGCCGAAGGCGGTCACCACGCCTTCCTTTTCGAGGATACGTACCGCGGCATCGATCGCTCGCATCTTCGCCATTTTGCACCTCGCTTGACCGTGTTGCTCTGGCGCGATCATCACGGCTGCCACCTTCGATCTCAACGACGTCGCATTTGTTTCCCGCGATGTGGGAGGAATTGGGAAAAGCACGGTGGATCATGTGGTTGGATGGAAGGATCGGTGAAACGATGAGATCGGCGAACGAGAGCCGAAGCTCTATCAGCCGTCGTCCCGGCCTAGTGCGCAATTGCGCACGGGGGCTGGGTCCCATAACCACCAGCGATCATTGTTTTGCACGCTGGTCGTCATCTTCCTTTTTTAGCAACGGGGGCCGCGGCGTATGGGTCCCGGCCTTCGCCGGGACGACAAAAATTATTCTCGCGACGCATTGCGCCCGAGCTTTGCCAGTAACTTCCCGCCCTCTCATCAAGAGGGCGCAGGGAAGACCGGGTGCGCGCTGCACCCGCGGTCTCGCGTGCGGTTTGCACAAAACAAAGTGCACACGA
>NZ_JAFCLY010000034.1:0-86082 GCF_018130185.1 Bradyrhizobium sp. AUGA SZCCT0182 | reverse complement strand
CAAGCGCGTTCCGTTGGAGACCTTGCTCCGACTGGTAGCGCATGAGGTAGCGAGGGTATCGCGAGCATGTTGCATGTGCATAAGATGACATGCGCGCGCGAACTGACAAGCGATGGAAACCTTTGTGCGGCAGGCTGAACGTTGAATGGCGTTGAGCGCAATTAAGCGGCGTTATTGAGCGTCGAAATATATTTTTTGCGTGTTCAATTTTGAAATTTAGCTGCCGCCAACTGAGGCGACCTGATATCGGAACAATGCTGTCTACAGGAGCTTGACAATCTGGAGGTCGCAATGCCCCACTACTTTTTTGACGTTCAGGACGGCCACCGGCTTTTTGATGCATCAGGCTTTGTTTGCGACGACGATACCGATGCAATCATCAGGGCGACGGTGCTCGCCATAGGCGTTTCGCTCGACAAGCCCGAAGATGATCCTGAGCGCCGCATCGCTATTATCAACGATGAGGGGCGCGAGATTGGCACGGTGCCAGTATATTCCAAGCCCTCATACGAAAACCCGGCCAGATAGGCAGCGCGCGGCAGCCTAAATCTTGGACCCGAGTTCGCCCTTCAACCATCTTTGGGTATCGGGGTTTTCTAACGGGTCTGGTTGACCACAATCAATGCATTGCATCTTGCGGCCGCCCATGCCCTTGACGATCATGAGCCGCATTGGCTTGTGGCACCCCGGACAGACCGACGGGGATGGTTGAACCTGGGACATGATGGGACGCCTTTTATCAAGGCGGGAGCGCAATGCTCTCGGTCACCGGTAGAAGCCAAAGGGCGGGGCGGTGATTGCCCATCGTGGCATGTCCGGCAGCCGACATGCTGGTCAAAACAGCTCACATCGCGAAATCGTTGACAACTCAAAACCGGCCGATGCCATTGAAGGCGATCGACATCAATTAGCCGGAAATCACGCGCTGCACCACGCTAGTTCCGACACCAACGGTGCGCCCTATCTTCAGGATACCCATGCCATCTGCCTTCAGCTCACGTATGCGGGCCTCAATGGCCGGCTTCACAGTGCGGCGCCCCAGCTTGGTACCCTTCGCCTTGGCCCTCGCTAGCCCGGCATTCACGCGTTCACGGATGATGCCCCGTTCGAACTCGGCAAACACACCTAGCATCTGGAACATGGCCTTACCCGCCGTGGTCGAGGTATCGAGGCCCTGCTGGTGCAGGAACAGATCCACGCCCTTGTCGTGCAGGCCTTGCAGGATGCCGAGCAGATCAGTCAGCGATCGGCCCAGCCGGTCAACGGACCAGGCGGCGACCATATCGAACTCGCGGGCATTGACCGCCTTCAGCATGGCATCGAGTCCAGGGCGCTTATCTCTGCCCTTGGCGCCGCTGATGCCGGCATCCTCATAAACCCGCACCACGTCCCAGCCAGAGCGCTTGGCAACGGCTTCCAGCTCACGCCGCTGGTTGTCAGTGTCCTGCTTCGAAGTGCTGACCCGCAGATAGATAGCGACGCGTTTCATGGTGAAGCCCCCGTGTAAGAAGGCCCAAGCTAACATGGCCCATACCGAAAACAAGTGATTCACGTATAAGTGGCGGGCAGTCTAAAAGCCCAACAAAAGCAGGCTTTCAAATTGCCAAAATCGCAAGTGTTTTCGGTATGGCTGATGCTTGAAGCATGCCCCAAGCAACCTGTCACGCTCTGTCACGCCAGCTTTTTTATTGCGCGCCCGCGTTTACGTTGGGCTAATGCTTAGCGGTAAGCTTCGCGAGTGGTGGCTGTAATGGTAGATGACCTTGAACCGTTCGAAAGCCCTAGAATACTAATCGACGGCGCCAAAGAAGGCATTTCCAAATTTGAAGCGGGCTGTCGAATCTTCGTCAGCGCTTGCGAATATACGGTCATTGACTACGAAGAGCCTAGTTCTGGAGATAAGGTTCGTAAACTCAGATTCCAGCAGCGCATACCTGGCTCGCTTAGACATACCGCCTACAGCATTTTGAATGATCTCAGACATGCGCTTGACCAAGCGGTATGTGATGGAGCCATTTTCCTGGGCAGGGTTGATGGTAGTGGCCTCCATTTCCCATTCGCTAAAAGCTTGGCTGACTTCGATAGGGAAGCCAAGGCTCGGCTCAAGGGCGTCAACCCCGAGCTCTCCGCCTACATAAAAGGGCACAACGCCTATTATGGAGGGGATACGGAGCTTTATGCCTTCGGCAGCCTCTCCGGTCCCAATAGGCGTTGAAAACCTTAGCAAGCTCTTCTTGCGCAAACGCCTTTTGAGCCGGGGTTGGTTTTCCGTTCGTCGCGCTGTAGTCAATCTGTCCGGGCCATCCAGAGCTTGCCTGCAAGACGATGATGGTTACATCGGGCTTCGTGTAACTTACTTCGTCCAGCACTGCCTTCCACAGTGTCCATCTGGGAGGCTTGCCTATGACCGCACCTAGGTCCTTTGTAATGCGTCCGGCGCGCGCCAATTTTTCAAGCTCAGTGCGGACGAGATGAACATATTGCGATACGTTGGGCATCTTGTCCTCACTTCTCGGCCTCGGATGGCAGAATGCTCGCCAGGCTCTCTTCGATGTCTAAGCTATAAACCGAGCACGGCAAGTTGCTGCCCGCCGCGAGATGCTCTCGCAAGTCGAAAAGCTGGGACGCATACCAGAAAGACAATATTCCCAACAGTTCGATGAGATCGCCGGTCTCGTTCCACGCCAGCCGGAGTATGTTTACCTCTACATGGTCAGAACCAACCACTGGGCCGGAATGTTGTCGATCACAGATTCCCGTAAATCTTTGCCGAATGGAAGTCTGACAGAGCGAAGCGAAACTGAGCATGCCCGCCTGCTCCGCCTGCGGTCATCCCGGCGCCGACCACGAATGGAAAGTCCGGCACGAACGGGGGCACTGTAAGGTCCGGCACAATAAACGCCGCTGTATGTGCTCCCGATACATTCCGAACAGTGACGACCGAAAGCCTGCGAACCCGCTTATCGGACGGGTCCGTGGACGTTAACGGACGCCAGAAGAGAAGCTCGCTCCGCTCGCCCCTCAACCCTTCACGAACACCGTCGTCGATTGGAGCGGCAGAAGCCGTCCATTATGCCGCCGGCGTCACGTGAGCCGCCGCGAATCCGCCATGAATCGGTCGGAAATAGAAATTCGCATCAGAGCATAGTCAGACCCACAGCCCGGTGGCGACGGTTGCTCGAACCTCGGATCATAATACGGGGAGAATAGGGACTAGCGATCCCAATAATGACTACCGGCACGCCGCCGGCTTTAGAATGATCTTCCTGGTGCGCACGCTGTGCACCACGCGCAATGGGCCTCGATTGCGCAGGGATGATCCCAACACGTAACTCGCCTTGGCGAAGCCTTGGCACGTGGGGATTGTCCTATGAAGACCATTGGCTGGGCTGCAATTATTTACACCGTCCACGACGTTTACACCTTCGGTGCGCTCGTCCTTTTGGTCGCGGGCGAGCTTGCTGCTGCCTACGTCTCGGGTAAGCGGGTGAAGCCGGATGTTCGCAAGAAATTAAGTTCTCGGCGTTTAAGTTGAATTTAACCATCTACCCGTATGGTGATGGTGCCAAAATCCGTTTTCCTTGCAGTTTCAGAGGCGTCCATGAGCGAAGCAAACAGAAATGTCCAAAAACCTGACGTCCATAAATTGGACATCCGCGCTGCCTTGGCCACTGGCCTGCACCGGCTGGTGATCCGTACCCGTAAGGTCAGGCTGAATTGGTGGAGCGGCAACGTCGCCGTTGAGGAGAGCGTCACCACCGTGGAGCCGACCGATGCTCGGCACTGAACTCCCCGAATGGCGTAGCCGTAACCGGTTCACCCAGGACACGCTGCGGATGGCGCTAGGCGTCAAATCCCGCCAGACCATTATCACCTGGGAGAAATCGACCGAGCCGCTGCCGCGCCTCGTCGAGCTGGCGTTGATTGCGCTGGAGCGGTTTCCCGACGAGCGGAAGGTGACGACGCTGGCGACGGTTCACCGAACGCCTATCCCGGCTTCGTTTTAGCTTTTTTGTCGGCGGCAACCTTGGCCTCGGTTGCGATCACGATGTAGCCGCCGCAGTGGTGAAGTGCATCTGTCACTACTTGGGTGTCGTCCATTTGTTTTATGCTTTCCCTTCGCGGTCCTTCTGGAGTGAGGGCCAAGTAGGCTTCCCGCACCAGCTGACTCGTTTCTTTAATCTTCTCCGTATTGAGGGAGTGAACGAGCTCGTTTCTTACCTTAGAGCATCGCGACAAGAGCTCCCAAATTGGTTGACCAACTTCTGGCGGATCAATCTTATCCCTACACTCCGCTATTTTCAGTCCGGTGTAGAAAAAGCGCTGCGGGTCTCTTCCATGCACTTCCAAGAGCTCGATCATAAAACTCTCGATGATTACCTGGGTTTTCACGACGGTCAGCATCATATGTTCGATGCGTTTGACGAGCTCCATTGAGCGCTTGTGGGTTTCTTCAAAAAGCAACTGTTGCGCAGTTAGTGGCGGGTCTTCCGCAAGTATCCAGTTTTCTTCGTCGGCCATCTCTCCCTCCCTGGTTGAGGGTAACCATCACATAATTTAACGGGCAGTTCTATTTCCGGTCGGCGGTCCGGTAGGCTCAGTCCTGTCACGGCACGGTGACTTGCCTGCCGTGACCGCTGACCATGAGCAACCAACTGATAATCGACCTTGCCGAGAACCGTACACGCCTCATGAGGTATCGTTGAAAAGACTCAGAATGGTCTGAACAATTCAGGCCGGAATCGTACTCTTTTGTACTCTGATTTCAGAGATCGAATGATTCTTCCCAAGTGCTTTCACCCCGCTCCAACTGCCGACAACGGCCTATCTTTCCCCGCCAATCCCGCGTAGGGTCCACCCGTCGCAAGACGATGGCGCTGAACCTTAGAATGGACTGCGGGCAGACCCGGGGGCAGTACCCGGCGCCTCCACCTTAGCAGCTTGAGCTTAAAGGTCTCATTTCGGTGAGATCGATTTCGCCGCAAGGCAAAATCCCAGGGCTGCTATGGCGGGGGCGAACCAGGATCGATGGTCGCAAAGAAGTTCTGAATTGTGCTCGGCATGATACCGCCGTTATCGGGTCAAAAACCTAAATGCAAACGATAACGTTGCATTGAACGAAGTGCGCCTCGCGGCGTAACCTGTTCGGGGTTGGTCCACCTGGCAACAGAACGGCCATGGCCGCGTCAACCTTCGGGTTGGCGCGGCTTTTATTTGTGAAGCTGTGCGCGAGTACAATCGCAACCGTTATCGTGCTAGATTGCCGCGCCGCAGAGAGGGAGGCGAACGCGTTGACCGAGGCCATCGCTGCCGACAATAGCTCCCGCAACAACCTGCTGCTGATCGCTGCCGGCGGTCTGCTGTCGGGCCTGTTGACGCCGCTCACGCCGCAACTGATCGACAAGTTCACCGGCGGTTCCGGCAATCTGCGCATGGCGCTGGTGGCGGTGCCGTTTGCGGTGCTCGTCTTCTTCGTGGTCCGGCGCTGCAGCGCCAATCCGGTTTGGGCGGCGCTGCTTGCCGGCATTGTCACCATGGTCGCTTTTGTCTGCGCGGTGAACGCTGCGATCTGGATCGATGTGCAGGCCTATGGCGCCTCCAAGATCATGCGCAATGTCCTGGCGGGCCTCGCCGGCGGTTTTGTCGGCGCCGGCTTGATGGCGCTGGCGATCGCGCTGCTGCCGGCCGGGCCGCGCGATGCGGCGTTATGGATGCGGATGCTGCTGACGGGCACGCTGGCCGGTACGCTGATGGCGGTCGACAGCGCGCTCGATCTCGATCTCACCTCGGTGCTCTATCCGGTCTGGCAGGCGGCGGTCGCGGTGCGGCTCGCGATGGTGCTGCAGCGAGGGACGTAGACCTGACGAGGTTACCGGCTTACGGCGCGATCGTCAGCACGGCCTTCATGTTGGGATGGAAGCGGCAGTAATACTCGACCGTACCGGCCTTCTTCAGCACCGACGTCACAGTCTTCTTCGGCGGCATGGCGACATCGAAATCGCCGTTTCGCGCGGTGGCGGTGTGGGCGAAGATGTCCTTGTTGATCCATTCGATGGTGTCGCCGACCTTGGCGGTTACCTGCGCCGGCGACACCACGAGATCGTCCATTACGATCTGGATGGTTGCGGCATGCGCCGGGACGACAATTGCGCCCGCTATCAGGGCGGTCACGATGAGAAACGTGCGTCTCGGCAGCATGGCAGTCTCCGTTACTTCAGGCCAGCGGCGACGTGTTCGGCGTGCTGCTGGTGGCCCTGAAAGAGCTTCAGGCCGGTCTGCAGCAGGCTCTTCAGCTCGGCATTGCTGGCTGACGGGATCAACAGTGTCTCGAGCGCGCCATTGACCGCCTTGTGGTAGGCAACCTCGTTGGCGACATAGGCCTTGTCGTACTCGGCGCCCTTCAGCTTGGCGAGTTCGGCCAGCTTGTCAGCCGCCTGCTTGGACAGCGTCTTGCTGGTGTCGTTATCCTCGGGCGTCACCTTCAGCTTCTTGACGAGGTCGAGCGCCTGCTTGTTCACGGCTTCATGGTCGCGCACCATGCCTTCCGCGAACGCCTTGACGTCCTTGTTGCTGGCCTTGGTGATCGCCTGCTTGGCGGCGGCGACGTCGATGACGCCTGCGGTGTAGGCGATATGCGCGATCTGCGGGTCGGTGGGCTTTGCACCCTGCGCCAGCGCGGCGCCGCCCAAGAGGCTCAACGCGGCAATGGCTGCGCTCAATCGAACGAACATGGTTTGACACTCCTGTGGCGCCGGCCGCGAGCGGCCGGCTTTCAAGTTGATTGCACAGGAGTTGGATGGCGCTGGTGGCGGGAGGTTCCCGAAAAAATCAGATAAAGCCGAGCCGGTTCAGCACCGCATCGGTGAGCCGTACGCAGCGCCTGCCGGCAAACGGAAACGCATCCATCACGACAGGGCCGATCTTCTTCTCGACATTGTCGCGCAGCATGACGCGGGCGCGATGCAACCTCGTCTTCACGGTCACGGGATTGAGCCCGAGAATTTCGGCGGTCTCCTCGACATTCATGCCCTCGATCACCCGGGTGATGAAGACGAGCCGGAACGGTTCCGGCAATTCGTCGATGGCGTGTTCGACGACATGCTGAATTTCACGTTGGGCCATGGATTTTTCCGGGTCGTCAGCGGCCGCGCGGGGAAACTGGATGATCTGGGCTTCGAGCGTGCCCTGCGGCAATGACGACAGTTCCACGCCCGGCCGCTGCCGGCGCAAGCGCCCCAGCGCCTCGTTCATGGCGATCCGCGCCAGCCAGGTCGCCAGGCTGGAATCGCCGCGAAAACTCTCCAGATGCGTGAAGGCGCGGACGTACGTCTCCTGCACGACGTCCTCGGCCTCGCCGTCATTGCGCAGGATGCCACGGGCGAGCCGGTAGAGCCGGCGGTTGTTCGCCTGCATGATGGCGCGAACCGCCGCTCCGTCGCGGCCCAACGCCCGGCGGATCAGGTCGAGGTCACCAGTGTCGACGCGCGGAATATGAGGCGTGTGGGCCTGACGCATGATGGTTCCACCAATAGCAATGTATTGGGGTTGGATGCGGCAAAGGCCAAGAGGTTCCCGAAATAATTTGGGGCGCGTCGGCGGCTACCTGGGATTGCCCAGGCAGCCGCACAGCCTGTCGCTCACGCCCCTGCCGGCACCTGATCGAGGAAGCCGGTGATGCTGCGGATGCGGCCGTCGCTGAGCACGGCGAAATCGGTGCCCTTGATCGGGCTGTCGGCGCCGTCAGGGCCGAGGCCCCAACAGAAGCGGACGTGGTCGCCGTACCCATTGGGCTCGCCGATCAGCTTGAATTTGAAATCCGGAAACCGCTGCTGAACGCCTGCGATCAGCGCATCGACACCGTCATGGCCGTCGCCGCTCATCAAGGGGTCGACATAGCGCGCATCTTTGGCCCAGTTCGCGGCGAGAAGCTCGCGGCGGCGGGCCGGGGTTCGCTCGTTCCACAGGTCGATGTAACGGACGGCAATCGTTCGGGCGTCGGTCATGGGGCTCTCCTTCGTTAGCGCCGAATGGATCGGCTGGCCTGTTATCGAAGGTTCGCGCGCGTGTTTCGATTACCTCGGAGGTCAAGGAAACGCGGTCAATGAGATACGGATCAAAGAAAGGTACGGCGCGAGGGCAGGCAAACCCTCGCGCCGCGAAAAATCACTTCGCCGCAACCACCATGATCTCGACGTTGTATTGCGGGGACGCCAACTTGGCCTCGACCGTGGCGCGCGCCGGGGTGTTGCCCGCCGACACCCAGCCGTCCCACACCGCATTCATTTCCGGGAAGGTTTTCATGTCGGTGATGTAGATCGTGGCCGACAGCAGCTTCGACTTGTCGGTCCCGGCTTTGGCGAGATGGCCGTCGATGGTCTTGAGCACGTCCTGCGTCTGCTTGGTCACGCTTTCGCCGGCTGCATTGTTGGCGACGACGCCCGCGAGATAGACGGTGTTGCCGTGGACGACGACCTGGCTCATGCGCGGGCCGGTTTCGAAACGCTGGACTGACATGGTGTTCTCCGTTTTTTAAAGTGGCGCGCCTCCTTAGCGCGCCGGGGCGCGATCGGCTACTGCGTTCTTGGCAATGAAGGCCACTCAAATTGTCACGTGTCGGGGAATCTACTTAAAGGAAGCCAGGTGGTTTGGCTTTGCCGGAACGCTGCGGCCGGCCGACGGTATTGCACGGAGTACAATTGTCCGATTGCAACGCAAAAAGTCATGCGGCCTTGAAGCTGCTGTGGGACGGTGCCGCCGGATATGCGCATTGAGTTCTGCCGGCAACCAGCCCACTGCTTCGCCGCTGAGGTCACTTATTTTCGAACGCGTCATACACCAGCGCCTTGAAGGCGGGAGTGATGCGTGAGCGTTCGAGCTGGGTTTGCTCCATGAGGATGTAGACCATGTCCAGTTTGGGATCGACGCCGAAATATGTTCCGCTGCCGCTGTCCCATTTGAGCTCACCGATCGAGCCCGCGGGCGGCGGCTTTGCGTTCCCCGGCTCCACGCGAACCGCAAGGCCATAACCGTAGCCAAAACCATCGCCGGGAAAATAATAGTAGTCGCGTCCGACACCGGAGCCCGGTCCGATCTGGTCTGACGTCATCTGCTTGAACGCGGCCGGGCTGAGATACTGCTTGCCGTCCAGCTTTCCGCCGTTGAGCAGCATTTGCGCAAATCGTGCATAATCCGTGATGGTCGAAAGCAGGCCGCCGCCGGCTGACTCCCATTCGGCGTGCCTGCGCCGTTCCTCCCCCGACATACGCAGGACGGTATCGCCCGGCAGCGGCTCGGCCATGCGTGCCGCTTCAGCCGGGCCCTGCAGCACGAACTTCGTGCTGGTCATGCCAAGCGGATCGAGGATGCGCTCTTTCAGGAACTGATACAGCGATTTACCGGAGACGATTTCGATGACGCGCCCGAGAACGTCGGTGGAATGGCCGTAGCGCCAGAGTGTGCCGGGCTGTCTCGCCAAGGGCAGCCGGGCAATGCGCTCGGCAAACTCCGTGTTGTTGAAATGTCCCTCAAAGATGTTGGCGTCCGTATACGTCTTCATGATCAATTCGCTGCCGATGTATTCATAGGTAATACCCGACGTATGCCGGAGCAGGTCCTCGATCGTCACCGGCCGGATCGGCGGCACGAGTTCCAGGATCGGGTTGCCGTCCTTCGGTTTGGATTCCACACCGACTTTCGTGTCGGCAAATGCCGGAATGTATCGGGACACCGGGTCGGCCAGCGCCAATTTTCCTTCGTCGATCAGCATCATCGCAGCCACGCTGGTGATCGGCTTGGTCATCGAATGGATGGCAAAGATCGTGTCCGGCGTCATCGGCAGTTTGGTCGCGACGTCCCGAACGCCGAAACTCTTGAGATAGACGGGCACTCCATGCTGCTGGATCAGCACGACCGCGCCGGGAAGCTTCCCGGTAGTCACTTCGTTTTCGAAAAATTGCGACAGGCGCTCGAGCTTGGCGGGTGACGGCGCCGGCGCGGCGACGTTGGCCTGGGCGCGGGCGGGGACGTCGCTCCCGGCCATCACAGCGGCCGCGATGGACAGAGCCCATATGATCTTCGGCATCATGGCAAGTATCCCCCGCGCAAGTAGGCCGGAACGGCCGCAGCAACTGCTTCGATCGCCCAGGTATTCTGCGGCCTTGTCAGCCGGCCGCCTTCGCCGCCGCGCGTCCCGCATTGCGCCCCGAAAACAGGCACCCGCCGAGGAACGTGCCCTCCAGCGAGCGATAGCCGTGCACGCCGCCGCCTCCGAAACCGGCGGCTTCGCCGACGGCGTACAGCCCCTTGATGATTTCGCCGCCTGTGCCGAACACGCGGGAGTCGAGATCGGTCTCGAAGCCGCCGAGCGTCTTGCGGGTCAGGATATTGAGTTTCACCGCGATCAGCGGACCATGCTCGGGGTCGAGGATGCGATGCGGTTTGGCGGTGCGGATCAGTTTGTCGCCGATATAGCGCCGCGCATTGTGGATGTTCATCACCTGCGCATCCTTGACGTAGGGATTCGTCATCTCGCGGTCGCGCGCCTCGATCTGACGCTTGATGTGATCGAGCTGCAGCAGATTGTCGCCACTGAG
Organism: Bradyrhizobium sp. AUGA SZCCT0182; assembly: GCF_018130185.1. Lineage (NCBI taxonomy): Bacteria > Pseudomonadati > Pseudomonadota > Alphaproteobacteria > Hyphomicrobiales > Nitrobacteraceae > Bradyrhizobium > Bradyrhizobium sp. AUGA SZCCT0182. The sequence continues at coordinate 75,490 of NZ_JAFCLY010000034.1, read as the reverse complement.
CGCGTTCATGGCGCTGACGAGGTCGGCGAGATTATCGCGGACGATGAAGTCGGCGCCTTTTTGCTTGAATGCTTCCACCGGCGCGGGTGCGCCCTTGTTGGTGGCGCGCTTGATGGTCATGCGCCAACTCTTGCCGGTGAGGTCGGGGTTCTGTTCCGAGCCGGAGAGTGCGAACTCCTTCTTGATGATGCTCTGGGTCAGGATGAACCAGGAATAATCGTAACCCGTCGACATGATGTAGTGCAGCTGGCCGAGCGTGTCGGAGCCGGGAAACAGCGGCGCGGGCAGCCGTTTGCCTGTCGCGTCGAACCACAGCGATGACGGGCCGGGCAAGATGCGAATGCCGTGACGCGGCCAGATCGGCGACCAGTTCCTGATACCCTCGACGTAATGCCACATCCGGTCGCGGTTGATCAGCCGCGCGCCGGCAGCCTCGGTGATCCCGATCATCCTGCCGTCGACATGTTCGGGCACGCCGGAGATCATGAATTTCGGCGGCGCGCCGAGGCGCTTCGGCCAGTTCTGCCGGACCAGATCGTGATTGCCGCCGATGCCGCCGGAGGCAACGATCACTGCCTGGGCGCGAAAGCTAAAATCGCCGGTGACCTGGCGCGAGCTGCTCTGGCCGCGTTCGACATTGGTGGGTTCGAGGATCGCCCCGCTGACGCCGTCGACGGTGCCGTTGGTGATACTGAGGGCATCGACGCGGTGGCGGAACTTGAAAGTCAGCCGGCCGTTCTTCTGCGCCTCGCGCGCCCGCCGTTCGAACGGCTCGACGATGCCCGGGCCGGTGCCCCAGGTGACATGAAAGCGCGGCACCGAATTGCCGTGCCCCATCGCGTCATAGCCGCCGCGTTCGGCCCAGCCGACCACGGGAAAAATACGGTGGCCCATCGCGCGCAGCCAGTCGCGCTTCTCAGCCGTAGCGAACGCGACATAGGCCTCCGCCCACTTCTTCGGCCAGAAATCCTCGTCGCGGTCGAAGCCCGCGGTGCCGATCCAGTCCTGCAGCGCCAGATCGTAGCTGTCCTTGATGCCGAGCCGGCGCTGTTCGGGGCTGTCGACCAGGAACAGGCCGCCGAACGACCAGAACGCCTGACCGCCAAGGCTTTGTTCGCCCTCCTGGTCGATCACGATGACGCGCTTGCCGGCGTCGGCGATTTCACATGCCGCGACCAGGCCGGCCAGCCCGCCGCCGACCACGATTACGTCCGCGTCCTCTGCCATCCATGTCCTCCCCAGCCCAGAGCCCCCTTCCGATTGAAATCGGAAAGGGGCTCTGTTTGTTGCTTTGACGCGTTTTCTTCGCGCGAACCGGTGCCCACTTCGCTGGAAAACGCTCCGATGTTGATTCAAGCCACGCCATCCAGCGCGCGGTCAACGGCAAATGCCGCTTGCCTGTGGCGAAGCTGCCACCGTGGAAACGTTAACTTGTTCCAGTTTGGGACCTTTTCGTTCTTCGGGTGCAGCGCCATTGCAACACTTAATTTGAATTTGTTTTGAGCGGCTCCAGCCGCCTAGACAAAATCACGGTCTCGAACGACGCTCGCGAAGTCTTGCATCACTTAGACAATCAGATTCGGGTTCGACGTTTCAGGACTGGGGCTGGGATATGAAGCTGGCGACGGGGTTGCTTGCGGCGGTGCTGCTGCTGGCAGGGGTTGTATCGAGCCAGGCGGTGGTCCGGATCGCCGACGATCGCGGCGGCCGGATAGGCACTTATGTCGATAAATACCAGGGCCTGCGGAGTTCCGGCGAGATGGTCATCATCGACGGCCTGTGCGCCTCGGCCTGCACCATCGTTCTCGGCGCCGTTCCCCACGACAAGATCTGCGTCACCTCGCACGCCAATCTCGGTTTCCATGCCGCCTGGGATTTCGGCGCCAACGGCCGGGCGATCACCAACGCCGAAGCCACCCAGATGCTGTATTCGATGTACCCGACACCAATCCGGCGCTGGATCGCCCAGCGCGGCGGCTTGACCCAGCGCATGATCTTCCTGCGCGGCAAGCAATTGCAGGCGATGTTCAAGCCCTGCTATCTCGACGCCCAGGCGTCCGCGATCAAGCCCGCGTCTCGCTGAGATCCCGGCGTCACACCGCGATCGCCTTAGCGTCGCGCTGAAACGGCAGATATTCCTCCGCATGACGTGATCGGCTGCGCGGCCATGGCGCTTGCCTGGCCCTGGAACTGGCCCTATCTGAACCCCATGGTTCAGCCGATTTCCACCCAGCATGGGATGATCGCGGCGACCCGGCCCGAGGGCAGGGTGGCGTCCGCGATCGTCTGGGGCGCCGCCAGCCTCGGCGGGCTGGCCGTATGCGGCGCCGCGGCGCTCTGGTTCCATTACGGGACCACGGTGTTCTTTGAAATGATCGCCGCCGGTATTTCGGCCTGCTTCTGATCCGGACATAGAAAGTTCTTGGGGAATTCTTGCATGGACCGGAGCATCCGACCGCTGGTGATTGTCGCATCCTTTGCCGTCAGCCTGCTGGTTGGCCTCCTGATCATGTTGTGGGCGCTCGGCGGCCTGCGCACCGTCACGGCGCCGGCCGCGATCGGCGGGCCGTTTCAACTGACCGACCAGGCCGGCCAGACCGTGACCGACAAGGATCTCAAGGGCCGGCCGACGCTGATCTTCTTCGGCTTCACCCATTGCCCCGATGTGTGCCCGACCGCGCTGTTCGAGATTTCCGAAGTGCTGAAGGCGATGGGCAAGGACGCCGACCGGGTCAACGCCTTTTTCGTCTCGGTCGATCCGGAGCGCGACACCGCGGCCGCGATGAAGGAATATCTCTCCAGCTTCGACCCGCATCTGAAGGGCCTGACCGGCAACCCCGAGGCGGTGTCCAAGGTGCTGTCGGCCTACCGGGTTTATTCCAAGAAGGTCCCGCTCAAGGACGGCGATTACACCATGGACCACACGGCGCTGATCTATTTGATGGATCGCGACGGCCGCTTCGTCTCGCCGTTCAACCTGAAACGGACGCCCCAGGAAGCCGCGACCGATCTGAAGAAATACCTCTGAGCCGTACCAAAGCCCCGCAAAACGGCCTCGCATCGGATGCCGGATGGTCTATAAGGCCATCCAATTCCACAACAAAACGCCGGCAATGCCCCACCAGCCAGCCTTGTTACAAAGCGCCAGATTGCCAAAATCCGTCCGCAGCCTGCTGACCGGGATGACGATCGCGGCTGCGCTGGCCGTTTTGCTGCCCGGTGAGGCGTCCGCACAAACCGCGCCCCGGCCCGCGGTCGAGGCGGCGCCGCAGGCGGTGCCAGGCTTCTGGGACCCGAGGCGGCGTCCGGACCGGCCCGATTTGTCGCGCCTGACCGTGATCCGGTTCCTGACCGAAACCGACTATCCGCCGTTCAACTTCACCGGCCCCGACGGCAATCCGGCCGGCTTCAACGTCGATCTGGCGCGCGCGCTGTGCGACGAGATCAAGGTCACCTGCACCATCCAGATGCGCCGGTTCGAGACCCTGATCGACGCCATCACCAGCAACCGCGGCGACGCCATCATCGCGTCGATGGCGGTGACGCCGCAATTGCGCGCCCGCATCGATTTCACCGACCCCTATTACCGCGCGCCGGCGCGCTTCGTGTCGCGGCGCGACGCCGTGATGCCGGAGGTGCGTCCCGAATATCTCGAAGGCAAGAAAATCGGCGCCATCGGCGGCACTTCGCATGAGGCCTATCTGAAGGCGATGTTCACCGACGCCGAGATCAAATCGTACCCCAATGACGAGGCGCTGCGGCTGGCGCTGCGGCGGAGCGAGGTCGATTTCATCTTCGGCGATGCGATCGCGCTGGCGTTCTGGATCAACGGCACCGATTCAGCCGAATGCTGCGCCTTCTCGGGCGGGCCGTTCGTCGAGAGCCGTTATTTCGGCGAGGGCATCGGCATCGCGGTCCGCAAGGGCAACGATCTGCTGCGGCAGTCGCTGAACTGGGCGCTGTTCCGGCTCTGGGAAAAAGGCCGCTATACCGATTTGTGGCTGCGATATTTCTCGATCAGTCCGTTTTGACGGAGTCGCAGACTCCGTCATTTTGCAATTTGCCACGGAAGCGCTAGTTTCCGCGGCCCCGGAGACCTCTGATGTCCACCATCGACCTTGCCGCCAACCCGAGCGATTTGCGCGCGCTCGCCGAACAATCCAACGCCTGGCCGTTCGAGCAGGCGAAAGCGATTGTCGCGCGGCTGAAAAAGAGCCCGAAGGACGAGGTGCTGTTCGAGACCGGCTACGGCCCGTCGGGGCTGCCGCATATCGGCACCTTCGGCGAGGTCGCGCGCACCACCATGGTGCGTCATGCCTTTCGCGTGCTGACCGAGGACAAGATCAAGACCAGGCTGCTGGCGTTCTCCGACGACATGGACGGCCTGCGCAAGGTGCCGGATAACGTGCCCAATCGCGACATGATGGCGGCTCATCTCGGCAAGCCGCTGACGCGGGTGCCGGATCCGTTCTCGAACGAACACCCCTCGTTCGGCGCCGCCAACAACGCGCGGCTGCGCGCGTTCCTCGATCATTTCGGCTTCGACTACGAGTTTGCCAGCTCGACCGACTACTACACGTCCGGCCGCTTCGACGCGACGCTGCTCAAGATGCTCGCCGCCTACGACAAGGTCATGGCGATCATCCTGCCGACGCTGGGGCCGGACCGGCGCGCCACCTATTCCCCGTTCCTCCCCATCAGCAAGACATCAGGCGTCGTGCTGCAGGTGCCGATGATCCGCCGCGACATTGCCGCCGGCACGATCACCTATGTCGACCCCGACAGCGGCGAGGAGGTCGAAACCCCCGTCACCGGCGGCAATGTGAAGTGTCAATGGAAGGCCGACTGGGCGATGCGCTGGGTCGCGCTCGGCGTCGATTACGAGATGGCCGGCAAGGATCTGATCGACTCGGTGAAGCTGTCGGGCCAGATCACTCGGGCGCTCGGCGCCTCGCCGCCCGAAGGCTTCAATTACGAACTCTTCCTCGACGAGCAGGGCCAGAAGATTTCCAAGTCGAAGGGCAACGGGCTCACGATCGACGAATGGCTGCGCTATGCGTCGCCGGAATCGCTGTCGCTGTTCATGTATCGCGAGCCGAAGGCGGCGAAGCGGCTGCATTTCGACGTGATCCCGCGCATGGTCGATGACTATCAGCAGTTCCTCGACGGCTTGCCGCGGCAGGACGCCAAGCAGCAGCTGCAAAATCCGGTCTGGCACATCCATGCCGGCCAGCCGCCGAAGGCGGATATGCCGGTCACGTTTCAGCTGTTGCTGACGCTGGTGTCGTCGTCGAATGCGGAGAACGCCGAAACGCTGTGGGGTTTTATTGGACGCTATCGTCCCGGCGTGACGCCGCAGACCCATCCGAAGCTCGACGCGTTGGTTGGCTACGCCATCAATTATTATCGCGACTTCGTGGCGCCGACCAAAAAATTCCGTGAGCCGACCGATGGTGAGCGGGTCGCGTTGCAGGATCTGCGCGACGCGCTGTCGCAATTGCCGTCGACGTCGACGGCGGAAGAGATCCAGAACGTGGTCTACGAGATCGGCCGCCGCGAGCCGTTCCTCGATCTCGTCAAGAAGGGCAAGGATGGCAGGCCGGGCGTCTCGCTCGACTGGTTCAACATGCTCTATCAGGTGCTGCTCGGTCAGGAAAAAGGCCCGCGCTTCGGCTCGTTCGTCGCGGTGTATGGTCTGGCCAACGCCGTGGCGATGATCGACGGCGCGCTGGCAAGGTCGGCGTAGCAGCTGCTTGCGCGCTTTCTTCCTTCTCCCCTTGTGGGAGAAGGTGGATCGCTGACGCGAAGCGGCGGCGAGACGAATGAGGGGTTCCCTCCTCACGGTAAGATTTCGAGATGCGGATACAGACCCCTCATCCGGCGCCATAGCCGATGCGAAGCATCGGCGTTCTAAGAACGGCGGCCGAAGGCCGCCTATGCCACCTTCTCCCACAAGGGGAGAAGGGAAGAAGGAGCCGCAAATCCAGATGGCAGGCCCGCCGCAATTTCAACCGCGGCCTGCACCGAATTGCGCTACACTATCCGCCATCAAGCCTCCGTGGAGAGGCGGGCAACATTGGGAGCAGACGCATGCAGTTCAAGGTTTCGCCGGACTTGCGCAACGACAGCAGCGCCGAGGAATGGCAGGCGCGGGTCGATCTGGCGGCCGCGCATCGTCTCGCCTTCAACCAGGGTTTTTCCGAAGGCATCTTCAACCATCTGACCTACACGGTGCCGGGCCGCAGCGACCGCTACTACCAGATCCCGTTCGGCATGCATTGGTCCGAGGTCACGGCCTCGTCCTTCATGGAAGTCGGCATCGATGATGGCGAGGTCAAGCGCGGCGAGGGCGAGGTCGAGCGCTCCTGCTATTGCATCCACGCCCCGATCCACAAGGCGCTGCCGCAGGCCAAAGCGGTGTTTCACACCCACATGCCCTATGCCAGCGCGCTGACGCGCCTCGACGATCCCCGCATCAAGGAGATCGGCCAGACCGAGGTCGGGCTATCAGGCGCCATCGCCTATGACGACGAATATACCGGCCCGGCCGTCGATCCCGCCGAGGGCGCCCGCCTTGCGAAGGTGATCGGCGACAAGCAGGTGCTGTTCATGGCCAATCACGGCATCTCGACGGTCGGTGCGACCGTCGCCGAGGCCTACGACATGCTCTATTACGTCGAGCGCGCCGCGCAGGTGCAGATCTACGCGATGTGGACCGGGCAGAAGCTGAAGCAGCTTCCCGCGCCTGTGGTGGAGAAGACCCAGCGCGAATACAAGGACGAGCGTCTCTACAAGGGACCGACCCCGGCACAGCGGCACTTCGATGCGCTAAAGCGCATGCTTGATCGCAAGGAGCCGGATTACGCGACGTAGCTAGCGGCATTCTCCGCTGTCGTCCCGGCCTTGAGCCGGGACCCATACGCCGCGGCTTCCCGTTTGGAGAGGATTGTTCGACGATTTTCGTATCACCACTAACGCTTGTGGTTATGGGTCCCGGCTCAAGGCCGGGACGACGAAGGTGGCAGCCCGCACCGCATCCGCAAACGCATGCCACACCTCCGGCCGCCAGCTTCCATTCGCCGCGCCTGACGTGGATGGCAAAATCCAGATCCGCGTATCGGCGATCCGCTCAGCCTGCTCGCCGTATTCGCGCTTGCCGCCGAGAAACCCCTGTCCGGCCGCCTTGCTCGTGAACGCCAGGAATTTCGGCCGGAATGCTGCAACCGAATTGCTCAGGCGAGATCGCGCATCCAGTCGCAGTTCGGATAGCGGGATCTGGTGATCCATTCCGGAATGCGTCTTCACGAGATCAGTGAGTCCGATCCGATGCTGCAGCAGATCGCGGCACTGGTGCGGCTGCAGCAGCGCCGGCGTCAGCCCGGTCTCGTAGAGAATTTTCCAGAACTTGTTCTGCTTGTGCGCGTAGTAAGCCCTGGCTTTGGCTGATGCCGTCCCCGCAGCCATCCCGCACAAAACGACGTTGAGCGAATCTTCCAGCAGGTCCTGCAGGACATCCGGAGCCGGGGACAACCCTACTGGCTCGCCCATACGATCCGCGCGATCCATTCGACGTCGTCGGCGTCGAGCGCGCGGTCGGCCTGCGCCGGGTTGAGCGATTGCAGCTCCAGCGTCCTGGTGGTGCGGCGCTTCAATTCCTTCACCATCACCTCGCCGTCACTCGTCTTCACCACCACGCGGTCGCCGCGCCGGATCGGTGTGCCCGGTGAGACCACGATGATGTCGCCGTCGCGGTAGGCGGGCTTCATCGAATCGCCGGATATTTCCAGCGCATAGGCGTGCTCGTCGTCCGCGGCGGGCAGCGCCACCTCGTCCCAGCCCTTGCCGGCGGGAAAACCGCTGTCGTCGAAATGGCCGCCGCTGCCGGCTTGGGCAAAGCCGAGCATCGGCACGGATTGCTGGCTGCGCGCGCCGTCGCCGATCAGCTGCACAAACGTGTCGATCGAGGAATTGGTGGCGGCCAGCGCCTTGGAGACCGATTCGGTCGAGGGCCAGCGTTCGCGGCCGTCGCCCGTGATGCGCTTGGATTTGTTGAAGGTGGTGGGGTCGAGGCCGGAGCGCTTGGCGAGGCCCGAGGGCGACAGCCCGGCGCGCTCGGCGAGCCGGTCGAGCGCGGTCCAGACCTGGCCGTGGGTGAGAAGGCGGGCTTTGGATGGTTTGGCCATGGGATCACTCAAAGTCGGGTTTAGGAATTATTGCGCACTTATATACTTGACAAAAGTGGAATGAATCCCTAGAACGGTATCATCGGAGCACAACGATGACCAAGGCCGCGACGTTCCAAGACCCCATGTTCCACGACGAAGGCAAGGCCCGCGAAGCCCTTGAGGCTGTGCGCTGGCCCGATGGTCCTATCTGCCCTCATTGCGGTTCCTCAGATCCTGACAAGCTGGCGAAGGTGGAGGGCACGAAGCATTCGCACCGTCCCGGTTTGTACTATTGCAACGATTGCAAAGGCCAATTCACGGTAACGGTTGGAACCGTTTTCGAGCGCTCCAAGGTGCCCCTCACCAAATGGTGGATGGCCGCGCACATGATGAACTCAGGCAAGAACGGTGTTTCCGCTCACGAAATCCATCGCAATATCGGCGTCACCTACAAAACCGCATGGTTCATGATGCACCGCTTGCGCGAAGCCATGTCTGATGCAAAGCCTGGTCCTATGGGAACGCTTGGCGGCTCTGTACAGGCCGACGAGACATATCACCTTAATACGTCAAAGCGCGCCAAGGGCTACAAGAAGGGCCTCTCGCAAAAAGCGTCCGTCTTGGCGCTGGTTGACGAGAACACCGGGACCGTCCGCACCTTTCATATTAACAAGTCGATGACCGCCGCGAAGATCGCGGAAATCCTTTTCACTAACGTTGAGCGCAAGGCCACGTTGGTTACCGACGAGTCCAACCTTTACAAGGTACTCGGCAAGGAATTCGCCGTGCACCAAACAATGAACCACTCAGGGCGCGAATACGTCAACGCTGGCGGCTTCACCACGAACAACGTTGAAAACTTCTTTGGTGTTTTCAAGCGCGGCATGCGCGGAACCTACACGTTCTGCGGTGAACATCATTTGCAGCGCTATCTGACGGAGTTTCAATTCCGCTATAACAATCGTTCCGGCCTTGGCGTTACTGACGGGGAACGGACGGCTATTGCTCTCAAGGGTATCGAGGGCAAGCGCCTGACGTACCGGCCGACTAATTAAGATTGCTCACAAGAAACAGGCCGCAAAACGGTTCCGCGCGTGGCGAAAACGACTCGACTCTAAATAGAAGCCAAGTCAGTCTCCCATACCATGATCTTTCAAATCCCAATCTTTTGCGCGCAGTGCAATACCGTTTACCCGAGCGGGATAGCACTTGGGGCCGGTGCGACAATCGATATTCACAATTCTACCTCCCAATGCCCGCGCGGGCACATGTCACCCATCCCGAGCGGGACATTTCAGGTTCGCGATGGCGTGCTGCAAATAACGACTGCATCGGGTTCTGAGTCCGTATTGGGGCACATCCGGCGGCTGGCTGCCGACGCAATAAGCGGTAAAACGGAAGCGGACGAAGCAATCAAGGCTATCGAGGCCCTTGCTCCAAGCCTTTCTCCGATCCTGAAATTAGTCGGAAAGAACAACTCGCTATTAGGGCTGGCGTTGCTCCTTTGGTTCATAGTCGAGATGACTAAGGCGCTCAATCCTAGTAGCGGTGCCAGCAAGCCCATTCACATTGAAAACAGGCCTACAATCATAAACCAAATTACCATTGACAAGAGTATATCCGCCCATGCGGAGCTTGCCCCAACTGATAGCGGCGTCGCCAATCACAAACACCAAGATTCCAAGCGCAAAAAACGAAGACTTCGAGGCAAGCATCGACCGCACGGTCATCGTTAATCCTTTCGTTTTTTCTTTTTGCTCGCTGACTTTTTAGCGCTCTTCCCGACCTTCATTTCCTCGTGCGGCTTTGGCTTCATACGCACGAGCGCGCCCATCAATTCTTTTGTACGCTCAATCGGATCAGGTTTTTTTGCCATGGGAAAGAAGGTCAAATTCAACATTAGAGATGAGATACAACAGCGCGCATCTTTCGAGTTCCTCCACCGCTATGGTTTTGCGATGGCATGCTGGGCCCGCGTAGAGCAGTCAATGTATCACTGGTTTGCCCTTCTTACAGGGATGCCAGATGATATGTCCCGGTCAATTTTTTACAGCGCCAGGGGGTTTATTGCGCGAGCAGAAATGCTCGAAGCGGCCATCGGGACCGACAAAAAGAGAACACAGGCACAGATTTCGTTCATCAAAGCCGCCGCAAAGAAAGCACGCACCTATAGCACCTTCCGCAACACGGTAGCCCACGGCGAGCCGCGGCTGAATGCTCAAACTGACGGTTCGCTAGACGATGGAGCAGACGTGATTGATGCTCACTACACGTTAAACCAAGGCAAATCACTATCCAGCACCGAACCTCCCGTCACAATTGGAGACCTTGGCGTCGCTGGCGATAATTTCAAGAAACTGAGCCGCTACATGATTTGGGCGCTTCCTACTACTTCTGCGCTTCACGCCAAACCGCCCGAAGAATGTCTTGCGCTAGTTCTTGCACTACCCAGTCGGCCGCATGACAAAAGTGACCCGACTCCCGAAGGGTCCGCACCACAGCCAGATAAGCCTCATCGCCCTGATAAGAAGGCGTATCGCGCCGCACAGGCAGCGAAGAAGGCCGGGGAAAAGAAGTAACACTTGTCTTTTGCACTGTTCCTCACAGTGCACTTGCACACTCAACCCAACTGCAATCCGGGCGCGCCAATTGAGGTTTTTGCTCAATGACGGTAACCTAGGAATAATTGCACTTTTGTCAAGTATATAAGTGCGAATTATTGCCTGAAACGCGGGGTTTCCGCAAATTCCATGCTGGTCGGACGGCGCGGCGGCGCTTGAGTTCAGCCCCAGCCGCCTTTACGGTCGGCGCCCGACCCGGAATCCCGGGAAAAATCCCAAGAGACTCAACGACAAACAGGGAATGCCGGCGAGTGCCCACGATCTACAAAATCAGCTCCGCCTCGGCCTGGCGCGAGGCCGAGCGGCAAGGCGTCTATCGGGGCAGCGCGGACGATCTGCGCGACGGCTACATCCATTTTTCCACAGCCTCCCAGGTCGCCGAAACCGCGCGGAAACATTATTTCGGCCAGACCGGGCTGTTTTTGATCGCGGTCGACGCCGATGCGCTCGGGGATGAATTGCGCTGGGAGCCCTCGCGCAACGACGAATTGTTCCCGCATCTCTATGGCGAACTCGATCTCGGCGCCGTCACCGCCATCCTCGACATGCGGGCGCGGTCCGACGGCCATCATGACATTCCGGAGCTTGCGCCGTGATCCGCGCCTTCGACGCCTTTTCACTGCCGCTGCTGCGCTGGTTCGATCCTGAGGATGCGCATCGCATGGCCATCCAGGGCCTGCGGCTGCTGCCGCCGATCCGCTCGAAGCCGGACGATTCGAAACTGGCGGTGCGCGCCTTCGGCCTCAACTTTCCCAATCCGATCGGGATGGCCGCGGGCTTCGACAAGAGCGCGGAGGCGCCCGACGCGCTGCTGCGGCTGGGATTTGGATTCGTCGAGATCGGCTCGGTGACGCCCAAACCGCAAGTCGGCAATCCGCGGCCGCGGCTGTTCCGGATGGAGCGCGACGAGGCTGTGATCAACCGGATGGGCTTCAACAATGACGGGGCGGAAGTTGTGCTGCGGCGGCTCGCCTCGCGCGCGCATCTGGCCGGCATCGTCGGCGTCAATGTCGGAGCCAACAAGGATTCGGCCGACCGTACCGCCGATTACGTCAAGCTGATCGAGACCTTTGCGCCGGTCGCGAGCTATTTCACCGTCAACGTCTCCTCGCCGAACACGCCGGGTCTGCGCAATCTGCAGCAATCGGCCGCGCTCGACGATCTCCTCGCCCGGGTGATCGATGCGCGCGAGCGGGTGCGCAAGAATGCCGGCGATTCCCCGGTGCTGCTCAAGATCGCGCCGGATTTGAGTCTGGCTGAGCTCGACGACGTCGTGCACATCGCGCGCTCGCGCCGGGTCGACGGCATGGTTGTGGCCAACACCACGCTGGCGCGGCCCTCGAGCTTACGCGAAACGGGCCGCGCCAAGGAGCAGGGCGGTCTGTCGGGGCGGCCGCTGTTCCGGCTGTCGACGCGGATGGTCGCGGAGACTTATGTGCGCGCCGAAGGTGCCTTCCCGCTGATCGGGGTCGGCGGCATCGATAGCGGAGGTGCCGCGCTGACCAAGATCCGCGCCGGTGCCAGCCTGATCCAGCTCTACTCGTCGCTGATCTACAAGGGCCTCGGGCTGGTCGAGGACATCAAGAGCGATCTGTCCTCGACCTTGCTGCGCACCGGCCGCGACTCGCTGGCGGAAATCGTCGGCGCCGATGCCGCCACGATCACCGCCGAGGAATGGCCGGTGCAATAGCGGGCGTTCTCTTTACCTCTCCCCGCAAGAGCGGGGCGAGGGGGAAGAAAGACCTCACTCCTCGAACGACCTCTTCAACAGGGCCGGATAACGCAGCGCTTCCAGGCCGCCGCGGGCGGCGTAATGCACCAGTAGCGCGCCCCACAGCCCGGCATTGCCGAACGATCGCAGCGCCAGCCACGCGCCAAGGAAGATCAGGAGCGACAACAGCATCAGGTTACGCATGTCGCGTGCCCAGGTCGCGCCGATATAGACCCCGTCAAAGGCGAAAGCGAACACGCCGAGCAGCGGCGCGAAGATCACGAACGGCAGGTAATCGCGCGCGATGCGCCGCACGTCGGCGCTCGCCGTCATGATGTCGATCAGGGAGGGGCCGAGCAGTGCGAAGACGGCGGCGACGGCGAGCGCAAAGCCAAAGCCCCAGATCACGACCAGTTTGACCGCGCCGGCGAATCCGCTTCTGTCGCGGGCGCCATAGGCGCGGCCGCAGAGCTGTTCGGCGGCGTTGGCAAGGCCGTCGAGGAAGAAGGCGCTGATCATCAGGAAATTGTTCAACACCGCATTGGCCGCGAGCGTCAGGTCGCCGGCGCGGGCTCCTTGTGCGGTGAAGAACAGGAAGGCCGCGATCAACGCCGCGGTGCGAATCAGGATGTCACGGTTGACCGCCAGCAACCGCATCAGTTTGGTGCGGTCAAGCAGCGTCGCGCGCGAGATGGCCGGTTGCCCATGGGAAAGACGCCGCGCGATCATAATGCCGAGCAGGAGCCCGGCCGCTTCCGCGATCACGGCCGCGATCGCCGCGCCGGCAATGCCGAGGTCGAGCACCAGCACCAGGAGCGCGGTTGCTGCCGCGTTGATCAGGTTGATGGTGATCTGCGTGCCGAGCGCCAGTTTGGCGCGGGCCTGTCCGATCAGCCAGCCCAGCATGACATAATTGCCGAGCGCCAGCGGCGCCGACCAGATCCGGATCGTGAAATAGGTTTTCGCCGCGCGCGTGACGCCTTCGCTGCCGCCCATCGCCTCCAGCAGGAGGCTGGCGAGCGGGATCTGCAGCAGGATGAGCGCGGCGCCGACCAGCCCTGCGGCGATGAAGCCGCGCAGCAGGATGGCGCGTAATTCCTGGGTGTCGCCGGCGCCGAGCGACTGCGCTGTAAACGCGACCGTGCTCATGCGCAGGAATCCGAACAGCCAGAACAGGCAGTCGAACAGCACGGAGGCGACCGCCACGCCGCCGAGCAGCGTGGCATCGCCGAGCCGCCCGATCGCCGTGGTCGAGACGATGCCGATCAGCGGCGTCGTCAGGTTCGCGATCATCGCGGGACCCGCGATGGCAAACATTTGTGCCGTCGTGACTTTCGAGGGAGCGGCCGGCGAATGCATGCTTACAGCTCGACCACCAGACCGTCGCTTGCGGTGGAGTAGGAAAGCGAACCCAGCCGTCCCAGCATGTCGTCGCTCATATGCGTCAGGATCAGCCGCCTGGCGTTGATCTCGGGCAGATGGGCTTCCAGCGTTTTCAGGCTGAGGTGGTTTTTGACAACCCTGTCGTAATAGTACGCCTCGGCAACGAACAGGTCGGAATCGCGCGCGGCCGGGATCAGCGTCTCCGTCCACTCGGTGTCAGCGCTATAGGCGATGACACGGCCCTCGGCCTCGATGCGGTAGGCCAGGAATGGTCCACCGGATTCGCCGTGCACGACAGGATAGGGCGTCACCTTGACCGCGCCGAAGCTGCGGCTTTCTTCGGGATCGAGCGCGACGACGGAGAGTTCGAAGCGCTGCTTCGTTTTTGAGGAATGCTCGAACATCGCCTCCATCAATTGCGTCAACCGGGTCTCGATTCCCTGCGGACCGGCGATGACGAGCGGACGGGTGCGGCGGGTGAACTGCGTATCGAGCAGGAAGAACGGCAATCCGCCAAAATGGTCGGCGTGGAAATGCGTGATCAGGATCAGGTCGATGCCGTCGCTGATGACACCGAGCCGCTTCAACGCCGGCAGGGACGAGGCGCCGCAATCGATCAGGAAATTGACGCTGGCGCCGGTGACATGGAAGCAGGTGTTGGCGCGTCCGCCGGAGCCCAGTGCGTCGCCGCAGCCGATAAATTGCAGTTGCATCGGCTGCGGTCCCTTGGCGAGGAGATTTAGCGCCCGCGCGGGCTGCCGAACAGCCGCGACAACAGCCAGATCGGAATCACGATCACGGCGCCGAGCAGGAAGTAGCGCCACAACCAGTTGACGGCGTCAAAGCCGAGATCCCAGAGCCGCTGGAACAGCATGCGGATGCTGTGCAGGATATTCCAGGGATCGAAGCCAACGGCGGCGAGAACCACGCCGACCAGAACCGACAGCAGGATCAGCCGGAATGCCACCGCCAGCGGCGAGCCGCCGAGAAAGCGGTTGAGGCCATCATTGCTGGCCGGCAAATCCCTGACGTCGTTGGGCATCTCAGCTCTCCTGCGGGTCACGCCCGCGCATTGTAGCGTTTTCGAGCGAAGTGGATACCGGTTCGCATGAAGAAAACGCGTCAAAACAAGTATCTACTATAGCGGACAGCAAATGGGGAACCCGCCTTCAGACGTCAATGGGCTGCGGGATTACGCTGCGGTAATGCTGGCGTCACTCTTCAGCATCCGCTCCAGCGTTTCCAGCCGGTCGGCCTCGCGCGGCGGCTTGTCCCAGCGCAGCCGGCTGATGCGCGGAAACCGCATCGCGACGCCGGATTTGTGCCGCGGCGAGCGCGCCAGCCCCTCGAAGGCGACTTCCAGCACCAGGCCCTGGTCTGGCTCGTGCACGACGTGGCGCACGGGCCCGAATTTTTCGGTGGTGTTGCGGCGGACGAAGCGGTCGATCTCCAGCAATTCTTCGTCGGTGAAGCCGAAATAGGCCTTGCCGACCGGCACCAGCTGTTCGCCGTCCTCGCCCGAGGTCCAGACGCCGAACGTGTAGTCCGAATAATAGGACGACCGCTTGCCGTGGCCGCGCTGCGCATACATCAGCACGGCGTCGATCAGATGCGGGTCGCGCTTCCACTTCCACCATTGGCCTTTGGGACGGCCCGGCAGATAGGCCGCGTCACGGCGTTTCAGCATCACGCCCTCGACGGCGTCGGCATCCTCGCCCGCGCCGGCTTGGGCCGGATCCGCGCGCGCCGCCGTCAGCGCGTCCCAGCTGTCGAAAGTCACCGTCGGCGATAGATCGATCCTGGCATCGTCAAGCTTTTTGACGAACGCCTCCAGCCGCGCGCGGCGCTCGACGAACGGCAGCTCGCGCAAATCGTTCTCGTCGTCGCCGAGCAGGTCATAGGCGCGCAGATGGATCGGATACTCCTTGATCAGTTTTGGCGAGACGACTTTGCGGTTGAGGCGCTGCTGCAGCACGTTGAACGTCTGCACGCGGCCCTCGCGCAGAACCAGCAATTCGCCGTCGATGGCGAAACTTGAAGATCCTTGCAGATGCAGCGCCGGCACGAGGTCCGGGAAACTCTTGGTGATGTCCTCGCCGGTGCGCGAATAAAGCCGTGCCTGGACGTGGCCGCGCTCGTCGCGGCCGCTCACCGCCTGCACGCGGATGCCGTCCCATTTCCATTCGGCGATGAAGTCGGCGGGATCGAGGTTGGCAAAATCCGCATCCTCGATCGCATGCGCCAGCATGACAGGTCGGAATGGTGTCGGATCGCGATTTACTGGCTTTTCGCTGCGCCCTTCCAGCCAGGCGAACAGGTCGAGATAGGGCGGGCTCAATCCCGGCCACATCAGCTCGACGTCATGGGCGTCCTTGCCCCCGAGATTGCCGGCGGCGGTTTTGGCGAGCCGCGCCGAAATGCCGATCCGCATCGCGCCGGTCACGAGCTTTAGCAACGCCCAGCGCCCGGTTTCATCGAGCTCATCGAGCCAGCGCGCGAGCTGTTTTGGCAGCTCGGTCTTGCCGAGGGTGCGCAGCGTGGTGACGACTTCGGAAAGGGTTGGCGGGGGCGGGTTGTTATGGCCAGGCAACGCCGCCTTCGGCCACATCAGCGCCACCGTCTCGGAGAGATCGCCGACATAATCATAGGACAGGCCGAACAGCACGGGGTCGGCGCGGTCGGTGATCAGGTCGCGGATCAGGCCGGCCTTGGCGTGCTTGAACGACAGCGCGCCGGTCAGTGCCGCCAGCGCATAGCCGCGATCGGGATCATCAGTCTCGCGAAAATACGCCGTGAGCAGCCGCAGCTTGTTGTTGCGGCCGGGCTCATAGGCGAGGCGATCCAGCAGTTCGGCGAAGCGGTTCATGCCTCGGCCCCTTCAGGGGGCGGCGGCTCGTGCTCGTCCTCGTCGCCGTAGCCGACCAGATCGAGCGGCCGCGCGGCGAGGCCCTTGGTCTTGCACCAATGCACCAGCGCATCTTCCTGGCCGTGGGTGACCCAGATCTCGCCGGCGCCGGTGGCTTCGATGGTCGCGGTCAGCCCGTCCCAGTCGGCATGATCGGAAATCACCAGCGGCAATTCGATGCCGCGCTGGCGGGCGCGGGCCCGCACCCGCATCCAGCCCGAGGCGAACGCCGTGACCGGATCGGGGAAGCGCCGCGTCCAGATGTCTGATGTCGCCGACGGCGGCGCCAGCGTGATGGTGCCGGCGAGGTCGGCCTTCTTAACGCCCTTGGCCGGACGAAGCTCGCCGAGCGCAACGCCGCGGCTTTGATAATATTGCGTGATCGCTTCCATCGCGCCATGCAGATAGATCGGCGCGTCGTAGCCGGCCTCGCGGAGCAGCGCGATCACGCGCTGCGCCTTGCCGAGCGAGTAGGCGCCGACCAGATGCGCGCGCTCCGGGAACAGCGTCGCGGAAGCCAATAGCTTCTTCACTTCATCCGCCGCGTTGCCATGGCGAAACACCGGTAGGCCGAACGTCGCTTCGGTGATGAAGACGTCGCACGGCACCACTTCGAACGGCGCGCAGGTGGGATCGCTGGCGTCCTTGTAGTCACCCGAGGCGACGATGCAGGTGTCCTTGCAGGTGACCGCAATTTGCGCTGAGCCCAGAACGTGACCGGCGGGATGGAATTTGACGGTGACGTCGCCGAGCCTGATTTCCTCGCCATAGGCGATCGCCTGCGTGGCGCCTGCGAAATTCTCGCCATAGCGCAGCCGCATCATGTCGAGCGTCTCTTGCGTCGCCAGAACCGCGCCATGGCCTGGGCGGGCGTGGTCGGAATGGCCGTGGGTGATCACGGCGCGTTCCACTGATCGAACCGGGTCGATATGGAAGCCGCCCGGCTTGCAGCACAAACCGGCGGGAGCTGGCAGCAGGATGTCTTGTGGACGCATCTTGGTTATATAGGGCGTATTGCCCCGATTTTTACCTGCCCCATAGAGCCCATGCCCACGCGAATATTTCTGACCTCCGGCGATCTGATGGCCGATCGCCGTTATGATTTTGCGCGCGACCTGCAATTGAAGGGCGATCTGCCCGGCGCCGCCGACCTGCTGCTGCAGGCGACGGATTTGGCGCCGAGTT
Organism: Bradyrhizobium sp. AUGA SZCCT0182; assembly: GCF_018130185.1. Taxonomy (NCBI): domain Bacteria; kingdom Pseudomonadati; phylum Pseudomonadota; class Alphaproteobacteria; order Hyphomicrobiales; family Nitrobacteraceae; genus Bradyrhizobium; species Bradyrhizobium sp. AUGA SZCCT0182. Next base: position 57,520 of record NZ_JAFCLY010000034.1, on the reverse strand, counting down.
TCGTCACCGCCTGGTTCACGCTCGGCGATATCAGAGAAACGCTCGGCGAGCGCGATGCGGCGATCACGGCGTTTCGCAAGGCGTGGGACGGCGATCCGGATGATCGTCATGGCGCCCGCCTGCGGCTGATGCGGCTCGGCGCCGAACCATTGGCCGCGATGCCGCAAGGCTATGTGCAGGTGCTGTTCGATCAATACGCGCGGCGGTTCAACTCCGCGCTGGTGGACGATCTCGGTTATCGCGGCCCGGACCTGCTGTTCAGGGCGGTGCTGTCGGTGCGCGCGGCCGCCCGCAAGCCCGCCTTCTTCAAGCGCGCCATCGATCTCGGCTGCGGCACCGGGCTCGTCGCGACGGCGTTCGCCAAAGAGGTCGATCATTTCATCGGCATCGATCTGTCGCCGCGCATGATCGAGAAGGCCCGCTCGACCGGCTTTTATGCGGAGCTTGAAGTCGGCGACATCGTGCAAGGTCTGCGCGCGAGGCCTGACAGCAGCGCCGATCTCATCCTGGCCTCCGACGTGATGATCTATGTCGCCGATCTCGCGCCGGTGCTGGCGGAATCAAGCCGCGTGCTCGCCGCCGGCGGCCTGTTCGCCTTCACGACCGAGACGCATGCCGGCGAAGGCGTCATTCTCGGCGCAGGGCTGCGCTATGCCCACGCGGCAGCCCATGTGCATGAAGCGGTGGAAGCGGCCGGTCTGAATTTATCCGTGCTCGAAGATCGGTCGGCGCGCACTGAGGACAGCATCCCGGTACCGGGCCTGGTGGCGGTCGCAGCCAAGGGCTGACCGCCAGAATTGCTCTTAGGGGAATGAACCCGAAGCCCCCCGCGGGGCGGGCTGGACAAACCTATAGGGATATACCAATCTGGACCTACCAGATTGGTAGGATCAGATGACGGTGCCGCAGCAGGCAGGCGAAGGATCGAGAGCGGTCAAGCGGACGATCGAGTTCATCCGCCATCACCGATTGCAGAAGGGCGACCGGCTGCCGTCAGAGCGCGAGCTGTCAGATCGCTTTGGCGTCACCCGCAGTTCGGTGCGGGAAGCGTTGGCGGTTCTTGATGCGCTGCGGCTGACCGAGCGCCGGCCGAAGTCCGGTATTTTCCTGCGCAACGCGCTCGAAGACAGCGGGCTCGATTCCCTGGTCATCCAGGCCAATCTGGATTTGCCGTTTGACGAGCGCACCATGCGCGATGTGAGCGAGGCCCGCGTCATATTTGAAACCCATGCGATCCGCCTCGCATGCGCGCGCAGGACGGATGCCGATCTCAACAGGTTGCGGGGGTTGGTCGCCAATTATTACAGTCGGGTGCAGGCCGAACTCAATGTCGCCAATGAAGACGTCGAGTTTCATCTGGCAATGGCGGCGGCCAGCCAGAATGCCATCATCGTTCGAACGCTCACGCCTTTGTTTCTCATGAGCTTTCAGTGGCGGCAGAAGTACTTCTCATCCCCTGTCATTCGCCGCCGTTCGCTGGGTGATCATCAGGAGTTCGTGGCCGCCATTGCTGACAGGAACGAATCCCGGGCGGCGGCCTTGGTGCAAAAGCATGTCCATTCCGCATTCGACGAAGTTCGGGCACTGGCGGAAGGAAACGGGCAGCCGGAATCTCACAACCAATGGGTAGGCCGGGACCAGTAATGCCGGGAATACCGGCTCACGCAGCGCAAGTCGAAGCCAATTTCGATCCGCACGAACTGAAGGACAGATCACTGCATTCAGGTTTCAGACAATAACCAATGAAGAACAACTATAAGGGAGTAAACAGCATGAAAAACAAACAGACCCGGCGCCAATTCGGTGCCACCGCTCTTGCCGGTCTCGCTGCCGCCGCCATGCCCGCCCCGTTCGTGTGGGCGGCCGAGAAAAAATACGATCCGGGCGCGACCGATACCGAAATCAAGCTCGGGCAGACCGTGCCGCATTCCGGCCCGGGTTCGCTCTACGGCGTGCTCGGCCGGGTCGGCGAGGCCTATTTCCAGATGCTGAACGAAAAGGGCGGCATCAACGGCCGCAAGGTCAAGTTCTTGACCATGGACGACGGCTACAGCGCGCCGAAATGCGTGGAAGCGACGCGGCGGCTGGTGGAGAATGACGAAGTGCTGGCGCTGTTCGGCTCGCTCGGCACCGCGCCGCAGACCGCCGTGCATAAATATCTCAACTCCAAGGGCGTGCCGCAGCTGATGCTCAATACCGGCGCGTCGAAATGGAACGATCCGAAGAATTTCAAATGGACCATGGCGGGCCTGCCGCTGTACCCGACCGAAGCGCGCATCCTCGCCAAGTACGTCGTGGCCACGAAGCCGAACGCCAAAATCGGCATTCTCTACCAGAACGACGATTTCGGCCGCGATTTCCTGGCGCCGTTCAAGAAGGTTCTGGAGGAAGCCGGCGGCACCGCCAAGGTGATCATGGAGCAGAGCTACGATCTGACCGAGCCGACGATCGACTCGCAGCTGATCAATCTCTCCAAGTCGGGCGCGGACGTCTTCTACAACATCTCGACCGGCAAGGCGTCGTCGCAGTCGATCCGCAAGGTGGTCGAACTCGGCTGGAAGCCGCTGCAATTGCTCTCGGCAGGCTCGACCGGACGTTCGATCCTCAGCGCCGCCGGTTTCGAAAACGCTACCGGCATCGTCGCCATCCGCTACGCCAAGGAAGTCGGCGTGCCGCGCTGGGAAAAGGATCCCGACGTGATGGCGTTCGAGGCGCTGCGCAAGAAATATCTGCCCAATGTGGATCCTGACAACACCATCGCGTTCGCCGGCTACGGCCAGGTGGCGTCGATGGCGGAAATCCTGCGCCGCTGCGGCGACGATCTCACCCGCGCCAATGTGTTGAAACAAGCGACGACGCTGGCCGGCTTCCACTCGCCGTATTTCCTCGACGGCGTCAATTTCAGCTACACGCCGGAGGACTACACGCCGATGAAGACCCTCTTCATCTCGCAGTTCAACGGCAAGGACTGGGATATTTCCGACAAGCCCGTGACGGAGTAGCGGACCTTCTCCCTCGCCCCGCTCTTGCGGGGAGAGGGTTGGGGTGAGGGGCTGTCTCCGCGAAATCGATGTCAAACGTTAGACCTGTACCCCCTCACCCGACGCTTCGCGACGACCTCTCCCCGCAGGCGGGGAGAGGTTAGTAGCCCTCGACGTAGCGATCCTGACGGCTTACCTCTTAGCCGTGCCGCCCCTGACCTCACCCGCCATATCGGCCGAGCCGGCCGCGCTGCTGCCCGAGCGCTTCCTTCGGTGGTTCGCGTCGCGCAGCTGGTCGCCGCGTGAACATCAGCTGGAACTGCTGGCCAAGGCCCGTGAAGATCGCTCGGCGCTGCTGATCGCGCCGACCGGCGCCGGCAAAACGCTGGCGGGTTTTTTGCCGACGCTGGTGGAACTATCTACTCCGCCACCGGGTGCAGGGGAGGGCGCAAAGAACGTCATCTCCACCGGCCGCGGCGTCCAACGCACCGGCGGTCTACACACGCTTTACATTTCTCCCCTGAAGGCCCTCGCGGTCGATATCGCGCGCAACCTGGAGACGCCGATCGCCGAGATGGGCCTCCCGATCAAGGTCGAGACCCGCACCGGCGACACGCCGGTGTCGCGCCGGCAGCGGCAGCGGCGCTATCCGCCGGACATTCTGCTCACCACGCCCGAGCAACTGGCGCTGCTGCTGTCGTCCGACGATGCGCCGTTCTTGTTCGGCTCGTTGAAGCGCATCGTGCTCGACGAATTGCATGCGCTGGTCACGTCCAAGCGCGGCGACCTGCTGTCGCTCGGGCTGGCGCGGCTGTGGCGGCTGGCGCCCGAAATGCGCGGCATCGGATTGTCGGCGACGGTGGCCGAGCCGGAATCGCTGGCGCGGTTTTTGGTGCCGCAGCGCGACCGCAAAATCGAGTCCGCCGACATTGTCGTCGCCGGCGGCGCCGCGGCGCCCGTGGTCGAGATGCTCGACACCAAAGAACGTCTGCCATGGGCCGGGCATAGCGCCCGCCATGCGCTCGGCGAAATGTACGAGCTGATCAAGCGCAACAAGACCACGCTGGTGTTCGTCAACACCCGCAGCCAGGCCGAAATGCTGTTCCAGGATTTCTGGCGCATGAACGACGACGGCCTGGCCATTGCGCTGCATCACGGCTCGCTCGACGTCGCGCAGCGCCGCAAGGTCGAGGACGCGATGGCGGCCGGCAAATTGCGCGGCGTGGTCTGCACCTCCTCGCTCGATCTCGGTATCGACTGGGGCGACATCGACCTCGTGATCAATGTCGGCGCGCCGAAGGGGTCCTCGCGGCTGATGCAGCGGATCGGCCGCGCCAACCATCGACTGGACGAACCCTCGCGCGCGGTGCTGGTGCCGGCCAACCGCTTCGAGGTGCTGGAATGCGCGGTTGCGATCGATGCGATCGCGGAGAATGCGCAGGATACCCCGCCGTTACGGATCGGCGCGCTCGACGTGCTGGCGCAGCACGTGTTGGGGTGCGCCTGCGGCGAGCCGTTTCTTTCCGATGAGCTCTATGCGGAGGTACTGACATCGGCGCCTTACTCTGGTTTGACGCGAACCGATTTCGACGACGTGGTCGATTTCGTCGCCACCGGCGGTTACGCGCTGAAAACCTATGAGCGCTTCGCGCGCATCAAGCAGGACAAGCAAGGCCGCTGGCGCGTCGCCAATCCCCGCGTGCGGCAGAGCTATCGCCTCAACGTCGGCACCATCGTCGAAGAACCGATGCTGAAAGTGCGTCTGGTGCGTTCGCGCGGCGGCGGCTCGGGATCATCAGGCCCACTTGGACGCGGCGGGCGGATGCTCGGCGAGATCGAGGAATATTTCATCGAGGGACTGGTGGTCGGCGACACCTTTGTGTTCGGCGGCGAGGTGGTGCGCTATGAGGCGCTCGCCGAAGATCAGGTCTACGTCTCCCGTGCCAACGACGCGGATGCCAAGGTGCCGTCTTATATGGGCGGCAAGTTTCCGTTGTCGACCTATCTCGCCGAGCGCGTGCGTAAATTGCTCGACGACAAGCGTGCCTGGAACGCGCTGCCCGATCAGGTGCGCGACTGGCTGTCGCTGCAACGGCATTTTTCGCGCGTGCCGGCGGTGCGGGAATTGCTCATCGAAACCTTCCCGCGCGGCAACAAGCATTATTTGATCTGCTATCCCTTCGAGGGGCGGCTGGCGCACCAGACGCTCGGCATGTTGCTGACGCGGCGGATGGAGCGGGCGCGGGTGCGGCCGCTCGGCTTTGTCGCCAATGAATATGCGGTCGCGGTGTGGGGGCTCGGCGACATGTCGTTCATGATCCGCCATGGCAAGCTCGATCTCAACGCTTTGTTCGATCCGGACATGCTGGGCGACGATCTCGAGGCGTGGCTTGCCGAATCCGCACTGATGAAGCGCACTTTCCGCACCTGCGCGGTGATATCAGGCCTGATCGCGCGGCGCTTCACCGGCGAAGAAAAATCCCGCCGCCAGGTGCTGTTCTCGACCGATTTGATCTACGACGTGCTGCGCAAACACCAGGCCGACCATGTGCTGCTGCGCGCCGCGCGTGCCGATGCCGCCACCGGACTGCTCGATCTCAAGCGGCTCGGTGATATGCTGTCGCGTATTCAGGGCCGAATCATCCACCGGGAACTCGACCGTGTTTCGCCGCTGGCGGTGCCGGTGATGCTGGAAATCGGCCGCGAGTCAGTTTATGGCGAAGCGGCTGACGAGTTGCTGGCGGAAGCCGCCGAGGAACTCGTCAAGGAAGCGACAGGGTAGAACGTGACGGCAGCGGCGCAATCTTCGGACGATGATCAAATGGCGCGGGTTTCGAAGGTTGCGATTGCGGATGTCACTTTCCTCGCCGATCTCTCCGGCGCGCTGTTCTGGCAGGAACAGCGCCTGCTGGTCGTTTCCGACCTGCATCTGGAAAAAGGCTCCAGCTTCGCCGCGCGCGGCGTGCTGCTGCCGCCTTACGACACGGTGGCGACGCTGAGCCGGCTTGCCGCCGTGATCGCGCGGCACGACCCGCGCATGGTGATCGCGCTCGGCGACAGTTTTCACGACCGCGACGCGCATGAGCGGCTGTCGGTGCCCGATCGCGAGGCGCTTGCGGCGATGCAGGCGCGGCGCGACTGGATCTGGATCGCGGGCAATCATGATCCGGCGTTGCCGTCCGATCTCGGCGGCGTCGTCGCCAGTGACGTCGCGATCGGCAACATCACGTTCCGTCATGAGCCCACGGGCGCGTCAGGCGAGATCGCGGGCCATCTGCACCCCAAGGCCCGAATCGCCACTCGCGGCCGTTCGATGGAGCGGCGATGCTTCGCCTGCGACGGCGAACGCGCGGTAATGCCGGCGTTCGGCGCCTATACCGGCGGCCTCAGCATCCGCGATCCGGCGTTTGCAAAGATATTCCAGACACCGGGCCTGATGGCGCACGTGCTCGGCGACAACAGACTGCACGCGATCGCAGCGTCGCGGTGTTACTGAGAGAGCGACCGCAGCTCACCGTTGATACGAACCAAAGCTGATACGAGCCAAAGCCAAGCGAACGCGCATCAGCGTCTGCGACCGAATCTATCGGTAGATTTCGAAATTGTGAGTCAACTCCGTTTCACTATGCGGTGAGCCATTGTTGATTGGCGCAACAGCACCGCGCCAAGCTATCGACAACGGCACATGGAGTTCGGCGACGGCCGAAAGGGAGTCGGTGTCCTCCATGCGTGCCGCGACTCCAATGCGTCAACGGGGTTCATCGACTACCTCGAAAAACGCATCAGGCCTCGGCGGGAGAGCCGGGTTGTCCCTCCGGGACAACGGGCCAATTACAAAACAAAGCGAGCTGTAACTCGCTTAACCATGGAGCAAATACCATGAACTACAAAACACTCGTTGCCGCATCCTTGATGTCGGTCGCTCTGTCGTCCGCAGCGTTTGCGCAGTGCACGGACTGCGCAATGTATCCGGATCGCGATGTCCTGAACAAAGGCGCGCCGACCCCCGCCAGCAAGATGATGGCGGAGCCGGGCGGCCCAGCAGGTGCGAGCGCCGCGAATTTTGAAAACGGTGCGTACAATGCACGGGCCGGAGCCAGGGTGGCTGGAACGCAGCGCCGCCACCCCCACGACGCCAACGCTTCCATGGCCGGGGGTTTTGCGCCGGCCGGTGCCCCGTCGCAGCGGGTGTACCTCAAGAACCTGCACGACTCCGGATACAATCCTGCCAGCGATGTCGATGGCGCCGGCAACATGAAAGTAAACTGATCCCCCGACGCACCATTCGGCATGCGTTACTTGGTGCGCACCCCAGCCCTCGCAAGCGGGAGAGGGGGCGTGCCGCGTTCGCCGCAAGCTACGCCGCCTTTGCCTGCACCGCATTGCAAAACTCCGCCAGCCGATCGGCGAGCCGCAACGTGGCGGGGCTGGCATCCGGTGCGGCGACCAGCGCGACTTCGGTTCGGTCGATCGGCGCAAAACCGTCTTTCGCGGTCAGCACGCGATGGTCGGCCTGGATCGCCATTTCGGACAGGATGCTCAGCCCCATGCCGGCGGCAACCGCGGCCTGGATGCCGGAGAGGCTGGAGGACGTGTAGGCCATGTGCCAGGCGCGGCCGGCACTTTCCAGCGCGTGGATCGCGCGCGAGCGATAGAGGCAGCCGGTGGGAAAACCGATCAGCGGCACCGAGCCCGTGCTGGTGTCGCGCGGCCGGCTCTTGCTGGTGACCCAGTGCACGCGCTCGGGCCACACCGCGATGCCGACCTTCTCGCCGGCGGCGCGTTTGAACAGCGCCAGATCGAGCTCGCCGCGTTCGAGATCGCGCTTCAGGTAAGTGCTCTGGTCGGAGCGGACATCCATCCGCAGCTGCGGATGCGAGCGCGAAAACGCCGCCAGCAACTTCGCCAGCCGGTAGGCGGCAAAATCTTCGGGCACGCCGAGCCGGATCGCGCCTTCACTGCCGGGGCGCGTCAGCACATCGCGGGCCTCTTCCGCGAGCGACAGCAGCCGCCGCGCATAGGACAGCAGCCGTTCGCCGGACTCGGTCGGCGTGACGTCCTTGCCGCTCCGGTTCAGCAACGGCTGGCCGACGTCCTCCTCCAGCCGCTTGATCTGCTGGCTGACGGTCGACTGGGTGCGGTGGACGCGCTCGCCGGCGCGGGTGAAGCCGCCGGAATCCACCACCGAGACGAAGCTGCGCAGCAGTTCCAGATCGAGCATGGCCATGGCTCGCCTCCGCTCTTCAGAAAAAGAGTATTCAAAAATCCACTGGATGTCAGTCTATCATTTAATTTCTAAATATCAAGGCGCGGGCCTACATCATGGGCAAAGGAGACTCTCCATGTCGCTCGCGCCCTCGATTACCGTTCCCCGCGCCGGTTTCAACTGGCTGCCGCTCACGATCACGCTGTTCTGCCTGCTCTGGAGCTTTGCCTTCGTCGCCGGCAAGATCGGCGTCACCGATTGTCCGCCGCTGATCCTGCTCACGACGCGGTTCTTGCTCGCGGGCGTCCTGATCCTCGGCATATCCGCACTTCGGGGCGAGGGATGGCAGCTCAGCTGGCGCGACGTGGCCGTGTTCGCCGTACTCGGCGTCGCCAACAACGCGCTCTATCTCGGGCTCGGCTACACCGGCCTCAAGACCGTATCCGCCGGCCTTGGCGGCCTGATCGTCAGCGCCAATCCGGTGTTCACCGCTGTCGCCGCCGCGGTGTTTCTCGGCGAGGCGCTGACCTGGCGCAAGGTAACGGGACTCTTGCTCGGCATATCAGGCGTCGGCTTCATCGTCTGGCATCGCATGTCGGTTGGGTCAGACAGCGTGGACGGCATCGTCTACACGCTGGCGTCGCTCGCCTCGATCGTGGTCGGCACCATCCTGTTCAAGGTCCTGGCGCCGAAGGGCAGCCTGTGGGTCGGCAACGGCGTGCAGAATCTCTCCGGCGGCCTGGCACTGCTGCCGTTCGCCCTCACGTTTTCCAGCGTCAGCGACATCGTGCCGAGCGCGCGGCTGCTCGGCGCATTCGCCTTCCTGGTGCTAGGCGGATCGATCCTGGCCTATTTGTTGTGGTTCCACCTGCTGAAAGTCTGCGGCGCCACCGCTGCCAGCGCCTATCACTTCCTGATGCCGCCGCTCGGCATGCTGTTCGCCTTCCTCGTGCTCGGCGAGCACGTCGAATTCCGCGACCTGCTCGGGATCATTCCGGTGGCGCTCGGGATTTATCTGGTGACGCGGCCCGGCAAAGCCGCTGGTGCTGCGGTGGCGGGTTCTTCGTCGCAAAGGAGTGCGTTATGACGGTTTCCATCACGCTGATCGGCGGGTCGAAAGCAAGTGAGCCACATCCACCGACCTCATCCTGAGGAGCGCGCTCTTGCGCGCGTCTCGAAGGATGGGCCGCGGGCCTCATGGTTCGAGACGGCGCAAGCGCGCCTCCTCACCATGAGGGGTTAGCTCAATCCTTCCGGAACACGATCGACGCCATCCAGCCCGTCATCAGCGCCATGAAGGCCGTCACCAGCCCGTAGGCGAAACCATTGTTGTGGGCGGCGTTGGCGATGAACTGTTCGAAACCGACCTTGACGATCTCGAACGCGGTTTCGGTGCGCGTGACCAGCGCGCCGTCGGCGAACAGCTTGATTTCGACGTCGTAGGTGCCGATCGGCACCTCGCCCGGCAGCGGAATGCCGGTGCGGAACAGCGTCGGCGTCAGGAACGTCACCGCCGATTGTTCCTCGCGATAAAGCCCGTGCTGGGTACGCAGCCGCACGAACGCGCTGCGGAACGGATCGTTGGGCACGACGTCGGCAAAATCAGGACCGACGCGCTGGGTCAGCAGGACATTGTTGAGCCCGAGTTGTTGCCGCCGCTGCACTTCGGGTGAGGCGATGGCGTCGAACGGCCGGTTGGAAAACAGCGCGAGATAGGTCGGCACTTTGAGGAATTGCCGGGAGTCGGTGTTGATCCAGATGCCGAACTTGCGCTCCTTGCGCCGTGTCACCATGTCGGCGCGGGGTCCGCTGACGGTCACGACCAGATCGTAATTGTTGCGGCCGGCCGGCGTCTGCGCGTCCTTTTCGACCGAGCCGAACAGCACCAGCTCCTCGCCGGAATAATTCGGCGTCACCGTGACGCGGTGGTTCGACACCGACACGATCAGCCGCTCGGCGCATGCCGGCGAAATGGCGAGCGCAGCACCCAGCACGAGACTTGCCACGATGAGCGAGGCGCGCGCGCTCATACCCCGCCTCCCGTTTCGCGGATCGTGAACAGATCGGCCGGCCGGATCACCAGTTCGACGGCAAAGCGGATACCGACGGCGAGCACCAGAAGCCCGAGCAGCAGCCGCAGATGTTCACCGCGGATCTTCTGGCCGGCGCGCGCGCCGAACTGGGCGCCGGTCACGCCGCCGATCATCAGGATCAGCGCCAGCACGGCGTCGACCAGATGATTGGTCACCGCATGCAGCAGGGTGGCGAATATCATCGTCACCAGCGTCAGCACCATCGAGGTGCCGACCACGGTCGAAGTCGGCACCCGCAGCACGTAGATCATCAGCGGCACCAGGATGAAGCCGCCGCCGATTCCCATGACGGCGCCGATGAAGCCGATGATCAGGCCGATCACGACGACGGGGATCACGGACAGGTAGATCTTCGAGCGCTTGAAGCGCATCTTCAGCGGCAGGCCGTGAATCCAGCCATGGCTGCCGGGGCGGCGTATCGTCGCCGCGCCGCCGCGGCGGGTCCGCAGCAGCGCGCGCAGGCCTTCCCAGAACATCAGCCCGCCGACCGTCGTCAGCAGGATGACGTAGGACGTCGCGATCAACAGATCGAGCTGGCCGAGCGAGCGCAGCAGCGTAAACGTCCAGACCCCGAGCGCCGTCCCGACGGTACCGCCGGTCAACAAGACCAACGCCAGAATGGGATCGATGGATCGTCGCCTCCAATAGGATATCGCGCCCGAGAAGGAGGAAGCCGCGATGTGGCTCGCGACCGAGGCGACGGCGACCGCGGGCGCGATGCCGACGAAGATCAACAGCGGCGTCATCAGGAAGCCGCCGCCGATGCCGAACATGCCGGAGACGAAACCAACCGCCGCGCCCATCGCCAGGATGAGGAAAACATTGACGGGAATGTCTGCGATCGGAAGGTAGAGCTGCACGCGCGTCTGCTTCTCGTTGTCTGCCGCTGACCTGGCCTAACGGCCGCCCAGGGCATGGTTTCGAGCATTTGCCGGCAGTGGAATCCGATTGGCGCGCAGGGTCAGCGCACGCGGACCGGTTGCCGCATCTTTGCATAACCCAGATCAGTGGCAGGGGGGACTAAAGAATGCCCCGGAAGGCAATTATTTGCCGCACCTGCACACATGCGCGGCGGGGGTGGTGAATAATTTTCGTCGTCCCGGCCTTGAGCCGGGACCCACTCCGCGGCCTGCCTTGTTGAACGAGGAAGATAACGTTTAGCGCGCAAGACAATTGCGGCCGGTGGCTATGGGTCCCGGCTCAAGGCCGGGACGACAGCAATCAGGGCTTTCCGAGGGGATCGGTGACGAGGTTCATGGCGAGCGCCTCCTTGGGCGCAAGCCAGCGGATGTCCTTGGTCTCGGACATCGCCTGCACGACCGACGACGAAACCCCCATTTTGGTCATATAGCCCAGCACCGCGCCTGATATCTTCTGGGCTTCGGCGAGCGGATCATCCACTTGCTTTGTCGTGGTAAACCGGTGCACGCCCAAGCCTGAACCCAACACGCCGATGCGGCTCTTGCCGCCGGCATAGACGAGCACGCAGGCGCTGGCGCAATAGGAGGGTTTGACGCGGCCCGCGGCATCGGCGGTGCCGACCGCCGTGATCAGTCCGCGCGAGCGAATGATCTCGCCAATGATCGCGGCCTGATTCAAATCGCCGCCGGGCGAAGACATCAGGATCACGTCGCCGGCGGCAAGCTGGGCCTCGTCCAGTTTCTCGCGGAACCATCTTGCGGCCCCGGGTCCGATCTCCCCCTTGATGAACAGGGCACGCCGGTCACGCGCGGCGCCATCGAGATCGAGTTTGGCGACCGCGGAGGACGTCAGGCTCGGCGAGACATACTGGTCCTTCCAGTAATCCCAGGCATCGGGCCGCGAGAGGTCGCGATAGGCCTGGATGGCGATGCCGGCAAGCAAAAGAACGAAGATGAGAATGGAGCCGAGCGGCCATTGGCTCCGCACCGTGCGCGGTTGCTGCGGAGGAGGAGGCGGCAGCGGAGCAGATCGCCACGGCGAAGGCGCGGAGTGCTCGGCCGGCTTGCGCGGCGGCGCGACCGAAGGCCCGGTCGGCGACCTTCGGAAACGGCCTTCCCCGTCCTGACCATCTTCGGCAGACAATCGATCCTCACTGCAAAGCCGCGCGAGGCCACGCCGGCCCCGTCAGATCATACGGCTTTATATGGAGGGATTATCGGGTCGATGCCAGCGGCGCCGCCGCCGAGGCTGCGGCGCGCTTGGTCGAAGCCTGCTTGGCGGCGGGTTTGGTCGCAGCTGCGGGCGCAGGCGCCGGGTCCCAGCCACCGGCCGGGGTCGCCACGTTAACGGCGGCGTCGGGCTGCGGCTCCGGCGTAAAGGTCTGGATCGCGAGCTTGGCCGCGGCCAGCGACTGGGCGTCGAGGCGCTTGGCGATATCGTCACGCTTGCGGCCGGAATCCGCATCGCCCTGCGCGGCAGCGAGGCTGAACCATTTGAAGGATTCGGCGAGGTTCTGCTCGACCCCGATGCCGCGGGCATAGAGGATGCCGAGGTTGAACTGGCTGTCGGCGACGCCGCGATCGGCGGCCTTGCGGAACCATTGCGACGCGACCTTGTAGTTGGCGCCCTTGCCGCCGCCATCGGCGTCGAGAACGGCCAGATTGTGCATCGCCTTGGCGTTGCCGCGTTCGGCCGCCTGCAGATAGTAACGCCGCGCGACATCGGCGTCCTTTTTGACGCTCATGCCCTTCTCGTAGAAGGTGCCGAGCCGGAAGATCGCGGGCACCACGCCGGCTTGCGCCGCGCGGTCATACCATTTCGCGGCTTCGTCGAGATTGGCTGCCACGCCCTTGCCCTCGGCAAAGCGCACGCCGACTTCATAGGCTGCGGTCGGATCGCCCTTCAGCGCAGCGGCGCGCAGCATCGGCCCGCCGATGCCATCGGGCAGTTGCTCGCCCGGCGGCACCTGCACCATTCCAGGCTTGCCGCTCGCTGGCAGGGCCGGGAGCGCGCCGGTGATATCGCCGGCATTGATCGGCGACATCACCGCCTGCGGCGGGATGGACATCGCCGCCTGCGGCGGGATCGCGGTCTGCGGAATAGCGGCTTGAGGAATTATGGCCTGAGGAATCGTGGATTGGGGAATAGCGACTTGCGCGCCATCCAGCGTGTTCGGTGCGGAGGAGTTGTTCGATTGCCGTCCGATCGGGGCGGGCGACATCATGGAGGGCCCAGCCGGTGCCGGCATGGCGGGCTTGGCGCTGTTCTCGGCCGGCGCCTTTGAGGCCGGCGCCGGATCGGTGGATTCCATCTGCGGTATTTGCGGCGCGCTGCCGGTGTCGAGCAGCGTCATCGCCAGCTGGAAGGTGCTAAGCACGATCGCGAATACGCTCGCGCCGACCAGCAGCGAGCGGATCTTGGAAGTGATGTTCGACGGCTCCTTGCCGTCGGTCTTGCCGTTGTCGATGGCCGTAACCTTGGCGGAGGTCTTCGAAGTAGCCTTCGAGGCGGCCTTCGCAGCGGCCTTGGCCGCCTTCTCGTTGGCGGGCGCGGCGGCAGCAGCCTGCGCGGCACGGCGGGCGGCGGCGATGAAGCTCGACGAACTGACCGGCTCCTTGGCGGCCGCGGAAATTTCGTTGATCACGCTTTCGGATGCGGCGATCCGCTCCGATGGCGACGACGCCCGTGCGGTCGGCCGTGTGCCCGGCTCCAGCGGATGATCCGGCGGCAATTCCGGCGCGATCGCGGTGCGCGGCGGGGCTGCGTGCGGCTCAAGGATTTCGCTTATGGCGCGCGGCGTCATCGGCGGAATGGCCGGCGGCGCTACCGGCTCCGCGGTATGGAAGTCGCGCGGCGCGGCGGTAAAATGCTCCTGGGAGGCTGCGGGATTCGGCAATTCCGGTTTCGGCTGCGGCGCAAAGGCCTGCGGCTGAGCCTGAGGGACATAGGCCGGCGGTGCAAAGCTCGGCGGCGGCATCATCGCGCGCGGCGCTTCTTCGCGGGCTTCGTATGCAGCAGGGGCCGGCGCTGCCACGGGCGGTGCGGCGCGAACCGCGCGCAAATCGCCTTCGATCATCGCCAGCCGATCGACCACATGGCCGAGCGTGCTGTGAACCGTCTCCAGCGAATCCTGGGTGCGGCGGTCGGTTTCCGACTGGTTGAAACGGATGTCCGACAGCTCACGCTTGACGGCTTCGACGATGCCGGAATCCATCGACTGCGGTGCCGCATAGCTGCTGGTGTTGTCGGCGAGCCTGGCCAAATTCGCGTGCTGGTGTTCGAGATGGCGCAGGATGTCCTGCAGCCCTTCCTCGACGCGCCCGAGATTGCCGCCGCCAGAACCGCCCTGGCTGCCGGAGGTCTCCAGGCGTTCCAGCAGATAGGTCACGCGCTGTTCGAGATGGGTGAATGCCGAAGCATTGTCGTTGCCGGCCGGGATCCGATCCAGGCGTTCGGACAGCGAGCGCAGCGCGCCTTCGATATATTCGGAATTGTCGCTTGCGACCGGCCGCTCGCGCGTTTCGATCGACGAGGTCAGCGCGGCGATGCGTTGTTCGAGGCTGGCCAGCGACTCGCTGTTGTCGCCGGCGCGGGACAATTGATCGACCTTGGCCGACAGCGCATGCAGATCGTCGGAAACCCTTGCCAGCGCATCGTTGGACGCAACGTTGGAGGCGATCGCCCGCATCGCCGAGATCGCGTCTTCGAGCTGACGCACCGTCGACGGATCGTCGTTGGTACGCAGGATCAGGTCGAGCTTGGTGCCGAGATTGCGGATCGCATCGTCATAGCCCGCGAGTTGCTCGGCCGGCTTCAGCGAGCGCAGCGCGTCGTAGATTTCGCCGAGCGCGCGCTCGAGGTTGGCCAGCACGTTGGCATCGGTGCCGTTCTGGCGGGTTTCGTCGATCCGGCGCGACAGCGAGCGGATTTCGTTCTCGATCGAATCGATCGCCTGGCGCGGCATCGCTTCGGTAATGGCGCGTCGGATATCGGCAAGCTCGGTGCGGAAGGCCGCAATCGACTGCTCGACATTGTCGGGGCGCTGCATCGCCTCGATCTGGCTCGTGATCTTGAGCAGATGCCGTTCCAGCGACGAAAAATCCGGACCGGCGGGCATGGGAGCAGGTGCGGGCGCCGGTGCAGGCGGCTGGATCGGTGGCGCATAAGCCATGGCAGGGGCGCTCGGCGCCATCGGCGGCATCCCTGCCGCCATCGGCGGCGCGCTGCGCGGCGGCATCTGCCGGGACGGCACCCCGTCCAGTTCGTTCTGGCGCGCGGCGATTTCGGCGATCGCCGAATCAAACGACGTCGGGCTCAGCGGCGGCGAGGGACGATAGACCTGGGCTGCGGCGCGCTCGACCAGGTCGGTCTGGCGCTGCCTGTCCTGCATCGTTGGCTGGCGGGGAGCGTGGTTTGAAATCTGCGACAGCCGCGCATCGAGGCGCGAAATGGCGTCGTTCAGCTGCCGCGCGACGGTCGGCTCAGCGCGGGGCGCTTCGGTTCGGGGCGCGTCGCTCCGCGGGGCGGGGCGGGAAATCTGATCGATCTGCCGGGTGATCGAATCGAGCCGCTGGTGAATGTCCGCAACCTCGCGGCTCTCCGCGCTCGGCATCGCCGGCTGCTCGTCATAGGACGCACGGAAATTGGGAGGGGCGGAATCACCGATGGTGGAATTGAGCCAGTCGCTCAGCGACATGCCAGCGCGCCGCGCGGCAGCCTCGGCCCTTTCGCGGACCGATGGATCGATGCCCTCTACACTCCACGATACGCGCGAATTCATGCTCTCGTCCGGTTCTGACTCCGGCGCTTCCTGCGCCTTCAGCCTCCCCGCGCGTCCCAACCAGGAGACAATCGAATTTCGCGCAGGTCGTCTGCCTCAGAACCTGACTTTTTCGCGTTACGGTAAATAACGGGTTAAGGAATGGGGCCGGACGGCCCGAAAGTTAACTTGGAACCCGACCAGCCGGGTTCCGCTGCTGCTCAGCCGTTGCTTTCGCGGCTGGTGTCTTCGAGCAGCAGGATGGGAGCAGGTTTCGCGACGGCGGCCAGGGTCTCGATCGCCTCTTCGCACCATTCCGCCACGGCTTGTTCGTGGCGCAGGCCGATGCGCAGTCCCAGCAGCTTGCCGGTATCGGCGACGGAGGTGGCTTTGCCGTCCGGAAACAGCTTGTTCAGAATGCGCTCGTAGCGGGCGTAGCGGTCGCGGTGATGTTCCAGCCGCGCCATCAGGTCGGCGCGCAAGGGCTCGATGTCGAAGCTGTCGAGCGCGCACAGCCGCACCAGGAGATCGTCCTTCATCATTGGCGGGCTGCTCGGCCGGGCGCCCCAGTGCCGCAGCGCGGCCCGGCCCTCTTGTGTCAGCGTATAGACCAGCTTGTTGGGCTTGCCGGACTGGACCACCTCGTGGCCCTGGATATGGCCGCGGTCCCTGAGTTTTGAGAGTTCGCGATAGATCTGCTGGTGGTCGGCCTTCCAGAAGAACCCGATCGAGGAATCGAACGTCTTGGCGAGCTCATAGCCCGACATCGGACGCTCCGTCAGACAAGCAAGGATTGCGTCACCGAGCGCCACTACGCCGATCCTTCCAAAAATCGCGAAAACAACCCCATGCAAAGTAGAAGGGGCCCGTCTCACGATCAAATTGCCGCGTTGACTTTATGCATAAAGTTGCATATGCGTCAACGTGCATAAAGATTGGGCTGAACCTGTTTTGAGCCGATCGGAGACGCATCATGACCGTGACTGCACTCGACAAATGGTACGGCTACATGAAGTCGCACGACCAGACGGCGCTGTGGGATCTCCTGCATCCCGACGCGGTGTTCGAGAGTCCCGTGGTCCATACCCCGCAGCGCGGGCGTGACATCACCTTCAAATATCTATCGAGCGCCGAGAAAGTCCTGGGCGGCCCGGGATTCAGATATGTCGGCGAATGGCGCAGCGACAATGGCGCCGTGCTCGAATTCGAAAAAGAAATCGACGGCATCGTGATCAACGGCGTCGACATCATCACCTTCGCGGATGGCAAGATCACGCATTTCAAGGTGATGGTGCGGCCGCTCAAGGCGATGAACCTGCTGCATCAATTGATGGGCGCGCAACTCGCAAAAGGGTGAGGCCGTGTCGTCCGGAACCGGATAAGGTCCACCTTTAAATAAAGCGCCTGCTGGCCTGCCGACTTTCACCTGAAACGTAATCAGCCATTTCATTCTGCCCTGCCGGGAGAACACCATGCCGACTTACAAAGCCCCTGTTGAAGACGTCACCTTCCTGCTCAACGACGTGTTCCAGATCGACCGCTACGACAATCTCCCTGGCTTCACCGACGCGTCAGCCGATGTCCGCGAAGCGATCCTCGGTGAAGCGGCCAAGCTTTCCGAAGAAGTGCTGCAGCCGCTGAACCGGGTGGGCGATCTCGAAGGCTGCGTCCGCCACGATGACGGCCGCGTCACCACGCCGAAAGGTTTCAAGGAAGCCTTCAAGCAGGTCGCCGAGGGCGGCTGGCTCGGGCTGTCGGCGCCTTCAGAATATGGCGGGCAGGGGCTGCCGGTCACGCTGAGCCAGGTCGTGACCGAATTCCAGAGCTCGGCCAACATGGCGTTTTCGATGTATGGCGGCCTCACCATGGGCGCGACCGCGGCATTGATGGTGCACGGCAAGCCCGAACAGAAGAAGATGTTCGTGCCGAAGATGGTGGCGGGCGAGTGGACCGGCACCATGAACCTCACCGAGCCGCAATGCGGCACCGATCTTGGTCTGCTCCGCACCAAGGCCGCCAAGCAGGCCGACGGCAGCTACAAGATCACGGGCACCAAGATCTTCATCTCGGCCGGCGAGCATGATATCGCCGACAACATCATCCATCTGGTGCTGGCGCGCATCGAAGGCGCACCTGCGGGAATCAAGGGCGTCTCGCTGTTCGTGGTGCCGAAGGTGCTGGTCAATGCCGACGGCTCGCTCGGCGCACGCAACGGCGTGTCCTGCGGCTCGATCGAGCACAAGATGGGCATTCACGGCAATTCCACCTGCGTGATGAATTACGACGGCGCCACCGGCTGGCTGATCGGCGAAGAGAACAAGGGCATGCAGGGCATGTTCGTGATGATGAACGAGGCCCGCCTCGGCGTCGCGGTGCAGGGCCTCGCGCAATCCGAGGTCGCCTATCAGAACGCGGTCAATTATGCGCGCGAGCGCCTGCAGGGCCGGTCGCTGACGGGGGCGAAAGATCCGGACAAGCCGGCCGATCCGATCATCGTGCATCCCGACGTGCGCCGCGTGCTGCTGACGATCCGCGCCTTCAACGAGGCGGCCCGCGCGATGGTGGTGTGGACCGCGCTGAAGAGCGACGTCGCCCACCGCTCAAGCGACCCGAAGGATCGCCAGGAGGCCGACGACCACATGGGCCTGATGACGCCGGTCATGAAGGGCGTAATGACCGATGTCGGATTCTCCAATTCGGTGCTGGCGCAGCAGATGTATGGCGGCCACGGCTACATCGCCGAACACGGCATGGAGCAGTTCGTGCGCGATGCGCGCATCGCCATGCTCTATGAAGGCGCCAATGGCATTCAGGCGCTCGACCTCGTCGGGCGCAAACTGCCGCGCGACGGCGGCCGCGCCGTGATGGCGTTCTTCGGCGAGGTCGGAGCCTTCGCCAAGGAGCACGGCGGCGATGACGCCATGAAGCCGTTCGTCACCCCGCTCTCGGCCGCACTCGGCCATCTGCAACAGGCCACCGGCTGGCTGATGCAGAACGCGCTGACCAAGCCCGACAATGCGGGTGCCGCCGCCACCGACTACATGCAATTATTCGGCCTCGTCACCTTTGCCTATATGTGGGCAAAGATGGCCAAGGTGGCGCAGGACAAGATTGCGTCCGGCGGGGCCACGCCCTATCTGACCACCAAGCTGGTGACCGGCCGCTTCTTCATGGAGCGGATGCTGCCGGAAACGACGGTGCACCTTGCGCGCATCCAGACCGGCTGCGCGACGACCATGGAATTGGCGGCGGAAGCG
Source organism: Bradyrhizobium sp. AUGA SZCCT0182 (assembly GCF_018130185.1). Lineage (NCBI taxonomy): Bacteria > Pseudomonadati > Pseudomonadota > Alphaproteobacteria > Hyphomicrobiales > Nitrobacteraceae > Bradyrhizobium > Bradyrhizobium sp. AUGA SZCCT0182. The sequence continues at coordinate 38,303 of NZ_JAFCLY010000034.1, read as the reverse complement.
TTCTGAAGCGTCCTGCAAATACGCATCGTCATTGCGAGCGCAGCGAAGCAATCCATAGACCCACAAAGGAAGCATGGATTGCTTCGTCGCTACGCTCCTCGCAATGACGGTGGAATGTTCTGAAATTCGTCTGGCTCGATCAGGGCCGAGACCGAACCGGGAGAAAACCATGCCTGAGGCATATATCTACGATCACGTTCGCACCCCGCGCGGCCGCGGCAAGGCCGACGGCTCGCTGCATGAAGTGACCGCGCTGGCGCTGGCCACCGTGCCGCTGCAGGCGCTGAAGGAGCGCAACAATCTCGCCGTCGACGTCGTCGACGACGTCGTGCTCGGCGTGGTCGATCCAGTCGGCGAGGCCGGCTCCGACATCGCGCGCTTTGCGGCGCTCAAGGCCGGCCTCGGCCAGGCCGTCCCCGGCGTCCAGATCAGCCGCTTCTGTGCTTCCGGCCTCGATGCTGTGAATTTTGCCGCCGCCCAGGTCATGGCCGGCCAGCATGAGCTCGTGATCGGCGGCGGCGCCGAATCCATGAGCCGCGTCGGCATCGGCGCCTCCGGCGGCGCCTGGCCGATGGATCCCTCGATGGCGGTGCCGGCCTATTTCATGCCGCAGGGCGTCTCGGCCGACCTGATCGCCACCAAATACGGCTTCTCGCGCGACGACGTCGACGCCTACGCTGTGCAGAGCCAGCAGCGCGCCGCTAAGGCCTGGGACGAGGGCCGCTTCAAGAACTCCGTGGTGCCGGTGAAGGACATCAACGGCCTCACCATCCTTGCGAAGGACGAGCACATGCGCCCGACCACGACGATGCAGTCGCTCGGCCAGTTGCAGCCGTCGTTCGTGGCGATGGGCCAGATGGGCGGCTTCGATGCGGTCGCGATCCAGTCGCACCCCGAAGTCGAGCGCATCAATTACGTGCACCATGCCGGCAATTCGTCCGGCATCGTCGACGGCGCGGGCGCCGTGCTGCTCGGCAGCAAGGAAGCCGGCGCCAAGCACGGCCTGAAGGCGCGCGCGAAAATCCGTGCCTTTGCCAATATCGGATCCGAGCCCGCGATGATGCTGACCGGCCCGGTCGACGTCACCGAAAAGCTGTTCGAGCGCTCCGGCATGAAGAAGTCGGACATCGACCTGTTCGAACTCAACGAGGCCTTTGCCTCGGTGGTGCTGCGCTACATGCAGGCCTTCGACATCGACAGCTCCAAGATCAACGTCAATGGCGGCGCAATCGCGCTCGGCCATCCCCTGGGCGCGACAGGTGCGATGATCCTGGGCACCGTGCTCGATGAGCTCGAGCGCACCAACAAGTCGACCGCGCTGGTGACGCTGTGCATCGGCGGCGGCATGGGCACCGCGACCATCATCGAGCGGGTCTGACGCTTAATCCGTAGGGTGGGCAAAGCGAAGCGTGCCCACCAAGACCAACACCCCGATCAAAATGGTGGGCACGGCGCGAAGCGCGCCTTTGCCCACCCTACGATCAAAAATCGATTTGGGAGCAACACATGGCCTTCAAGAATTTCAAGCTGGAAACCGACGCCGACGGCATCGTGCTCGTCACCTGGGACACGCCCGGCCGTTCGATGAACGTGCTCGACGAGACCTCGGCCACCGAACTCGAGGAGATCGTCAAGCAGACCACCGCCGACGCCGCCGTCAAAGGCGTCGTCATCACCTCGGGCAAGGAGGCGCTGTGCGCCGGCGCTGATCTGTCGATGCTCGAAGGCATGGCCCATCAATATGCCGATCTGCTCAAGGCCAAGGGCGAAGAGGCCGCCAACCAGATGCTGTTCGACCAGAGCCGCCGCTTCTCGCAGGTGTATCGCAACATCGAAATTTCAGGGAAGCCGTGGGTCGCCGCGATCAATGGTCTCGCGCTCGGCGGCGGTTTTGAACTGACGCTGGCCTGTCACTATCGCGTTGCCGCCGACAACCCGAAGACCCGGCTCGGTCTGCCCGAAGTGAAGGTCGGCCTGTTCCCCGGCGCCGGCGGCACCCAGCGCGTGCCGCGTATCGTCTCGCCGCAGGATGCGATGCAGCTGCTGCTGAAGGGCGAGGCGATCAACCTTGCCAGGGCCAAGGCGCTCAATCTCATTCACGCGATCGTCCCGGCGGCCGACATGATCAAGGCGGCCAAGGACTGGATCAAGGGCGGCGGCAAGGCCATCGCGCCCTGGGACGAGAAGGGCTTTAAGCTTCCCGGCGGACCGGTGTTCTCCAAGATGGGCATGCAGATGTTCCCGGCGGGCAATGCGATCTACCGCCGCGAGACCTACGACAATTACCCGGCGGCGCGCGCCATCATGAGCTGCGTCTATGAAGGCCTGCAGTTGCCGATCGATGCGGCACTGCGCGTCGAGTCGCGCTACTTCACGAAAGTACTGCGCTCCAACGAAGCCGCCGCGATGATTCGCAGCCTGTTCCTGTCGATGCAGGAACTGAACAAGGGCGCGCGCCGTCCGCAGAACGTGCCGCCGACCAAAGTGAAAAAGCTCGCCGTGATCGGCGCCGGCTTCATGGGCGCCAGCGTCGGCTATGTCTCCGCGCGGGCCGGCATCGACGTGGTCTTGATCGACCGCGACCAGGCCAGCGCCGACAAGGGCAAGGGCCACGCCCAGACCGTGATCGACGACCTCATCAAGAAAGGCCGCGCCAAGGAAAGCGACCGCGACGCCGTGATGTCGCGCATCAGCGCCACCGCCGACTATGGCGTGCTGAAAGACTGCGACCTCGTCATCGAGGCCGTGTTCGAGGACCGGAAAGTAAAGGCCGAAACCTACGCCAAGGCGCAGCCGCTCCTGAAGGATGGCGCGATCTTCGCCTCCAACACCTCGACGCTGCCGATCAACTCGCTGGCCGAGGAATTCAAGGACCAGGGCAAGTTCATCGGCATCCACTTCTTCTCGCCGGTCGAGAAGATGATGCTGGTCGAGATCATCGTCGGCAAGAACACCGGCGATGCGGCGCTTGCCACTGCGCTCGATTACACGCGGATGATCGGCAAGACGCCCATTGTCGTCAACGACAGCAGAGGCTTCTATGCCAACCGCTGCGTCGGCCGTTACATTGCCGAAGGCAACGAGATGTTCCTCGAAGGCGTGCCGCCGGCGATGATCGAGAACTGCGCCAAGATGGCCGGCATGCCGGTCGGCCCGCTGTCGCTCTCCGATGAAGTGGCGCTCGACCTCGGGCTCAAGGTGATGAAGGCGACCGAGGCCGATCTCGGGCCGAACTCGATCAACCCCGATCAGAAGAAGCTGATGGTGGAACTGGTCGAGAAGCAGGGCCGTCTCGGCCGCAAGAACAGCAAGGGCTTTTACGACTATCCCGAGAAGGGCAAAGGCCAGAAGAGCCTGTGGACGGGACTTGCCGATCTGCAGCCGAGGAAGCTCGACCCCGACACGCTCGACATCGAGGAACTGAAGCAGCGTTTTCTCGTCGTGCAGGCGGTGGAAGCCGCACGCACGGTGGAGGATCACGTCATCACCGACATGCGCGAGGCCGATGTCGGCTCGATCCTCGGCTTCGGTTTTGCGCCGTTCACCGGCGGCACGCTGTCGTATATCGACTTCATGGGCACCAGGAAGTTCGTCGAACTCTGCCACAAGCTCGAAGCCAAATACGGCTCCCGCTTCACGCCGCCGAAACTGCTGGAGGACATGGCGGCCAAGGGCGAGACGTTCTATGGCCGCTTCCCGCCGAAGAAGCAGGCGGCGGCGTAACACAAATCCATCGTCGTCCCGGCCTTGAGCCGGGACCCATAACCACCGTCGTTCATTGTTGCAGATGCCGTTAGCCGCAATGTCTTATTGAGAGATCACGCGGTATGGGTCCCGGCCTTCGCCGGGACGACATCCAACAAAAGGGGCCGGATCATTTATCCGGCCCTTTATTTTGTGAATAGGGTTTTCAGCTTTGCTTCTGCAAAGCAGCTCTCCATCTCAGAGAGCCATCGCCATTGACGCAAACCGGTGCTGCTTGTTGGAAGACCAATCAAGAGCACAACCTCGCAATCAGGGAGGTCGAGTGTTTCGCGAACATGCTCGGCCATCAAATCCTGACAAATCAATATAAGGCAGAGCCACCATCCGCAATTCCGCCTACTGCCCAGCCGCGATTTGATGTAGCTGGTCCCAGAGATTAGCGGAAGCCTGGTCCTGACCGGTCCCGGACCCATGCAAGGGTGATGGTCGCAATGCGAAGTGTTATCGTTCTCGGCGCCGGAATGGTTGGGGTCGCAACCGCGCTGCAGTTACAGCGCCGCGGCTGGTCGGTTGTGCTGCTTGATCGCAATCAGCCCGGCCGCGAGACCAGCTACGGCAACGCCGGCTTCATCCAGGCCGAAGCGGTGCGGCCCTATCCGATGCCGCGCGATCTTGCGACGCTGGCGGCGATCGCAACAGGGCGCGCCAACGATGTCCATTACCGCGTAAAATGGCTGCCGCGGCATCTTGGTCCTTTGCTGCGGTACTGGTGGCATTCCGCTCCGGATCGGCACCAGCACATATCGCAGGCCTACGCGCGGATCATCGCACGGGCGACAAGCGAGCATGATGTGCTGATCCGGGAAGCCGGCGCGGACAATCTGGTGCAGCGAAGCGGCTATCATTCCCTGCGCCGCACCCAGGCTGCGCTGGATGAAGTGGCGCTGGTCGCCGAGATGCTGGCGGCCGAATTCGGTGTGCGATCGGAAATTATCAGCCCGGCACAGCTTGCCGCGGCCGAACCCGGGCTTAACGAGACCGGGGCGGGGGCTGTTCACTGGCGCGACCCATGGACGGTCTCGGACCCGGGCGGGCTCGTATCCGCCTATGCCGATCTGTTCACACGCGCAGGCGGCACCTTCGTCAACGGGGATGCGACCACGTTGGCGCCGAGTCCTGCCGGCTGGACGGTTCAGTCGGATGATGGCCCGATCGACGCCGAGGCGGCCGTGGTATCGCTGGGTCCGTGGTCTCCCGATCTGTTGCAAAAGTTTGACTATCGTTTTCCGATGCTGCGCAAGCGTGGCTACCATCGGCATTTCACCGGCGGCGGCCGCCTCAATCTGCCGCTGCACGACCCCGAGTTCGCATACGCCATGGCGCCGATGGCGAAGGGATTGCGGATTACGTCGGGCGCCGAATTGATGGGACCGGAAAGGTCGTCGCAGTCGCGCCAGCTCGAACGGGCGGAACAGGCGGCACGGCGGCTTGTCGATCTCGGCACCGCGGTGGAGGCCGAACCCTGGAGCGGGGTCCGCCCCTGCATGCCCGACATGCTGCCGGTCGTGGGAGCTGCACCGAAGCACAAAGGCCTGTGGATGCATTTCGGGCATGGTCATCACGGCCACACCCTTGGCCCCACCACAGGCCGCCTGCTCGCCGAGATGATGAGCGGCGAGGCGACATTCACCGACCCATCAGCGTTCAGTCCGGCGCGATACTGATCGTCTTGTTGTGGTTGCAGCGTAAAAAAAGTTGTCGTCCCGGCCTTCGCTGGCACGACGCGGGGTAAAACAAAAAAGGCCGGATCATCGATCCGGCCCTTTATCTTATCTCCGATATAAAAATCGCTTACGCCGCCTTCAGCAGGCCTTCCTTGGTCAGCGCTTCCTGCACCTTCGGGCGGGCGCCGACGCGGGCCTTGTAGGCGATCAGGTTGGAGAGATCAGCGAGATCCCATTTCATCCGTTCGGCCCATGACAGCATCGTGAACATGTAACCGTCGGCCACGCTGAACTGCTTGCCCATCAGGTAGTCTTTCCCGGCGAGCTCGCCATCGACATATTTGAACTTGCCCATCGCCCGGTCCTTGAAGAATGCCTTGGCGTCATCGGAGAGCACCGGGCTGAACTGCGGGCCGATGTTCTTGTGCAGTTCACTGTTGATATAGGTGAGCCAGGCCTGCAGCTTGTAGCGATCGGCGTGGTCGCGGGTGGGGGCAAGATTCTTGTCCGCGGCTTTATCGGCGATCATCTGGACGATGACCGGGCCTTCGGTGACCAGTTCACCGGAATCCAGCGCCAGTGCGGGCACCTGGCCCTTCGGATTGACCGTCAGATAGTCGTCGCCGTTTTCCAGCTTCTTGGCGCGCAAATCGACCTTGACCAGATCGTAGGGGAGACCGGCCTCCAGGAGCGCGATATGGGGAGACAGCGAGCAGGCGCCTGGCGAATAGTACAATTTCATTGGATTTTCTCCCTTTGGAAGTTCTTGCCTTTGGAAACCTTGGCTTGGGGCCGAGGAACGACTAAATGCATCTGCATGTAATAGTCAAGATTGATGCAGCTGCATTTAGTGCGGTACACTAACCTGTGACAGACACGGACCTGTGACGGATACGGACCAGACCATGAAACGCAAACCATCGACCGAGGCGACCAACGCCTGGATCCGCCTGATGCGGGTGCAGAGCCGGGTGCTGGACGCCGTCGAGCAGGATTTGAAGAAGGCGGGCTTCCCGCCGCTCGCCTGGTATGACGCGCTGCTGGAATTGTCGCGCGCGCCGTCCGGCGAGATGCGCCCGGTGGAGCTGGAGAAGCAGATGCTGATCCCGCAATACTCGACCTCGCGCCTGATCGACCGTCTGGTCGACGAGGGGCTGGCGGCGCGGCGCGAATGCAAGATCGACAAGCGCGGCCAGTTCGTCGAGATCACGGAGACGGGACGCGAGCTGCAGAAGAAAATGTGGAGCGCCTATTCCGCCGCGATCGAAAAACACGTCGGCTCGAAACTGTCCGACACCGACGCCATCAAGCTCTGCGGTCTGCTCGACCGGCTGGGCTGCTCGTGCAGCGAAGTCAGGGCGGTCGCCGCGCGAGACGGCGTTCCCGCCCGATGATACGCCTTCATCTTATCGTTTTTGCGGACGACGCTGTCCGCAATGCTCCCTGCCACACGGCGCGTTCGGTCGAATCGCCAAAGATCCGGATTTTTTATGGCGCGTGACCAAATCGATATGACGCCGTTGCAATCGCGCGACGAACTCGTGGCGTGGCTGGCGGCCGGCGTGAAGCCGCCGTCGGAATTCCGCATCGGCACCGAGCACGAGAAGACCCCGTTCACGCTCGAGGGCTATCACCCCGTGCCATACGAAGGCGCGCGCGGCATCGGCGCGCTGCTGGAGGGCATGCAGCTGCTGCTCGGCTGGGAGCCGATCATGGAGCACGGCAACATCATCGGGCTGTACGACGTCACCGGCGGCGGCGCGATTTCGCTGGAGCCCGGCGGGCAGTTCGAATTGTCGGGCGCCCCGGTCGAGACCGTGCACCAGACTCAGGCGGAATTGATGGCGCATCTGGCGCAGGTGCGCGAGATCGCGACCCCTTTGGGGATCGGTTTTCTCGGCCTCGGCATGACGCCGTCATGGTCGCGGTCGCAGGTACCGCTGATGCCCAAGGGCCGCTACAAGATCATGACCAATTACATGCCGAAGGTCGGCCAATACGGCCTCGACATGATGTACCGGACCTGCACCGTGCAGACCAATCTCGACTTCTCCTCCGAAGCCGACATGGTCAAGAAGCTGCGGGTATCGGTGGCGCTGCAGCCGATCGCGACCGCCTTGTTCGCCAATTCGCCGTTCACCGAAGGCAAGCCCAACGGCTTCCTGTCATTCCGCTCGGAAATCTGGCGCGATACGGATGATGCTCGTTCCGGCATGATCCCATGGGCGTTCGAGGACGGCATGGGTTTCGAGCGCTGGGTCGACTATGCGCTCGACGTTCCCATGTATTTCGTCAAGCGCGGTGACAGCTATATCGACGTGTCAGGCTCGTCGTTCCGCGCCTTTTTCGACGGCAGGAACAGTTCCTTGCCCGGCGAGCGGCCGACGCTGTCGGATTGGGCCAATCACCTCTCGACGATTTTCCCGGAAGTACGGTTGAAACGTTATCTGGAAATGCGCGGCGCCGATGGCGTGCCGTGGGGCCGTTTGCCGGCGCTGCCGGCGTTCTGGGTCGGCCTCTTGTACGACGACACGACGCTGGACGCGGCATGGGATCTCGTGAAGCACTGGACGGCGGCAGAGCGTCAGGCGCTGCGCGACGACGTGCCGCGCTTCGGCTTCAAGGCCCGGATCCGCGACCGCTATCTGTTCGAAATCGCGCGGGAATGTGTGAAGCTGTCGCATGCCGGCTTGCGGCGGCGCAGCCGCATCGATCACCTCGGCCGTGACGAAAGCCGTCACCTCGAGCCGCTGGAGCGGATCCTCGAATCCGGCCGCACGCCGGCCGAAGAGATGCTGGAGAAATTCAACGGCGCCTGGGGCGGCTCCGTGGAACCGGCCTACAAGGAATACGCTTTCTAGCGCATGATCCGGTAAAGCATGCCCCGCACTTGATGCGGGGTGGGTACCGGTTTTCCGAGAAAGATCATGCGCAAACAAAAGCATAGAGCGTGATGAGATCATCACGCTCGGCTCGTTGCCGCGTTTCTGGGCCGTTCATCCGCCGTACAGGTTGATGCCGCTCCAATGGCAACCGTCGGAACGCGCGCATTCGAAAGCAATCACATGGGGATAGGCCGCCTGCTCAGGGCGTGTTTGGTGACGCTCGCCTTTTTGGCGGCGGCAGCACCCGCACGCCCAGCCGCGGCGCAGGCCAATTTCGACCGCCCCGGCGGCGATTATCTGAACTCGCCGGTGATCTCGGGCGATCCGGCCGACTGCGCGCTGGTGTGCGAACGCGACAAGCGTTGCCGGTCGTGGAGTTTCAACTATCCGACCGACCTGACCAGCGGCGCGGTGTGCTGGCTCAAGAGCAACGTCCCGGCGCGCGTCCAGGACAGTTGCTGCGTCTCCGGCGTGCGCGGCGCCGGCGTGGTCGAGCCGAGGAACAGCGCGATCGAAACCTCGATCGACCGGTTCGGCGGCGACTACAAGAATTTCGACGTCAAGAGCAAGGACGGCGACGACGCCTGCAAGGCCGCCTGCACCGCCGACAACAAGTGCCGGGCCTGGACCTATGCGCGGCCGGGCTATGCCGGCACGGAAGGCCATTGCTTCCTGAAAAAAGACATCAAGCCGCCGCGGCGCAAGGCCGGGTTTACCTCTGGCGTGGTGCGGTAGAGCGACATTCACCGTTGTCGTCCCTGCGAACGCAGGGACCCATAACCACTGCAGTTGATTTTGCGACGTGCTGGAGCTCCACCGCACTCACCACGTACATTTGTGGCTATGGGTCCCTGCGTTCGCAGGGACGACGATTGAGTGAATCCTCCACCGCCAGCACAGTCACCTCCGGCCACATCGCCTTCCATCGCGCCGCCTTCACCGCATAACTCTCGGGCGAAAAATTCGGGCCCGGATTGGGTCGCACGATCAGGCCGGCGGCATCGTCGAAACCATCGGGCGCGTAGACGTCGTAGCCATCCGGCGTGCGGCGGATGCCGATTTGCGTATTTCTCGTAAGAAAGCGATCGATGCCTTCGGTCGAGCAGCGCAGCGGCGGGTAGGGTAGGCCATGCTTTTCGCCGTACCAGAGATGGACGCGCGCCTGGTTGCGCGCCTCGATCTTGGCGTCGAGCTTGCCGAGCGCGCCGTGCAGACGGCGGATCACGGCGTCCTCGGCCGTCCAGGATGTATCGGGATCGAAATAGAACACGTCGTAATCGTTGATGCCGTAATCGACATCACGCCCGGTCAGCATGTTCCACACCGTCTGCACCAGGCATCCCGACACGATCCAGGCATCCGGCAGCGCGAGCTCGAACAGTTTTTCGGCGATGATTTGATTGGCGGGATTGCGCAGCGCAAGGTCGAGGAATTCGTCTTGGGTCATGGATGCTCTTTCCCGTCATTGCTTCGCTTCGCTCGCAATGACGGGAATGATCTATGATTCGTCGTATTCCTTCACCGCCTTCTTCGATGCCAGTGTGCGCCAGTGCCGGCGCAGCAGCGGCTCGACGATGGCGCGCCTGGCCTTCGACAGGCGGACCAGCACGATCGGATAATCGCGATAGTGGTCGGTGAAGTAAAACAGCTTTGGCTGGCTTTCGACCAGCATCTCGCGCTCGCCATGGGGAACGCCGAACACGACAAGACTGTCATGGTCTTCGCGGAGCCGCGCCAGCAGCTTCTTGCGCACCTTCAGCGCCGGTGTGCCGTAGGACGTGCCGTCCTCGACCTCGTCCCACAGCAGCGCGAACTTCCTGACGTCGTCGAAGGTCACGCTTTCTCAATGCACCGACGTGAAAAACCGCGCCATGCGAAAGCCGGAGAGCCAGGTCCATACCGGCTGGCTGCGGATGCCGAGATCCCAGGAGCCGACCACGGCGTCGGCGCGGCCGATCAAATTGTCGATCGGCAACAGGCCGACGCCGCCGTCGCGCACCGCGACGCGGCTGTCGGCGGAATTGTCCCTGTTGTCGCCGAGCACGAACAGTTTTCCCGTCGGCACCGTTACCTCTGGCGTGTTGTCGAGCCGGCCGTTGTCGCGCATCTTGAAGATCGCATGCGTGACCCCGTTCGGCAGCGTCTCGACATAGCGATAGGCCTTTTCGCTGCCGCCGCGGTCGTCTTCGGCTTCACCCACGCCATCCGGCTTCAAGGTCGCAGCATGGTCGTTGATGAAGAGCTGGCCCTGCCGCATCTGGATGCGGTCGCCGGGCAGCCCGACCACGCGCTTGACCCAGGCCTGCGAGCGGTCGCCGGGCCAGCGGAACACGACGACGTCGCCGCGCTTGGGCGTCTCGCCGAACAGGCGGCCGGTTTCCGGCAGCGTGATCTGGATCGGCAGCGACGCCGCGCCGTAGCCATAGGGGAATTTTGACGCCAGCAGCGCGTCGCCGATCAGGAGCGTCGGCTCCATCGAACCGGACGGTACGTAAAACGGTTCGGCCAAGGCGCCCTTGGCGACGAACACAACCATCACGATGGCCGCGATCTGGGCTAGCTGCGCGCGCCAGCTCGAAGGTTTGGCACCCGCAGTTTCGTTTTCGCTGGTCACTAGCCGGTTCCTCCGACCGTAATGCGCTCCATCCGCAGCGTCGGCTGGCCGACGCCAACAGGCACGCCCTGGCCGTTCTTGCCGCAGGTGCCGATCCCGGTATCGAGCGAGAGGTCGTTGCCGACCATGGTGATGCGATGCAGGTCGGTCGGGCCGTTGCCGATCAGCATCGCGCCCTTCAGGGGCGCGCCGATCTTGCCGTTCTCGATCTTGTAGGCCTCGGTGCACTGGAACACGTATTTGCCCGAGGTGATGTCGACCTGGCCGCCGCCGAAATTCGCGGCATAGATGCCGTTCTTTACCGAGGCGAGGATTTCCGCGGGATCGCGCTGGCCCGACAGCATGTAGGTGTTGGTCATGCGCGGCATCGGCACATGGGCGTAGCTCTGGCGCCGTCCGTTGCCGGTCGGCTTCATGTTCATCAGGCGGGCGTTCTGGCGGTCCTGCATGTAGCCGACCAGAATGCCGTCCTCGATCAGCACGGTGCGGTTGGTCGGCGTGCCCTCGTCGTCGATCGACAGTGAGCCGCGCCGCGAGGCCATGGTGCCGTCGTCGACCACGGTGACGCCCTTGGCGGCGACCTGCTTGCCCATCAGGCCTGCGAAGGCCGAGGTCTGCTTGCGGTTGAAATCACCCTCGAGCCCGTGGCCGACCGCTTCATGCAGCATGACGCCGGGCCAGCCGGCCCCCAGCACCACGTCCATTTCGCCGGCGGGGGCGGGAACCGATTCCAGATTGACCAGCGCTTCGCGGATCGCGCCGTCGGCGGCATCGCGCCAGGCCTTGGTCTCGATGAAGCGCGCATAGCCCTCGCGGCCGCCATAGCCCTTGCTGCCGCTTTCCTGCCGGTCGCCCTGGCCGGCAACCACGGAAACATTGACCCGCACCAGGGGGCGGATGTCGCGGTAGCTTTCACCGTCGGGCCGCAGGATTTCCACCACCTGCCAGGTGGCGCTGAGGCTGGCCGTCACCTGCCGCACGCGCGGGTCCTTGTCGCGCACATAGGCGTCGATTTCGGCGAGCAGCTTCACCTTGGCCTCAAAACCCGGCGCATCCAGCGGATTGTCGTCGCCATAGAGTCTCACATTGGTGTGAGCGGGGGCGGCGGAAAAGCTGCCGGAATAGCCGCCACGGACCGCTGCGACCGCATCGGCGGCGCGGATCAGCGCCGGCAGCGAGACGTCGGAGGAATGCGCGTAACCGACCGCGTCGTCCTTGACCGCACGCAGGCCAAAACCCTGCGAAGTGTCATAGGTCGCCTGCTTCAGCCTTCCATTGTCGAACATCAGCGCTTCGGTCTGGCCATATTCCAGGAACAATTCGCCGTCATCGGCGCCTTCGAGCCCGCGCGCGATCTCCCGGCGGACGGAATCGCGGTCGAGGTTGGCGCGGTCGATCAGGGAGGTTGTAGCGGGGGAGTTGGTCATTACATTCAGTCCGTTGTCGGAGGGGTGCAACCAAGATAGTTGTTTCCTCGTAGTTTCGCGAGAGGCTGGATCAACACGTTGCAGGCACGATGGCTACGATCGAAATTGTTCCGATAACGCAAGGCCATATCGACAGCTTTCACCGGACCCTCGATATCGTGGCGCGGGAGCGGCGCTATCTGTCCTTCCTGGAGGCCCCGCCGCTGGAAGCGACGCGGGCGTTCATTCTCGACATCATCGAACAGGGTTATCCGCAATTTGTCGCGCTGTCGGGCGGTGAAGTCATCGGCTGGTGCGACGTGACCCCGAAGCCAAGGCCGATTTATGCCCATAACGGCGTTCTCGGCATGGGCCTTTTGCCGCAATTCCGGGGGCGGGGCATCGGCAAGCGCCTGATCGCGCAGGCGCTGGGCGCCGCACAGGCCTTCGGGCTGCAGCGGGTCGAACTGACGGTCCGGGAAAACAACGTGAACGCGATCGCGCTCTATAAGAAGGTCGGCTTCGAGATCGAAGGCGTGCAGCGCGAGGCCATCCTGGTCGATGGCAGCTACGAAAACCTGATTTTGATGGGGTTGCTGTTCTAGCGGCAGGGCCAAGAAAAATCTGACGGGAAAAACCTGACGGCGAAAACCTGACGACGCCCAATCAGATCAGGGTTAGTGCTGGCGGCGCCCGGTTGCCAATCCTGACGCCGCGTCTCGCGGGGACTTCACACTTTGCTCGACGCGCACGATTTCAAACCACTTGCCGCCGGATACGATGTTGAGTTGCTCCCCGGTCAGCTCGCTTTTCGCAGCGTCTGCACGGGTCTCGAACGTACGGTCGTCAGTCATGGCGGTCTCCTCCGCGTTGATGGGGAAACCTTGGCAGGATTGCCGTTGCCTCGGCTGTGAGCGAGGTCACTGTGTCGTTCCGCGTCATTGCGACCCGGTGGCTCGCAATGACGGGGGAATCTACCTTGGCTACGCTTTCTTGTCGGCGGAAGAACCCTTGGGCTGCGCCGCGGTCGGAAAGCCATGCTCCTGCGACCAGCGAAACAGTTCATCGAACACCGGTTTGAGGGCTCTTGCCGATGGCGTGATCTCATATTCGACGCGCGGCGGCACCTCGGGATAGACGGTGCGCTTCACGAGTCCGTTGGCCTCAAGGTCGCGCAGCTGCGTCGTAAGCATGTGCTGGGTGACGCCGGGGATCGATTGGCGCAATTCGCCGAACCGGTGCTTGCGCTGGACCAATTGCCAGAGAATTTCGCCCTTCCATTTTCCGGCCAGGACCCCCAGCGCACGATGAAATTGCTCCACCACGCCGCGCTGGCACGGTTCCGCGGCGGCAATATCGTTGCTTTCTGCAATAGTCATCTTTTTCATACTACCTCACAAAAAGCATCCTACTTGTACTTTTCATCTTACTCCCGAATTTTGTGTGTCGAAAGCCTTTGGCGCGTCGGACCACGGCGCCGCGCGGTCTGAACCGCTGGAACATATCGGGAGCTACCAATGTCACTTGCCGCCGCATCGGCGCCGCCGCGCTGGAAGTCTGCCGGTCTCTGGGTCGTCAGGGGATTACTGGCCCTTGCCTTTGCAGGCGCAGGCGGAGCCAAGCTCTATGGCGTGCCGATGCTGGTTGAGGAATTTCAGCACATCGGACTTGGTCAATGGTTCCGCTATTTGACCGGGGCGCTGGAAGTGCTCGGGGCCATCCTGATCCTCGCGCCGTCGCTGGCGGCCTTCGGTGCCGTGCTGCTGATCTGCATCATGATCGGCGCGACCGTCACTCATCTCTTTGTGATCGGCGGCTCGGCTGTGCCTGCTCTGGTGCTGTTGGCACTGAGCGCCATCGTCGCCTACGCGAAGCGCGACCAGATCGCATCGCTTGCCAAGAATTTGTGAACAGGCATTTGTGAAGCTGCTGCCATGCACCTTTCTCGCCGTGAATTGACGATTGCCGCGGGGCTCATCCTGGCCTTCATGGTGCCGCTGACCGTGACCTTGTTGCTGACAGGATCGGAGGCGGCGAGCCCAAAGCCGCAGGCGAAGGCCGCTGCGGTCGGCGTGCATCGGCTGGTGCTGCCGATCAACACCGATGATCCCACCACGATGCGGGCGCTGATCTCGACCTCGCTCAACCTTCCAAAATACTACCAGGAGCGGAACGAAGCGTTCACGATCGAAGTGGTCGCCTACAATGCCGGCGTTCACATGCTGCGCGCCGACACTTCGCCGGTGAAGGACATGCTGCGGGTGTTAAGGACGGTCAATTCGAACATCCGCTTCGTGGTCTGCGACGCCACCAAGCTCGGTATGGAGCGCCAGGAGGGGCGTCCGGTCACCCTGATCGATGGCGTCGATCTGGTGCCGAGCGGGCCGGGGCGCATCATCGAATTGCAGGAAGCCGGCTGGTCCTACATCCGATCGTGATATTTGGATTCAGAACCTGGATGCAAAACTGCACAGCGGAGTATCCGACATGACGTCGCCTCGCGGCCCGACCCGCCGCAGCTTTGTCGCGGGGATAATGGGCGCGGCTGCCTCGCTTGCGATCTCGCCCCTGCCGGGTCGCGCCGCGGCCGGCGGGCCGCCGCCATTCGCAACGGCCCGGCATCAGTTCACGCTTCTTCGCGGCGCACGGCCGGTCCCGCCGGTACCGATCCCGCGTCTCGGCGGAGGTGTGCTCGATCTGACGTCCTTCCGCGGCAAGGTGGTGCTCGTCAATTTCTGGGCAACCTGGTGCCCCGGCTGCCGCACGGAACTGCCGATACTGGATCAACTCGCGGAAAACCGCCGCGCAGACCTTATGGTCGTCGCCATCACCACCGATCGCGATCGATCCGTGGTCGCGCCGTTCGTCCGGCAGCTGAAGCTTCGCCACCTCGGAATCGGTTTCGATCCCGGTGGACTGGTGGGGCGTGCCGGCGCCAGCGACGGTGTCGACACGCCATTCGCGCTGTACGGCATGCCGATCAGCTTCCTGCTCGGCGTCACCGGGCAAGTCGAAGGCTACATCACGGGTGAAGCGGACTGGCTCTCGATCGAGGCCCGCCGGTTGTTCGACTACTACGCCGGCGCCGCGCGTGACTAAGCAAAGCGGACGTTGAGGCGAGCGCCCGGCCCCTCACGGCAGCTTGTCATACCCCTCGCCGATCCCGTTCAGGCTCAGCGGAAAGCCGATGCCCTCTTCCGGGGTCTCGAAGATAATGAAGGTCGCGGTCTTGGCGGTGCGAAGCTGGCCGAGCAGTTTTTCGTCCATCACGACCTCGGCAACGCAGCCATTGGGCAGGCAGCGGACAAAACCGGCGCGGCCGACGTCCTGATTGTCCAGTTTCAGGCCGAGCCCGGAGGGCAGCAGCACGCCCAAGGGGGCGACCACCCGCATCAGCTTGCTCTTCTGGTCGGCGGTCTTGAGCACGATCACGGTGAGGCCGGCGTTGGAGCGGTCTTCGGCTACCACGCTCTGGATCAGGGCGCATTGCTCGCCCTGGGCGCCCGGCGGGGTGTCGCAGCGGATCTGCCAGTCGCCATGGACCGAGCGCACCGCGCCCTGGGCGCTGGCAGCCTCCGTCAGGCCGAGCAGGAGCGCGGTGGCGAGCAGTCCGCCCAGCCAGCGGCCTGGCCCTGGCTTGCGTCCTGCCTGATGTTTCGAACGCCTCATCCGGGTCGATCCTCTGAATGATTACTCGGACTGATACGTAATGACGGCGCCTTGAAGGCGGTCTTTCGCTAAATCTCGAAGCAATTCCCAAGCCCGATATCAAGCCCGATGCCAAGCCGGAAAGGCGCTTCAGCGGCGAATCAGGTCCCCGCGGCGCACCCTGCCTTTGCGTACATCCAGTAATCCGCCTGTCAAGCGGCGCAGCTGGACAAAAAGGCGAGTTTTGCCTGTTTCACCGGGAAAACCTGACATGCAGAGATTAGCCGGTGACGCATGGCTTTGGTCCCCACTACTGCATTGCGAGAGCCTGCGAATTATGGTTTGAGAGGCTGGATTTCGAAGCGTTCTAGCGATTTGGCCCCGGTACTTTTGAGGTGTGCATCCAAGCCACCTCCGGCGGGCTGTTTGTAGGGGCGGATCGTGCGGCATTTCCGGCCATCCGGCGGGGATGCTTTGGGGATTTATCAAGGGAGCGCGAGCGGCATGAAGATGTCGAAGGGCCAGATTGGCCGGCGGTTGCTGGGATTTGCGGTGGCGGGCATGGCCCTTGTCGCCGGCGGTACGGCGTCAGCCGAATTGGGGCAGCCAGCGCCGTGGGAATGGACCCTGCAGGAATCCGCTACGCCTGTGATGGACTACATCATCTGGTTCCATAACTGGCTGGTCGGCACCATCACCGTCATCACGCTGTTCGTGCTCGTGCTGCTGGTCATGGTCGTCGTGAAATTCAACGCCAAGGCCAACCCGGTCCCCTCCAAGACCACCCACAACACCCTGATCGAAGTGGCCTGGACCCTGATCCCGGTGCTGATTCTGGTCGCGATCGCGGTGCCGTCGTTCCGGCTGCTGTTTCTGCAGCTCGACGTGCCAAAGGCCGATCTCACCATCAAGGCGACCGGCAAGCAGTGGTACTGGAGCTACGCCTATCCCGATCACGGCAAGTTCGAGTTCGATTCGCTGATGGCAGCGGACAAGAAGCCCCGGCTGCTCGGCGTCGACAATGAGATGGTGGTGCCGGTCAACAAGGTGGTCAAGGTTCTGACCACCGGTGCTGACGTCATCCACGCCTTCGCGGTGCCGGCCTTCGGCATCAAGATCGACGCCATCCCCGGCCGTCTGAACGAGACCTGGTTCAAGGCCACCAAGACCGGGATGTTCTACGGCCAGTGCTCCGAACTGTGCGGCAAGGATCACGCCTTCATGCCGATCGCGGTGCGGGTCGTGAGCGATCAGGAATTCGCGGCCTGGGTGGAAACCGCGAAGAAGAAATATGCGACCAACCCGGCGAATTCGTACGCCTCGGCTGGCGCGGTGGCGCAGTAAGCCGCAAAGCTCAGGCAAGCTTAAGGCTTAGGCGCAAGGGACAAGGGCGACGGGACCGCAAGGTCCGAAAAGGGACTGCAAGGCAGGATTTGAACATGGCAACAGGCGCAGCGACACACCACGATCACGCCCATGATGACCACGCGCACGCGCATCCGACCGGATGGCGGCGCTTCGTCTATTCGACGAACCACAAGGACATCGGAACGATGTACCTGGTGTTCGCGGTCATCGCCGGCGTCATTGGCGCGGCGATGTCGATCGCGATCCGCATCGAGCTGATGTATCCCGGCGTCCAGCTGTTCCACGAAGCCCATACCTACAACGTGTTCGTGACCTCGCACGGCCTGATCATGATCTTCTTCATGGTGATGCCGGCGATGATCGGCGGCTTCGGCAACTGGTTCGTGCCGCTGATGATCGGTGCGCCCGACATGGCGTTCCCGCGCATGAACAACATCTCGTTCTGGCTGCTGCCGGCCTCGTTCGCGCTGCTCCTGATGTCCACCTTCGTTGAGGGTGAGCCGGGCGCCAACGGCGTCGGCGCGGGCTGGACCATGTACGCGCCGCTGTCGACCTCGGGCCATCCGGGACCGGCGGTCGATTTCGCGATCCTGTCGCTGCATCTGGCCGGCGCCTCGTCGATCCTCGGCGCCATCAACTTCATCACCACGATCTTCAACATGCGCGCGCCGGGCATGACCCTGCACAAGATGCCGCTGTTCGTCTGGTCGATCCTGGTCACCGTGTTCCTGCTGCTGTTGTCGCTGCCGGTGCTCGCCGGTGCGATCACCATGCTGCTGACCGACCGCAATTTCGGCACCACCTTCTTCTCCGCCGACGGCGGCGGCGACCCGCTGCTGTTCCAGCATCTGTTCTGGTTCTTCGGCCATCCCGAAGTCTACATCCTGATCCTGCCCGGCTTCGGCATGGTCAGCCAGATCGTCTCGACCTTCTCCAAGAAGCCCGTGTTCGGCTATCTCGGCATGGCCTACGCCATGGTCGCGATCGGCGGCATCGGCTTCGTGGTGTGGGCGCACCACATGTACACGGTCGGCATGTCCAGCGCGACGCAGGCCTATTTCGTCGCCGCCACCATGGTGATCGCGGTGCCGACCGGGGTGAAGATCTTCTCCTGGATCGCCACGATGTGGGGCGGCTCGATCGAGTTCAAGACGCCGATGCTGTGGGCGATCGGCTTCATCTTCCTGTTCACGCTCGGTGGCGTCACCGGCGTCGTGCTGGCCAATGCCGGCGTCGACCGCGTGCTGCAGGAAACCTATTACGTCGTCGCGCACTTCCACTACGTGCTGTCGCTCGGCGCCGTGTTCGCGATCTTCGCCGGCTGGTACTACTGGTTCCCGAAGATGTCCGGCTACATGTACTCGGAAACCATCGGCAAGCTGCACTTCTGGGTCACCTTCATCGGCGTCAACCTGGTGTTCTTCCCGCAGCATTTCCTCGGGCTATCCGGCATGCCGCGCCGCTACATCGACTATCCGGATGCGTTCGCCGGCTGGAACCTGGTGTCCTCGCTCGGCTCCTACATTTCGGGCTTCGGCGTGCTGATCTTCATCTATGGCGTGATCGATGCCTTCATCAAGAAGGAGCAGGCGGCGGATAATCCGTGGGGCCCCGGCGCCACCACGCTGGAATGGACGCTGTCGTCGCCGCCGCCCTTCCACCAGTTCGAAGTGCTGCCGCGGGTGCAATAAACCTTATAATTCGCGGCGCGCTCTTTCGGGCGCGCCGCGGCTTAGAACCAAGCGAGATCAATCTTGTCGGTCGTCGATCACAACGCCATCGAGTTGCCCCGGATTTCCGAGGCTGAGGTCGGCGACTACCTCGCGCTGCTGAAGCCGCGGGTGATGTCGCTGGTGATCTTCACCGCGCTGGTCGGCCTCGTGATCGCGCCCGGGCATATCCACCCGATCCTGGCGTTCACTTCCATCCTCTGCATCGCGGTCGGCGCCGGCGCCTCCGGTGCGCTGAACATGGCCTATGAGGGCGATATCGACGCGTTGATGTCGCGCACCGCGAACCGGCCGATCCCGCGCGGCCGCATCACGCGCGAGGAAGCCACCGCGTTCGGGCTGATCCTGGCGTTCTTCTCGGTGATGACGCTCGGCATCCTCGTCAACTGGCTCGCGGGCGGCCTCCTGGCGTTCACGATCTTCTTCTACGTCGTGATCTACACCATGCTCCTGAAGCGCTGGACCGCGCAGAACATCGTGATCGGCGGCGCCGCCGGCGCACTGCCGCCTGTGGTGGCGTGGGCCGCGGCGACCGGCTCGCTGTCGATGGAGCCGGTGCTGCTGTTCCTGATCATCTTCTTCTGGACCCCGCCGCATTTCTGGGCGCTGGCGCTGTTTCGCAGCGACGATTACGCCCGCGCCGGCGTGCCGATGCTGCCGGTCGTCGCCGGCCCCGACGCGACCCGGCTGCAGATCCTGCTCTATACGGTCGTACTGGTCGCGATCGCCGTCGCCCCCTGGCCGCTCGGCTATTTCGACGCGATCTATGGCATCACCTCGCTGGTGCTTGGCGCCGGAATGATGGCGCTGGCGATCAACGTCTACCGCCGCCGCGAGGGTACCGCGGCGCTGCGCGCGACCCGACGGCTGTTTGCTTTCTCGATCCTTTACCTGTTCGCGCTGTTCGCCACGCTGCTGCTCGAGGTTGTCGTGCGCGGCGTCATGGCTTTGATCGGGTAGGGGGCGCATGGGACCGGAATGGACGACAAGCGGATGCCAGATGGAATCGTCCTCACCGAGGCGCAGAAAAGAAGCCGGCGGCAGCGGTCGGTCGCGATTGCGCTCGCGCTCCTCGTGCTCGTCGTGCTGTTTTTCGCCGTCACCATGGTCAAGGGGCCGGCCGTTCTAGTTCGGCCCATGTAAACTGGAAATGTAGGTAGGTGGTGGAGATGGCAAACCAACCGATCGCGCGAGGGGAAACGGAGGCAAGCCGCAAGGCTTCGCGCCGCGGCCTGACGCGCGATGCGATGGTGGCCTCGATCTGCGGTTTCGTCGTGGTGTTCATGGTCGGCGCAGCCTATGCCGCCGTTCCCTTCTATAACTGGTTCTGCCGCGCCACCGGCTTCAACGGCACCACCCAGGTCGCTACCTCGGCGCCGTCGCAAGGCCCGCTGGCTCGCAAAATCTCGGTGCGGTTCGATGCCAATGTCGGCGCCGGCCTGCCCTGGAAGTTCGAGCCGGAGCAGAACGAGATCGAGGTCAGGGTCGGCGAGGTCGTCACCGTATTTTATCATGTGACCAACCAGGCGGCGCGGCCCACGGTCGGCCAGGCCGCTTACAATGTAACCCCGCTGACGGTCGGCGCGTATTTCCAGAAGATCAACTGCTTCTGCTTCACCGAACAGACCATGGCGCCGGGCGAGAAGCGCGAGATGCCGGTCGTGTTCTACGTCGATCCGGCGCTGATCGCCGACAGCGAGAATGACGGGCTGAACACCATCACGCTGTCCTACACCTTCTATCCCGTGCGCGATCCGGCGCCGAAGCCGGTGGCTTCGGGCGAGCCGGACAAGCGCAAGGGAAGCCTGTAACTCCGGGAATTTCGGCCTTTCGAAATTCCCGACTTTGAATTTTTGAGACGAAGATGTGCCGAAGGATCCGGCACCGCTAACGGAGAGACCGCAATGGCTACGGCGCACGCGAAGCACCACGACTACCACCTCGTCGATCCGAGCCCGTGGCCGGTCGTCGGCTCGATCTCGGCCTTCATCATGGCCGTCGGTGCGATCGGCTGGATGCACCATATGTATGCGGCGGCGCCGATCGTGTTCGGCGCCGGCACCATCGGCGTGCTCTACACCATGGCGAGCTGGTGGGGCGACGTGATCCGCGAAGCCCAGTTCAAGGGCGACCACACCCGCGTGGTGCAGATCAGCCACCGTTACGGCATGATCCTGTTCATCGCCTCCGAGGTGATGTTCTTCGTCGCCTGGTTCTGGGCCTTCTTCAATTCCGCGCTGTTCCCGGCCGATGCCATTCACGCCACCCGCGACGCGGTGTTCGGCTGTGGCGCCGGCACGGCCGCGGGCGCCTGCAGCGTGCCGGGCACCTGGCCGCCGAAGGGCATCGAGACCTTCGACCCCTGGCATCTGCCGCTCCTCAATACGCTGCTGCTGCTGACCTCGGGCACCACGGTGACCTGGGCGCATCACGCGCTGCTGGAAGGCGATCGCAAGGGTCTGAAATACGGCCTGATCCTCACCGTCGTGCTCGGCGCGTTGTTCACCTGCGTGCAGGCCTATGAATACGCCCACGCCACATTCCACTTCTCCGGCAACATGTATGGCGCGACCTTCTTCATGGCGACCGGCTTCCACGGTTTCCACGTGCTGGTCGGCACCGTGTTCCTGCTGGTCTGCCTGTTCCGCGCCTATGCCGGACACTTCACGCCGACCCAGCATCTCGGCTTCGAATTCGCCGCCTGGTACTGGCACTTCGTCGACGTGGTGTGGCTGTTCCTGTTCATCTGCATCTATGTCTGGTTCCGCGGCGCTGACGCTGTCGGGCACGCCGCGCATTGATCTGGCATCATTTTGTTACAAGAGGGCGGCCGCAGGGCCGCCCTTTTTCTTTCGTTTGCCTTTTGGGCTAACGATCGAGATGCGTGTATCGCCGGGCGTTAACCATCCTCATGCTGACACGGTCACCGACGGGTGAAGTCTCGGATCGTGACAGCATGGAGACCGGTTCAGCGCTAGCCGGAGCGGCTTGCCGGTTTGGGTAATCCTTCTGCGCACTCACTCTTGCGTCGTCCCCCGAATACTCTGAACAGGCTACCGGGCGGTCGGGGGAGCTCCCGCGCGTGCCGATAGACTGAACGATTACCGCTGGAAGATATTGAACATCGCGAATTTCGAAAATTGGAGGAGCCGCCTTTTGGCGGCGACGCTCGTGCCGAAGAGTAGCAAGCGCGATTGGATCGCGGGCGCACACCCGGACGACGTATCGATCTTTTCTCAGCCCTGGTTCGTAGATATCGCGTACAGGAAGGAGCACCGGGTAGCCAAAGCATTCAACAGAGCCGGCAAGCTGATATGCGCTTTTCCGTATTGCCAAACAAACGTACTGGGCATTTTTCCAAGGATAACAAGTTTAGATAACTGGAGACGGCTCAGCTCATTCGTCTTTCTCGACAAGCACATCAGTGATGAAGAGAAACGAGGTGCGATTGCCGATATTATAAAGCAGCTACCTGGATCGATTGGTTACTGCCAATTCATCCTGGATGATGATTCCGGCATCATTCGCGATGCGTTCATCAAGGCCGGGTTTGAATGCATCAAAATACCCAAATACGTCCGTTCACCCAGCAAACAAAATTATGAGCGTGACGCGTATGCGCAAGCCAGAGAAAAAGTACTGAAAACCATTTCAAGAGACGGAAGAACTAGATACCGAACCGCATTGGAACAAGCTAAAATAGAGGATATCTCAGCGTCTGACTTTTGTAAGTTTTATCAGAGCAATCTTACCAGTAATGGCGCGCAGAGCTATGCTCCGCTGAGCATTGCAGAGGCACTCATCGAGAATGGCGTCCGTCGTCAGAAAGCGTTCGCGCTTGCGGTAAAAGACAAAGACGGCATAGAAGCCGCCGCCGCTTTCCTGTTTGATTCAGGAGCGATCTATGCGTGGATGGCAACCAGAAAGTATCATCCGCAAAGCACGAAATTTCGTGGTGATGATAAACATAAAAAATACTTCATTGATATATTGGTCATCGAAGCCATGATCTTCGCGGAATTGCATGGCCTAATTTATGATGCCGAAATTGTTCCTGTTGAAACAGACGGCGCCCCCAGAAATCCGCACAAGGTTTTTGTCAACGAGAAGATACTTCACCTTTCGAAAAGAGAATCCAGATTTCTTTTCCAAAGAGTGGGGTGGTGGTATCACGGGGCAAGGCGGTTTTTTTACACGGCGAGGGATTTTTGCAAAGCGACCGGTTGATATGATCGGATGACGCTCGACTTGACCGTCGGGGGCCGATCCTTGCGAGGCGCTGCCCCTGCGTCGCGCCGTGCTGCTTGGAAATTTCATCCAGGCTGCTTCAAATTTGCTCCTCAAGGCTCTGATGCTTGGTCCTGTGGCCACTCCACCACGGGCAGCAAACCGCCATCATCCGTAGCCTCCGGATATGTCGGCGCAGGCCTTGATCTACCGGAAGAGGTGCAGCCGCACGGCCTTGGCGGCTGCAAGCGCGGCGTTGATGCGCTCGCTGACGAGGCGCCGCTCATGCTCGGCTACACCACGATGCCGATCGTCAGCGATTGGCGGTCCCAGGCCGGCGGACGGGTTGGCAAGAGCGGAACAGGGTTCCGCATGTTCGTCCGAAATGTCGCGACTGTGGCCTGAACGATACATCTGGGCACGATGAACCCGTTTAAGCTTTGGTTCGGGCCATTCAACGAGCGCTGGGGCTTTTTATGAAAAAACTTGCTTTGGCAATATCCGTTCTCGCGTCCAGCGCCATGGGCGCATCCGCTGCCGACATGGCTGTGAAAGCCCCTCGCTACGCGCCTGAAGCAGCGGTTTCGACCTGGACAGGCTTTTATGTTGGAGCCTCGCTCGGCGGCGAGCAGGCCAACGCCGATTGGACCACGACGTCGATTGGCGTTGTCGCGCCGGGCTTTGTAATTCCTCCCCCAACGGTAGACGGTAGTTCGCCTAGAGGCTTTCGCCCCTCAAACGGTCGCTACGGCGGCTTTGCAGGATACGACTACCAGTTCGCGCCTCAATGGGTTGCCGGCATTGTCCTCGATGCCGCGTATTTTGATGGTACCGTCACGACGGTGGGCGCGCCCGGCTGCACGGTCACCTGCATTCTGGGTGTCCCGGGCCCCGGCGCCAATGTATCGAGCGTGAAAGCTCGATGGGATGCGAATGTGCGGGGGCGGCTCGGATACCTGGTAGCTCCCAATGTTCTGCTCTATGGGACTGGCGGTATCGCGTTCCAGAACTTCTCCAACTCCATAACCTGCGAAACCAGCTTTACTGATCCCCTTTGCGGACCAACTCCAATCCCCCTTCTTACGACGGCGACGAACAGCTCCACCCGAACGGGCTGGACGGCCGGCGTCGGCATCGACACGAAAATCTTCGCAAACTGGATGCTTCGTGCTGAGTATCGTTACTCGGACTTCGGAACGTGGAGCAATTCGCTGGTGCTGGTATCCCCCGGTGTTTCAGTTGTGACGGTAGCCACGGATTTGAAACTCAATACGCACATTGGAATGATAGGAATAGCGTACCGGTTTGGTGGCCCCGTCGTTGCAAGGTACTGAGTTCTCCAAACTTTCCACCCATTAAAGCCACGCACACCTCGCTGTGCGCCGCTTAGGGCAGTCGCCTCGAAGGCGCTGGGAAAAATGGGTCTGCGGTGTCGCGGCCGCCATAAACTGATTCCGGCATTCCAGCAGACAGGCTTGGGAATCCGGAGATCGCTCGCGAGTTGCTTCATCGAGGGCGAGGAGTGCGCAAGCGGATGGTGCGATCCGGTGGGGCATTGTCGTTCGTCCGCTATTCCCGCGCTTACGATGCCGACGAGATCGCTGCGAGAGAGAACCGTGCGGGCCTGTGGTCCGGATCGATCATCGCGTCGTGGGACTGGCGGCAGCGGAACAAAACGGCCATTATTCACTCGGGGAGCCTTGAGGTGGAGGCAACCCAGTAGTACGCGAATGGCTCTCCAATAAGTAGCTTGCGGTACATATGAAGGTGGCGTAGGCCGCCTCCGGCCGCCGTTTCTTGGAACGCCGACGCTTCGCGTCGGCCAGGGCACCGAATGACGGGTCTGTCGCCGCGGATAGAGACCCCTCACCCGCCCTCGCTTCGCGAGTGCACCCTCTCCCACAAGGGGAGAGGGGAAGAAGGATGCAAATGGACGAGACACTTCCCACGCTGACCGAGAGCGCATTGCGCGGCATCGCCTGCCGTTGCCCGCGCTGCGGCAAGGGCAAGCTCTACGCGGGCTTCATCGATTTGCGGCCGAACTGCGAGGCCTGCGGGCTCGATTACGCCTTCATCGATGCCGGCGACGGGCCGGCGATTTTCATCATCATGATCGCCGGTGCGATCGTGGTCGGATCGGCCTTGATCGTGGAGATAAAATACCAGCCGCCGTTCTGGCTGCATGCGGCGCTGTGGCTGCCGCTGATTCTGGCGACCACGCTGTTGCCGCTGCGCTCGATGAAGTCGCTGCTGATCGCGCTGCAATACCATCACAAGGCCGCACCCGGCCGCCTGATCGACCGCGAGCCGAAATGACCGGCGTCGTTGCGCGGCGGCGTGGTACGCTCGGCTTTGCCATCTTCACGCTCGTGATGATCGTGACCTGCCTGAGCCTTGGGATCTGGCAATTGCAGCGGCGCGACCAGAAGCACGCGCTGATCGCCGCCCTGAACGAAAGGCTGGCCGATGCGCCCAAGGCGCTGCCGGAACAGGCGCAGTGGGGCACGCTGACACCGGCCAAAGACGAATTCCGCCGCGTCAGTTTCACCGGAGCTTACGCGCGGCTTCCCGATGTGATGGTCTATAGCTCCGGCTCTTCGGTCCGTAACGACGTGTCCGGCCCCGGCACCTGGGCGTTCCTGCCGGCGCAAACCGCCGATGGGGCAATCGTCGCGGTCAATACCGGCTTCGTGCAGAACACGATGCAGGATCGCGCCCAGCAGGATCGCGCGGTCGGCCGTCTCGTCACCGGCCAGCCGGTCAAATTCACCGGCTATCTCCGCTTTCCGGAAGCCGCCGGCACGCTGACGCCGTCGGAAAACATCGCCAAGCGGCTCTGGTTCACCCGCGATCATCTTGCGATGGCGCGCGCGCTCGGCTGGGGCGAGGGCGGCAAGAATGTCGCGCCGTTTTATATCGATCTGGAATCACCGGTGCCCGAGAGCGGCATTCCGAAACCGGGGCCGCTCAATGTCCATCTCAAGGACGACCACATGCAATACGCCATCACCTGGTTCAGCCTGGCGGCGGCAGTCGTGATCGCCTTCGGCGTGTGGTGGCGCGCGCAAAGGCGGAGCGCAGCTTCGTAGCTTCTTGGTGTCGTAGGGTGGGTTAGCGAAGCGTAACCCACCATCCTCGTCCCTTACTCGGTGGGTTACGCCTTCGGCTAACCCACCCTACGAAGCCACTGTATTTTTTCTTGAAATAGCTTCATAGGGTGGGTTGGGTAGCGTAACCCGCCGTCTCCGTCTTCGCCCTTACTGCGTGGAACGTGTCGGCAGAGATTCGATAGCCATGACCGAGACGTTGAAAGCTTCCCTCGCGCACCTGCCGGTTACCCTTCGCGATATCGAGGCGGCGGCAGGCGTGCTCGCCGGCTTCGTGAAGCGGACGAGCTTCGAGCCTAGTCGTACGTTGTCCGACATCACGGGCGCGAACATATGGCTGAAATTCGAAAACCTGCAGTTTACGGCGACGTTCAAGGAGCGCGGCGCGCTCAATCGGCTGTCTGCGTTATCGGCCGACGAACGGCGGCGCGGTGTGACAGCCGCCTCGGCGGGCAACCACGCACAGGGCGTGGCCTATCACGCGGCCTGCCTCTCGATCCCTGCAACCATCTTCATGCCGGTGGGAACTCCAACTGTGAAGATCGAGAACACGCGCCGGCACGGTGCGACCGTGATCGAGGGTGGGGCGACGCTGGAGGATACCGCCACCCTCGCCACCGACTACGGTCGAAAACAGGGTTTGACGTATATCCATCCCTATGACGATCCGTTGATCATCGCGGGTCAAGGTACCATCGCGCTCGAGATGCTGGCTTCGGTGCCCGATCTCGATGTCCTGATCGTTCCAATCGGGGGCGGCGGCCTGATATCCGGCATGGCCGTTGCCGCCAAGACCCTCAAGCCGGATATCGAGATCGTCGGCGTCCAGGCCGCGCTTTATCCCTCGATGTACAACCTCATCAAGGGAGAACATCTTGCGATGCGCGGTGATACGCTCGCGGAGGGCATTGCCGTCAAGGCGCCCGGCCAGATCACGTCGAAGATCGTGCGCGCGCTCGTCGATGATATCGTACTCGTCACCGAACAGCAGATTGAGCACGCGTTGAGCCTTTTCATCACCATCGAGAAGTCGGTGACCGAGGGTGCGGGGGCGGCGGGCCTGGCGGCCGTGCTCGCCGATCAGGCCCGCTTCAAGGGCCGTTCGCTCGGCCTGGTGCTGAGCGGAGGCAATATCGACACGCGGCTCCTTTCCGGTGTGCTGACGCGTCAACTCGCGAGGGAAGGTCGGCTTTCGAAGCTGAAGTTCGACATCGTGGATCGGCCCGGACAGCTCGGCACGGTTGTCGCCGTCCTGGCCAAGGCAGGCGCCAATATCGTCGAGGTGTCGCATCAACGCATCTTCACCGACCTGCCAGCCAAGGCGGTGGTCCTTGAGGTTGTCATCGAAACCCGAGACCGGACCCATCTTGAGGCGACCATCGCCTCCCTGAAGGCCGCCAGCCTCGATGTCGATGTCGGTGGCGACTAGGGGGCCGAAGCGCGTCGCTGCATGCATGACATGCAAGGGCTGGCTGGACCGTGGATTTCAAATGATGGATCATTCGCTACCCGCAGTTCACGCCACAGGCCACCGATGTCCGACGCGCCCCCCGCCGATCCCGCACGCCCCCTGCTGTTCCAGCCGTTCAGCATTCGCGGTCTGACGCTGAAGAACCGCCTGGTGGTGCCGCCGATGGTGCATTACCGCGCCGATCCCGGGGCGACCTGCGGCATGTTTCATCAGGTGCATCTCGGTCGTTACGCGCTCGGCGGTTTTGGTCTGGTGTTTGTCGAAGCTACCGGCGTCGAGGAAATCGGCCTGATCAACGAGTTCGATCTCGGCATCTGGAACGACGCCCAGGTCGAAAGCTTCAAGCCGCTGATATCATTCATGAGACGGGAGAACACCGCGATCGGTCTTCAGCTCGCGCATGGCGGCCGCAAATCGTCCTCGCAAAAGGCGATGGACGGCATGGGCCCGCTGACGCCGGAAGAGATCAAGGCCGGCGCCAAATTATGGCAGCCGGTCGGTCCGACCAGCGAACCGGTGGCGCCGGGATGGCTGACGCCGCGCCAGCTCACCGCCGAAGACTGCCGCGCCATGGTGAAGACCTGGGCCAACGCCGCCAAGAACGCGGTCAAGGCGGGCTTCGACGTGATCGAGGTTCATATGGCCCATGGCTATCTGCTGGCCTCGTTCCTGTCGCCGATATCAAACACCCGCAACGACGAATATGGCGGCGACCGAAGGGGGCGGATGCGGCTGCCGCTCGACATCGTCGAGGCGGTACGGCGCGAAATGCCGGACACGATGCCGCTGTTCGTGCGCGTGTCCTCGGTCGACGGCGCGCAGAACGGCTGGAACATGGACGACACGGTGGCGCTGGCGCATGAATTGAAAGCGCGCGGCGTCGACGTGGTCGACTGCTCCTCCGGCGGCATTTCCGGTTCGGCAACGGCTGCCCAAGTGCCGCGCGGCCTCGGCTTCCAGGTGCCTTATGCTGAAAGAGTCCGCAAGGAAGTCGACATCGCGACCATGGCGGTCGGCATCATCCTCGAGGCCGGGCAGGCCGAAGCGGTGCTGGAAAAAGGCCAGGCCGATTTGATCGCGATCGGGCGGCAGTCGCAGTACAATCCCAACATCGCCCATCACTGGGCCCATGATCTCGGCATCAACCGCAAGTTCGAAGACTGGGCGCCCGAATATGGCTGGTGGTTGGAAAAGCGAATCCGGACCATGGAAGGGTTTGCCAGCCCGACCGGCGCCGTGAAGCGGTGAGGGGTTCTTTCTTCGTCATGCCCGGGCTTGTCCCGGGCATCCACGACTTTCTTCTCATTCGTCCGAGTTAAGACGTGGATGGCCGGGTCAAGCCCGGCCATGACGGAGAGGGAGGAATCAACCCGTAATCGGCAATTCCGTCTCCGGATCGAAGAAATGCAGCCGGCCGGGCTGGGCCGAGACGCGGACCTGATCGCCACGCGCGATCACCGTTTCCGCTGGCACCCGGGCCACCGTGATGCCGTGGCTCCCCACGCGGGTCTCGAGCAGGATCTCGGAGCCGAGCTGCTCGACGACCTCGACATGGGCGTCAAAGCTTGCGCCCGGCGCGCCCTCGCCGAGGGCGAGATGTTCGGGCCGCGCCCCCATGATCACGGGCTTGTCATGATAGGGCGCGAGCGCACGCGCATCCGCGCCGCCGACCGTCAGCTTGAGGCCATCAGCCTCGACCGTCGTCGCGCCGCCATCGCTGCGCACGGTGACGCTGACAAAATTCATCGCGGGCGCGCCGATGAAACCGGCGACGAACTTGTTGGCGGGCTTGCCGTAGACCTGCAGCGGCGTGCCGACCTGCTGCACCCGGCCGTCGCGCATGATCACGACCCGGTCGCCCAGCGTCATGGCCTCGACCTGGTCGTGGGTCACGAAAACAGACGTGGTCGGAATGGCGGCGTGCAGGCGCTTGATCTCGATCCGCATCTGCGCGCGCAGCTTGGCGTCGAGGTTCGACAGCGGCTCGTCGAACAAAAACACTTCCGGATTGCGCACGATGCAGCGGCCGAGCGCGACGCGCTGCTGCTGGCCGCCGGATAATTGCTTCGGTTTGCGCGCCAGCAATTCGTGCAGTCCGAGCATGTTTGCCGCGCGGTCGATCGCGGCCTTGATCTCGGCTTCCGAAGTCTTCTTGTTGCGCAGGCCGAAGGCGAGATTGTCGTAGACGCTCATGTGCTGATAGAGCGCGTAATTCTGGAACACCATCGCGATGTCGCGGTCGCGCGGCGGCAGGTCGTTGACGACCCGGTTGCCGATGCGGATGTCACCGCTACTGATGTCCTCCAGCCCCGCGATCATGCGTAGCGTCGTCGACTTGCCGCAGCCGGACGGGCCGACCAGCGCCACGAACTCCTTGTCGGAGATCTCGAGATCGACGTCCTTTACGGCGTGGAACAGCGAGCCATAATGCTTGTTGAGCTTGCTGAGTGAAATCGCTGCCATTTACCCGCCGTTACTGTACTAGAGCGTTTTCGAGCGAAGTGGATACCGGTTCGCGTGAAGAAAACGCGTCAAGATAAAGATCATGTTGACCCAAAACAATCCCGCCGCGACTTCCCGCGGCGGGATATTGCTTTCGACTTATTGCGCCGCCTTGCTGACCAGCGGCGCGCCTTCGGCCAGCACCTTGGCGATGTCCTCGCGCTTGCCGGTGACGGCCTTGGTGACGGTGTCGTTGAACGCCTTGTGCACGGCGGGCCATTGCGGGAAGTAATAGGCGCCGCGCACCTTGTCCGGCGAATCCAGCACCGATTCCTTCAAGAGCTTCATGAACGCATCTTCCGCCGCGATCTCCGCCCAGAACTCGGTGTTGGGCGGCGGCGCGCCGGTCGCCTTGAACAGCTTCTTCTGGCCTTC
Organism: Bradyrhizobium sp. AUGA SZCCT0182; assembly: GCF_018130185.1. Taxonomy (NCBI): domain Bacteria; kingdom Pseudomonadati; phylum Pseudomonadota; class Alphaproteobacteria; order Hyphomicrobiales; family Nitrobacteraceae; genus Bradyrhizobium; species Bradyrhizobium sp. AUGA SZCCT0182. Next base: position 7,541 of record NZ_JAFCLY010000034.1, on the reverse strand, counting down.
CTTGTCCAGCATCATCGCGTTAAGCATTTCCTTGGCCTTCTTCTTACGCTCCGGCGAGATCGACTTCGGGATCGCCCAGCCCCAGATGTCGTCCCAGGCGAACGGCTTGGCGCGGTCGGGACCGAGCGGGAAACGCGTCGCAGCCACCTTGCCAACGATCTTCGACTTGGCCGGATCGTTGAACGTGCCCCACCACAGCGAGTCCGCCACCGTGAACGCGGCGTCGCCGGCCATGAACACGGCGTTGGCTTCGTTGCGGTCATAGGCCGGCATGCCGCGCGGCACGATCTTGTGGGTATTGATCGCATCCCACCAATATTCGACGTTCTTCTGCATGCAGGGCTCGGTCATGCCCGACTTCCATCCTGCCGCGGCGAGCTTCTTGTTGTCGCGCTCGTAGGGCGGCAGCAGCACGTCGCAATTGTTGCCCCACATCGACCAGAACCAGGTGAACCAGGAGTTGTTCATCGACGCGCCGGCGACATAGCCGAACTTCACCTTGCCGTCAGCCTGCAGCTTCTTGCTCACGGTGACGAGTTCATCCAGCGTCTTCGGCACTTCCTCGGGCTTGACGAGGTCGGAGCGGTAGAAGAACACGCTGAAGGTCTGGCCCATCGGCACGACGGTGTTCTGGCCCTTGTCGTTGCCGAACACGATCGGTGACATGCTCCACTTGGAAGCAAATTTGTTGGCTTCGACGTCATCCATCGGCTCGAGCAGATGCGCCCAGGTCTGGCCCCAATCGTCATTGTGCCAGATCACGTCGTACTGATCGGAGTTCGACGTCAGCGACGCCGTCATCTTCTCGACATAGACGCCGTAGGAGTTCGGCACCTTGACGATCTTGACGCCATTCTTGGCGCCCCAGGCCTCGAACATCGCAATCGAATTGTCCTGGATCGGGCTCGGCTGGTAGCCGATCCGCAGTTCGGTCACCTGGGCGCTCGCGCTTCCTGCGGCCGCCCACAGGGCCACCGTCGTTGCGACAGCCAGTTTTGTCAGTTGCTTCATCGCTTCCCTCCCTCGTTTTTGGTGTTGTTTCCTCGTCGTATTCAGCGTCCCCGTCGTTTCTAGATACGCAGTCCCCGGATCACATATTTCTGCCCGAACAGCGCGACCAGGAACGCCGGCACCAGCGCCATCACGGCGGTCGCCGCCATCAAATTCCAGCGCAGCCCCATCTCGGTGACGAACTGCGCCATGACAACCGTGATCATCGGCACGCGGTTGCCGGTCAGGATCAGCGCGAACAGGAATTCGTTCCAGGTGAACAGCCAGCACAGCACCGCGAGCGCCGAGATCGCCGGCAGCGCCGACGGTATGGCGACGCGGATGAAGGCGCCCCACCGCGTGCAGCCGTCGATCATCGCGGCATATTCCATGCTGGGATCGATGCCGTCGAAAAACCCCTTCATCAGCCACGAGAAGAAGCAGATATGCACCGCGACGTGCGGCAGCAGCAGCCCGGTATAGGTGTCGTAGAGGCCCCAGCTCTGGGTCACGAAATACAGCGGCAGCACCCAGGAAATATAGGGGATGCAGCGGAACACATAGATGGTCCCGAACCAGATCCGCGACGCCGGCCCGGTGAAGCGCGACAGCATGTAGCCGCTGGAGACGGTGACCAGCAGCGAGAAGATGGTCGCCAGCGTCGAGATCAGCGCGCTGTTGAGGAAGGCCGACACGATGCGGTCGTCGGTCAGCACCTCGGCAAAGCTGGCCAGTGTGAATTCGGTGCCACGATGGACGTAATAGACGCCGGATTCTGGCCGCAGCGAGGTCAGGATCAGCCACAACACCGGAAACGCGAACGCAAAGCAGATGCCGAACAGCGCCAGCGCGAACAGCGTCTTGCGGCTCCATTTCGGCAATCCCGGCAGGAAATCGGGGCGGCTTACGATCGGCATCTGATTATGCCTTTGCGATGCGGTCGACGAGGCGGTACAGCACCACGCCGATCACGAGGATGATGAGCCCGCCGATGATCGCCGCCGCCGAGCCGCGGCCGAGATCGAGGTTGAGGAACGCGTGCACATAGGCATAGAGGCTGAACAGCTCGGTCGAGCGGCCCGGCCCGCCGCCGGTCAGCGTCCACACGATGTCGAAGGTGCGAAAGGCGTCGATGGCGCGGATCACCACGCACACCACGATGACCGGGCGCAGCATCGGCAGGGTCAGGAATCTGAACACGCGCCAGGTCGTGGTGCCGTCGATCGCGGCCGCCTCGAACGGCTCCTTCGGCAGGCTCTGTAATCCCGCGAGCAGCAGCAGCGTGAACCACGGCGTCCACAGCCAGATGTCGGTGAGCAGGATGATGCCGAAGGCGCTCCAGCGCTGCACCAGCCAGGGCTGGCCCTCCAGCCCGATAGCCTCCAGCACCGTGTTGACGATGCCGAACTGGTCGTTGAACATCCAGCGGATCATGATCGCGGCGACGACCGGCGCCACCATCAGCGGCACCAGCAGGATCGTCTGCACCAGCTTTTGCCCACGAAACGGGCGGTTGAGCAGCAGCGCCAGCGCCAGTCCCGCCACCAGCGCCCCGGCCACGCTCAGGATCATGAACAGGAAGGTGTTCGGCAGCACCGTGTAGAGAAACGCCGGATCCGACAGCACCGCGTAATAGTGGCTGAAGCCGACCCAGATCTTCTTCGGGTTATAGAGCGCCCAGTCGCGGAAGCTGGCATTGGCGCCGATCACGATCGGCAGCACCTGAAACAGCAGCATCAGGAGTGCCGCCGGCGCAATGAGAAACAGCATGAACCGCTGTTGCTCGCCGAACATTGGACGCCGCGATGCCGACAAGCCCGTTACCCCGCCTTTGCACCAGACTGTCACGACTCTTGTGGTCGGTACGTGCAGAAAGCCCCTTGCATCGGGATTATGGGCGCGGCGTCGGAGGCTAGTCAATCCGCATTGTGGCGTAGGCAGACGCGCGACGCATGCAGTGTGTGGCTGCAAGGTGCAAACGCGCTGCCACGCTTGAATCCGCGTGCTCACCGTTTGTACGGATTGCCGCTACCAGAGATTGCTGGTTCGAAAGTACGGTTGTCTTGAATCCGCTGATCGCGCCTGGAACTTCCGTGGACCCAAATTGTTTTTGGTTTCAAACTGAATTGCGGGTAACCGGTGGTTCAGTGCCCGTTCACGACGATCGCCTTAACTCCGTTGCCTTTCTCGACCCATCGAGCCAGGTGCAGCCAATGGACATGTCGAACCTGCCCAAGAATACTGCCAAGGAAATTGCCAAGGATAACGCCAAGGATATCGCGAACGATATCGATCAGGTGGCTGTTGTCGTCGATTGGCTCGATGCCTGCCGGCGACATGAGCTTGGTCCGCTGCTCGACCTGTACGCGTCCGAAGCAAGGCTCGAATGTGGCTGCAACGGCGGAAACACCTATGCGGGCCGGGCTGCGCTTGAATCATATTGGCGGCCCCGGCTCGAGGCGTTCTCGCCCAATGCCTTCGGACTGGAAGAGATCACGCCGTCTGCCGACGGGGTCATGCTCGATTACCTGAACTCCGAAGGCAGGCCCGTTCGCATTGTCTTCACGTTCGACGCGGCCGGGAAGATTCTGCAAACCCGCTGCGCCCCGTTCGCGCCGGCAACCGCGCCGGATGTCGCTGGTGTGCCGGATCGCGCCTGGTGACGACGCGGTCGCCACTCCAGTTTTCAACCTGATGATCTTTCGCGCTGCATCCTTCGCTGCATCCTTCGCTGCATCCTTGGGCCAGCGGTGCGCCTCACACGCCAGCCGGCAAACGGCACCGGACATAGGTCCGACTGTTCTGCCGCTTGAATTCGAATGTCCCGCTCAGGGCCCGGACGCGCTCGTGCATTCCCGTCAATCCACGGCCAAAGCGCTGGTCCGGTGTAAATCCAACGCCATCGTCGGAAATTTCCACCAATACCTGGTTTCCTTCGATCATCGCCTCGACGCTGATCACGCTGGCATTGGCGTGCCTGAGGACATTGGTCACGCCCTCCTGGATAACCCGGTAGATGGTCTGGGAAAGCAGCCCGTCGACGTCGTTCAGAGCGGGATCGATCCGCACATTCAGCTTGAGGCCGGGCGCCTGTGATCGCGCATACTGCAGCAGGGTCTGGACACTCTTCTCGAGCCCCAGTTCCTGGATATGAAGCGGCCGCAACCGGTCGAGGATACGGCGGTTCGCAAGTTGCAGCGCCTCGACCGATTCAAGCATCGCCTCGACCGAAGCGCCGAGTTTCTTGTGCTGTGCCGCGCCGTCCTGTAGCGCCACCGCGTTGGCCCGGATCCCGAATAGCAAGGGCCCGAGTTCGTCATGAAGGTCGCGCGCGATGTCGCAGCGCTCATCGTCCTGCAGCGAGACGACCTTTCGCAGCAGGCTGCGATTGTCCTGGCTCAGTTGGTTCAGCGTGCGCGCGAGTTCATTGGCCAATTCGGAACTCTTGCGAATCTCCGGCGGACCCGTCGCCGCGATCAGGTGCTGGTAGTCCCCCGTCCGCATCCGGGTCAGGCCTTCACCCAGATTCCGCAGCGCATCGACCACGGTTCCTGCGGTCAAATAGGCGATAATTCCGGTCACCAGCATCAGGGCGATGACGGATGAAACGAGGGCGAGAAAGCCGACCCATTTCTCGTAGATGTCGGCTGAAAGATCGGGCGAAGACAGGATGTCGCCGACCTGCTTTCCATCGATCCTCACCGGAAACGAGGCGCCGATCTCCGGCAGGCCGAGAAGATCGACGAACCAGTGCGGCACGCGTCCAAGCGGGGTGCGTATCTCCGTCGGCAACGGCGTCGCCGTCTCGATACCGGTACGGCGGAAGCGGATGGCCTCGGATGTGCCCAGCGCCTGCACAAATGCGTCGAGCGTTTGCTGCGGGTTGGCGGACGTCAGCAGCGCGCTGTTGAGCGCCTCGGCGACCACCTTTGCCGATCGCGATGCCGGCTCGCTTTCATCCACCAGTTGGGCCGGCGCGAAAAGCTGCAGCGAGACCGCCCCGAGCAGCAGCGCGGCCACGAACATGGTGCCGAGCGGGAGAATTAGCCGCATGCGAAGGGAAAGATTCTGCCACATTCGGACTATTCTAACTCCCGTAGCGCAGGTTTCTCTTTTCAATTATCGCGAAATGCCTATTTATCCCAAAAGGGGCTGCAAGGATGCAGAACATCGCCAAATCGGCAACCAGGATCCTGATCGTCGACGACCATCCCGTGGTCGTTTCCGGATGCCGTTCGCTGTTCGCTTCGGACGCGACGGTGAAAATTGACGACGCCGCGGACGCCAAATCCGGTCACAAGGCCTATATGACGCGGCGACCGGATGTCACAATCATCGATATCAAACTTCCCGACGTCTCGGGGTTTGAGCTGATGCGACGGATCCGCAAGGAGGATCCGGACGCCAAAATCATCATGTTCAGCATGAATGACGACCCTGCCTTCGTGGTTCGCGCGGTGGAAATGGGCGCGCAGGGTTACGTCGCCAAGGGCGACGATCCGCGGACGCTGGTAAAGGCCGTTCGTAAGGTGGCTTCGGGAGAAAATTTCATCTCGCCGCAACTGGCGGAGGCAGTGACGTTCTCGGGCGCTTCCATCAAGGCCAATCCGGCCTCGCAAATGACCGCGCGCGAATTGGAAATCCTGCGCTTGCTGGGCCGCGGCGACAAAATCGTCGAAGTCGCCGACGCGCTCGATATTTCCTACAAGACCGTGGCCAACACCACCTCGCTGCTGAAGCAGAAACTCGGCGCCAAGAACCATTCCGACTTGATCCGGATCGCCGTCGAGATGGAGCTGGGCTGACCGGCGTCAGGAAACTGAACGGGCCGCGCCTGTCGGCGCGACCGTCCATACCGCCGGTGCCTGCTTTCGTCGGGGCAATGGATCGATGAAAGCAGCACCGGGCGAGCGTTTCAGTAGTGACGACGGTGATGGCGCCAGCCGTAATGGTGCCCGCGACCCCGGCCCCAACCGTGATGATGGCCCCGGCCACCGCGGCCCATGCGATGTCCGTGACCGTGCCCACGTCCGTGCTTGACCTGGGTCACTCCGTCATCCGGCACGGTAAGCGGCGCAACTCCCAGCCTGGCGGAAGCGGATGCGGTCATTGCCAGCAGCAGTGCGCAGCCAATCAATGCAATGCGTCTCATGCAGTCGTCCTCCATCGCATGATTGCGACTACGTCTATAAGTTCCCGGCCATATGTTTGTTCCGCTCGCCGGAAAGACCGAGGTCTTTAGTGGGCGGTATTGCTGACTATTCCCGATCTGTTACCGAGCCGGCTCGCTGCGCATAGGCCAGGATGGAATCCGGGAAGTGCAAACCATTCGGGAAAAAGTGGAACATCCGGTTTCTCCGCGGGTTGCTGATGGCATCACTAAAATCGGAGGAGGATACCTTGAAGAAATTTCTGATGATCGGCGCACTGGCGTTTGCCGCAACGAGCGTAGCCGGGACCGCGATGGCTGCCGAATATTACGTCGTTCGCGACAGCACCACGAAGAAGTGCACCGTGGTCGAAACCAAGCCGGTCAGCACGACCACCGTCGTCGTCGACAACGGCATCTACAAGACCAAGACGGAGGCCGAAACCGGCATGAAGACGACCAAGGTCTGCACGGAGTAACGACAGACCCTTCCAGGAGAAAGGGCCGCGGTTTTGCCGCGGCCCTTTTTGCGTTTCGATTTGGCTGTGCGTGCCCGTCAGTTACGGTCGCTCGACGTTGGTGATGGTTTTGCTCCCCCCCGCGTCGGTGAGCGTAAACTTGACCCGGTCGCCGGCGTGCAGGACGTTCAACAGATTGCCCTGGATCTTGGTCTTGAGCTCTTCGGCAGGACCCTCTGTTTTAGCGCCGTCGGTGTTGGCGCCGACGGTGCCGCTCTGCGTTGGAGTCCGGTGCAACTGGATTGCGATCGTCCCGTCGGTCCGGTCAATTCGCGTGACCGTTCCCGTCATCGCTTGCTGGGCTGAGGCCGCTGAAACGAGGGTGAGGGCGGCCAGTCCAGCCAGCATGATCTTTGCCGTTTTCATGGAAGTCTCCCGGAATTCGAAGCGTTGACAATAATGCCGACAGGACCGGATTGTTCCCGCCGCATTTTCGTTGGCAAGTGCAATCTGATTTGTTTGTGTGTTCTTAATCTGATGTGTTTGTGTGTTTTTTTCATGTGAGCGCGCTTGCAGGCCTCGAAATTCGAGTGGCGAATGTTCCGCTTGCAATGACGGTTGGCTGCGACAAAACAACCCGACGGGCAAATCAGTTCTGATTTACGGAAATCGTGTCAAGCCCCAAAATAAAAAATATTTCTGTTTACCAGAAGGAAAATCAGATGCATATCTTTGCCCATCCCGTCCTACTCAGAAGGGCGTCGGCCGTCGTCACGGACGTTGGGCGGGTTGCGGTGGACGCTTGTTTGCGCTGAGACGACGGCGCGGACGAGCGTACGGCAAAACCGTGTGGTCCTGGCGCCCGTTGCAGGCGTCAAGCTGTCGGAGAAGCGCAAGCGGGAACGGCAGCGACGGAGTCAACCAAGAACTCGTCTCCGGGGAGA
>NZ_JAFCLY010000033.1:0-87412 GCF_018130185.1 Bradyrhizobium sp. AUGA SZCCT0182 | reverse complement strand
GCCATTTTTCAGACCTTTGTTTTGCATGAGGAAGGAGGAAGACGTACGCCGATGGCAGAATCCGTGCTGGGAATGTTTTGCCGACCAACGGTCTACTTTCGCGAAGGTCCTCCTCCGCGTTTAAGCGCTCCGCAATGTCTTCTGCAGTTTTCTTGACGCGCGCTTCAGCGATAGTGTTACCGTCGTTCCTGACGACTTCTTAGTTCGCGTGAACTGGAAAGTCTTTCGGTTTTAGCGATTCGTCGTCGGCCCTGGCCATCTTCCTTGTTGCAAAGATAAATCGTGATTTTGGATTCGGTTTCAAAATCATCCTAAATTTCATGGGATTAGGACACCCGTTCTGACGAATTAGTGGATGGGCTTGGAACCGACAGCCGATTCCTTGGCAGGTCAGACTTAGTCCGGCACCTTTCGGACCTAGCCACTGGGCTGACAATGTCCGTTCACAGGGGTGGAGCGGACGTCGCCAACGCGCGCACTAACTTCCGACAATGACCCACAACGGACATTGGCGCTCCGTTGCCGAGCCGATACTATGATAGTTCCTCCTCGGTACAGGACGCGTTCATGAAACGGCGTGAATTTATCGGTCTCATTGTTGGCACAGCGGGTGCGTGGCCGCTCTCGGCACACGCACAATCCAAAACATATCGTGTCGGGCTGCTCACGCTGGATACAGGTGAGGATGCTTCTCAATTCACCGGACCGCTGCGAGACCTCGGCTATGTCGAGGGAAAAAACCTGAACTTCGAGCATCGATCCGCCGACGGAGACCCCGGGCGACTTGCCGCAATGGCCGAAGAACTTGTGCGTGCAAAGCCGGATGTGCTTGTAGCGGGGTGGGGTACGCTCGCACCAAAGGCGCTCAAAACTGCAACCGCCACCATCCCCATTGTGTTTGCGACCGTCGGTGATCCGATTGGGGCGGGTCTCGTGCAAACTCTGGCGCGGCCCGGTGGCAACGTGACGGGCCTGAGCGGCCAGTCTGCCGAGTTGAAGGGCAAACAGCTTCAACTGTTGCTGACGTGCGTTCCAGGCCAGAGAGCCGTCGGTGTGCTCTTGAACCCCGATACCCCCTACAGCGCGTTGGCCTTGAAGGAATTGAGGGTGGCTGCGGACCGAGAAGGTATCCGGCTCGAACTCCTGGAGGTGAGAAGGCCCCCAGAGTTCACGGCTGCCCGAATGGACGCACTCGTTGCGTCCGGTGCGACAAGCCTGTTTGTCATCGAAGACCCGCTTACCGCCAACCTCCGGGCCGCCGTCCTTGATCAGGTGAGCAGACTTCGGCTTCCTGCGATGAGCGGGAGCGTCGGTGCCGTGCGCTCAGGCGCTCTTATAACGTATGGCCCAAGTCAAAGGGACATGTATCGCCGCGCTGCCGAGTATGTGGACAAAATTCTCAAAGGCACCACTCCCAGCGAGCTGCCTGTCGAGCAGCCAACCAAATTTCAGCTCGTCATCAACCTCAAAACCGCAAAGGCGCTCGGCTTGGTAATACCGCCGTCGTTGCTGGCCATTGCCGACGAGGTGATCGAATAGGTCCGCCGACTTCCGTGATTGGCACTTTTCGGACCTGCCAGGCTTGGCTGACGATGTCCGCTTCCGGGGGCAGACTGGAAGTCGTCGGCCAGCACCCGAAAAGACCCGAATGACCCAAAGCGGACATGTGGACGTGGCCTTGGTCAACGCGGACGGTTGGTCGTCAAGGGCTCGGTCGCCTCGCAACAAGAATGCTGCTTATGCACTGCAGGACGATTTCGTTCCTTTGATTGCGCAATCGAATCTGGAAGCGCACGATGCCCCGGTCGGGTTTCGACTTCGACTCCCGCTTCTCCAGAACAATCGCTTCAAGGTCGAGTTTATCTCCCGGGCGTACCGGGTTCGGCACTCGCAGCTCATCCCAACCCAATCCGGCGAGGCCATGGAGCCGAGGCTGGAGCTTGGGTGTAAGCGACCTGTAGATTGCAAACGTGTGGGAGGCCGATGCGGTTAATCCTCCAAAAATTGAATGTGCTGCAGCCTCCTCATCGACGTGAGTGGGCACCGGGTCGTACTGCTTCGCGAACTGGATGATCTCTTCCTTCGAGACCAGATACGGACCAGCCTTGCGGATCGTATCAGTTTCAGCGTCTTCAAAATACCAGTAGGTCATGGGTTCATCCCGCGCGATGGAAGCAGGTACGGCTGGGCGGCGCGATTATAACCCTTAGCGGAGATTGTTGCAGTGCATAAGTCCGCTTGTGGCACGAACCGGCTGTCGAAGGGCGGGCAGAGCATGTCCGCTCTGCCCGGGTATTTCAGACATCCACTTGTTCCGCTATTGCCAGCGCGTCATCGACCTCAATGCCGAGATATCTCACCGTGCTTTCGATCTTGGTGTGCCCGAGCAAGAGCTGGACAGCCCTGAGATTGCCGGTCCGTCGATAGATCAGGTCGGCGATACGCGCTCATCTGGCCGTCGAGATGCTCTTGCACTTCGTAGAGCTGAACTTCGGGAGGCGCCCTGCATGAGCTGTTCCCGCGAGCGCACGCGCACCTCGTCAGGGCTGTCCGCGACCACGGCGCCGCCGATCTGCTCCATGCGGGAGAGCATGCCGCCGATCGTCCGCGGCAGATCTGTTAACTGGCGGAAGTCCCCATGCCCGCTGGTAACGGTGATCATGGCGCCGGATGGATAGATGCTGGGCCCTTGACGATGCCCTCGTCGATGGCACTCTTGAGACCGAACGCCGGTCCACCAAGGTCGCGAACGGTGGTGAAACCGCGCATGAGTGTGTCAGTCGCCTCGGCGCCAGCCGTGAGATTGTTGTAGCCGACGTCACCGAACGCCTGTGCCTGTGTTGGCCGTATCAGCATGGTGTGCCAATGATTGTCGATCAGGCCGGGCATCAGCTGCGCCCGCCGCCCGCGATGATGCGCGTGTCGGCGCGGCGATCAACCGCAATCGGGGCGATCGAGATACGTTCGATGACGTTCCCCCGAACAAGGACATTCGATGCTGCGGAAAGCGTGGCGCTCTTGCCGTCGAAGATGCGGACATTCTCGAACAGAGTTACTGATGATCCTTCCTGTGCATCAGCTGGATGACACAATCCGATTGCGAACATGCAGAACACTGAGGCAAGGAAGGTTTGTCGAAGCGTATTTTTCATCTTGTTTCCTTCGATCTCAATTTCGGTAGTTGGCGGGGCAGGGCGGCGAAGAGGCCGCGTCAAAGCTTGGATTTCCGGCAGGCGTGACTGGCTAAAGGGGTGTCGGTCAAAGATGTTCGGGAGAACATGGGTCACCTCCAGGCTGGCCTACAACTCCGGCTTGACAGGATGCCGGTCGCCTTGACGTAACCAGAAGGTCATCGCAAGACCGATCAAAAAACACCGGCAGTTGCTTTTGTAAAAGGTCTGCCCTGCCGGAATCGGCGGGGTGATCTTTAGCTATTTCACCTGGTGGCGAATTAGGTTCATTCATGGCCGCGTTCTGTCAGCTATCTGCACGCCTATCGGTCCAACCGCGAATGTTAACTCCGCTTCAGATGGAGGGCGCGAAGCAACATTTGCGTCGGATGCGCTGCGAGCGACGGAGGTAAGCAGAAGTCAGCGGCAATACCGGCTCGATACCTGATGCGATCTGCCGCTTGATGCACGGACCCAGCAACGACCCTGGCGCCAATAATAATGGCTGCGCGAATGCCGCCGATGGCTTCCCGCCGCCGCACCGGCGATTGCACCGACAGCTGCACCGCGGCGGCCACCTACGGCGCCTCCGATGATCGCTCCAGATACCGCGCCACGTGCTGTAGAACTCTGCGCGAGTGCGTCCTCCAACGGTATGGTCATCGCCATACCCAGGAAGAGCAGCGAAAATACAATCCGACGCATTGGGGCACTCCTCTGATGCTGGACTTTCCGATACGTGCTTTTCCGTCCCCGCTTCTCACAAATTGGCCGAGACTTTGCGATCTTGTTGCGCTGCAGCGCTTCCTCTTTGAGTTCCATTTTATTAACGCTGCTGTCGAAGCACAAGAAAAACTCGCTGCGACCCTGACCTGTTTACTCAACGAGTCGTCGACATTGATGTTGGTCGTGATGGGATCGTTAGCTACGTGCTTATGAGTCTCAACCCTAGAACGATCCAAAGGTAGATCCCAGAATGATGACCGCCACCAGGGCGAAGAGCGCGCCAACGATTCCAACCATTACGATATCGAGATAACTCTCGCGATGCGTCGATCCACAGACGGCGAGCAGCGTCACGACCGCGCCGTTATGCGGTAAGCTGTCGAGCGTGCCGGAGCCAATCACGGCCACGCGGTGCATCAAGCCGGGATCAATGCCCTGCTCCGCGGCAATACGCATATAGGTTGACCCCAGCGCATCGAGCGCGATGGTCATGCCGCCGGAGGCTGAGCCGGTCAGCGCCGCAAGGATGTTGGTTGCCACCGCGAGCGAGACCAGCGGTCCGCCGCCGATCGACAGTACCCAGTCGCGCACAACCGCAAATGCCGGCAGCATCGCGACGACGGCTCCAAATCCCACGAGGCTGGCGACGCTGAAGGCCGGCAATACCGACGCATTGGCGCCGGCATCCATACTCGCGCGCAAGGTCGGCAGCCGCTGCCAGTTCAGCACGATCAGCACCAGGATGGCGGTTGCCAGCGCTACTGCCACCGACCACACACCTGCCACTGCAGACAGCGAAGTCCCGCCCCAACGCTCCTCGGTCAGGAAGGAGAAATCGAGGCGCGGCAGGATGACCAGCGACATCGTGAGATTCATGGCCACGACAACAACGAGCGGCAGCATAGCCACGGCAATCGGTACCGCGGCATCGCTATGGCGTCCACGGCCCAGCTCCGCCGGATCGAATTCGCGCGCTGTGGTGGCGCGCTCGCGAATGATCTCGTTGTCCGCAATCGAACCGGGCGCAACATCGGCGCCGCCATAGCCTTCGCCCGCTTTTCGCGCGGCAGCTTCGACCCGGTCAAGCCACCACAGTCCGAATCCGAACATGATAATCGAGGCGATGATACCAAGGCCGGGCGCCGCGAACGGCGTGGTTCCGAAGAACGGCATCGGGATCGCGTTCTGAATAGCGGGCGTCCCCGGAAACGCCGTCATGGTGAAGGTCGAGGTGCCCAACGCGATTGCCGCAGGCATCAACCGTCGTGGAATTTCAGCGGCGCGAAACAGCGCCTGCGCCATCGGAACCAATACAAAGAAGGCGACGAACAGGCTCACTCCGCCATAAGTCACCATCGCACCGGCAAGCACCACCGCCAGAATCGCGCGGCGCGGGCCCAGCTTCTCGGTCATGAAACGTGCAATGGCATCGACCGAGCCGCTGTCGTCCATCAGTTTGCCGAACAGCGCGCCGAGCAGAAACAGCGGAAAGAATTGCGCGATAAACTGCGCGGCGCTGTTCATGAAGGTTTGGGTCCAATGCGCCAGCAGCGGTTCGCGCGAAATCGCAGCCGCTATCAGCGCCGCCGCGGGCGCCAGCAAGAGTACGCTCCAGCCGCGATAGGCCAGCCAAATGAGCAGTCCGAGCGCGAGGAGAATTCCGAGAAGCCCCATGGATCACACGCCTTCGACCATGCGGTCGATATCGAGGGAGGAGCGTTTGCCGATGCTGCCTCCATGCTCGGTCAGGAACTCATCCGCGGCCTTGCGTCCCTCGTCGCGCAGCATGGTGAGGAAGTCCCATTCGGCGTTCATCTTGGAGGAAGAGCCGAGCGTATCCATGATCTTGTTGCGCACCAGATGGACGCGCATCCTGGCCCATTGCGCGCCCTCGCCGTTGCCGGGATCCGCGGTCCGGCGCAGCAGCGCCATCATGCGCAATTCCTTGATCAGCACGGCGTTGAACGATACTTCATTCAGCCGATTGAGAATTTCGGAGGCGGATGTCGGCGTGCCGGGGCGTTCGACCGGGTTGATGGGGATCATGATGGTGTCGTCGGAAACCAGTTCGGTGACCAGCGGGGTCAAGGTCGGGTTGCCCGAATAGCCGCCATCCCAATAACTCTCGCCGTCGATCTCCACCGCCTGAAATAGTGTGGGCAGGCACGCCGAGGCGAGCAGCACGTCCGGCGTGATATCGGCATTACGAAACACGCGCGGTCGCCCGGTGCGCACGTTGGTGGCGGTGATGAACACCTTGATGGGAGAATTCCTCAGCCGCTCAAAATTGATTCCTTTCTCCAGGACCGGCAGCAGCGCATTAGAGCCGGACGGATTGAGATCATAAGGCGAAAATATTCGGGACATCGTATTGAGCATGAAGACCAGAGGCGAATTGTCCATGGTCCAGCGTCCCAGCATGCGGTCCACCGGACTGCGCTGGAACGGACTGAAGCGTGAAGCTTCGGACACATGCCGCCAATAGGTCTCAAGCGCCGCCTGCGCGCCTTTTGCTCCGCCCTCGGCAAAGCCGTCGGCCAGAACCGCGGCGTTCATCGCTCCGGCCGACGTGCCTGAGATGCCTTCGATCTTGAGCCACTGCTCTTCCAGGAGGCGTTCCAGCACGCCCCATGTGAAGGCGCCGTGAGAGCCGCCGCCTTGCAGGGCCAAGTCGACCAGAACGGTTTCGCGATCAGCATGGGAAGAGATCGTCTGCATCTCGGCTCCTGGATTGCGACAAGTGTTCACGTTCAACAGAGATGAGCTTTCGCCTCCATGAACCCTATCGCTTGTGGTCAAGCAGGCAAGCTGCCTCTCGAAGAATAATTTATCGTCTTCGTCCCAGGAAGGCGGTGGCTCAGCTGATCGAGCAGACCTTGACTTCTACTAGCTTCTGCATCTCGCCCTAGGTGCCTATCCTAAGAATGTCCGTTCACCGGGGATAGACCGGAAGTCGCCGTGGTCCGGTCAAACCGACGCGGATGACCCAACTCGGACATATGCCGCGCCACTATGTCCCAAACGGTCGGGAAAATGTGTTAGGCTGTCGGCCCCACAGGCGTTGGAGGGGCACATGCGAAGGCGAGAATTCGTCGCGGGCGCGGCAGTGGCCGCCTTAGCCTTAGTTAGACAGGCTCGCGCTCAGACCGATAGATCGACACCACGAAAGCGGATCGCGATAATCTCACCCGCTCGTCCTGTTGAGCAGCTCAAAACTCATCCTTATTTTCGATCATTCCTCGACGAATTGAGCCGCCGCGGCTTTGTCGAGGGAGAACACCTGATTGTTGATCGCTATTCAGGAGGTGGCCGTACAGGCAGTTATGCCGATCTCGCGCGAACTGTGGTGGCCACTAACCCAGACGCCATATTCACGAGCGGCTATCCGACGGTAGCAGGACTCAAAGCCACGACAACAACCGTTCCGATTGTTGCGACAATAGATGATCCGGTCGCCGCTGGGCTCGCGTCGAGCTTGGCTCGACCCGGGACCAATTTTGCGGGCGTAACCGTTGACGCTGGTTTGGAGCTTTATGGAAAACGTTTGGCTTTGCTGGTCGAAGCGCGGCCGAACGTATCTGTAGTTGGGTATCTCTCATCGTCCGACAATTGGAGCAGACCGACGGGCGCGGCAGTGCGAGAGGCGGCGCAACAGGCAAAGGTTGCGATAACTCATGTGGACATCGGAAATTCGTTTAACGAAGCGACCTATGCAGCGGCGTTCGCCTCGATGAGAAACGCTCGAATAGATGCACTTCTAGTCTCCGACGAACCGGACCATAATGCGAATGCCAAAACATTGACCGGCCTTGCCGCGAGCGCTCGAATACCGACAATGTATCCGTTCCGCGATCTCGCCGTAGCGGGTGGGCTTATGACCTACTGTATCGATTTACTCGATGCGTTTCGATACGCGGCAGGCCAGGTCGCCGAAATACTGCGAGGCAAAAATCCCGCCGAAATTCCCTTTTATCAGCCCACTAAGTTTCAGCTTATCATCAACACAAAGGCCGCCCAACAAATCGGGCTTGATCTGCCGCCGACACTCGTTGCCCGCGCCGACGAGGTGATCGAATGAGGGGACCGACTTCCGTTGATGGCACGAACCAGACCAACGGGACCGGTCTGTCGATGTCCGTTCTTGAAGGCAAAGCCGACTTCCCGGTGGCCAACCCGGACTTCTCAGTTTGACCCGTAGCGGACATTTGGCTAGCCCGGATCATCTCTCGCTGTGGCGAAATCAGTCTGACCAAGTTGGATCGGTTACCGACTTTTCCCGGAGTGCCAATTCCGCGCGGAAGGGAATGGCACAAACCGCATAGTCCAATAGGACACGACCCTTGCCATTTTTTCCCAAATCAAAGTTCGCCTGTGGCAATCCGGATACAGGTCGAAGCAATCAAATCATTCATACTGTGTCGTGGAATGTACACGCCGCGCGGCTGGAAGGTCGTTGGCTACACCGGAAGGGGATATGCGATGAAGAAGTTTCTGATGGGTACGGTAGGTCTGATTGCGCTGGGCATGGGCGCTCCTGCGTCCGCCGCCGACATGGCCGTCAAGGCAAGGCCTATGGCGGCACCGCTTCCGGTGATCTACGATTGGAGTGGCTTCTACATCGGCGGCAACGGCGGTTGGGGTCAGAGCCGCAACTGCTGGGATTTCGTCGATGTGGCGGGCGTAGTCGTGGCTGACGGCTGCCGGGAGCGGTCGGGCGGCCTCGCCGGCGGGCAGATCGGCTATCGCTGGCAAGCCAATCAGTGGGTGTTTGGTCTGGAAGCGCAGGGCGATTGGGCCGATCTCAGCAACCAGCGCATCAGCATTATCAATCCCGCGTTCTCCACTCGCACAACGACCGATGGTATTGGCCTCTTTACCGGCCAGATCGGCTACGCTTGGAACGCAGCACTGCTGTACGTAAAGGGCGGCGCGGCAGTGACGAGCAACCGCTTTAGCATCCTCAGTACCATTACCGGCGCTGAACTGGCCTCAGCTAGCGCGACCCGCTGGGGCGGCACCATCGGTGTTGGACTGGAGTACGGCTTCACACCAAACTGGTCGTTCGGGGTCGAGTACAACCATCTGTTCATGGGCGACGCGAACAATTCGTTCTCGGTCGCCAATCCGATTGTTGCCGGTGCGCTCAACCGGATCAGTCAGGACGTGGACATGGTAACCTTGCGCATCAACTACCGCTTCGGCGGTTACGGTGCACCGGTCGCTGCGCGGTACTGATCTCGCCCCTTTGCATAATCTCCAGTACAATAGGCCGGCGGAAATGCCGGCCTATTTTGTTGGAGGGATTACATGCCCAAAAAATCGGTCGGTTGCGCAACTCGCCCACAGCCGGCTTCGCGACGCGCGGCTGCCGATCTCATAAATGAAGCGTTCAAGAAATCGGATGTTTCCGAAATTTGTCATGCCGTTGGCGCGGCCACCCACCTTTACAATATTTCTCACCTTGCGGAGAAATCTGGGATTGCGAGGACAAGCATTCATCGTGCGTTTGCACGCGATCCGCAAAAACCGAACTTCACGACAATTCTTAGAGTACTCGATGCGATGGGCTTCCAGTTGCATGTCACGATGCGCCGGAATGCAGGAGCAGGGCGTTTAAAATCGGTTGAGAATGCCAAGAGCCTGTGACGGTGCCGCGCCCCGCACCCAGGTCCGCTCCTGGCACTTTTCGGACATGGCTAATCTGGCGGGCGACGTCCGCTTCTGAGTGAAAAGCAGACATCGCTACTTTTCGATTTGCGACTGGCCGCTTCTGGCGCAAAGCGGCCGCTCGCAACGAGGCCAGGCCTAATCTCCTAGTCTAGTTGCTTCGCAACGCTTCCCAGGGCCAAGCGTAGAGGGGGAGTGATTTCAAAGGGGGCGGTGGAAAGGGCGTCGATGGAGTGACCGACGGATGGCCGGACGGAGGGGAAGCTGCCCTAAATTGATAAGGCGCGGGTTGAAAACGTCGGCTACGTGTCCTGTTGCGCCATCGCAGAAGCAGCTTGGGGATCGCATAGCGGGTCGCCTCGAGCACGGACATTCGTTTGCTCGCGCGACAGTTCTGGACACCCTATGTAGCCGCACCGAACGGGAAACGACAAAGACGAAATGCGTCACGGAGAAATGGTAAGAATTCAAGAACGAGATCGCAAGTCATCATGCAGGCCGCCTGACGCTCCTTCGACTTCACGGGCACGAACGGCATTCCCCGCCGGGTGACTGCCCCCCAAAGGGCCTCGGCATCGGCAACATCGTTCTTTCTGGCCACCCGCCACTGGAGAACTCACTGCGCTACTAGGCTACGCAACGGCGACCATCGCATCGGTTGTCACGTGGCCGGGAAGCAAGACGTCGCAATAAATCCCGAAATCACGACCGTGCCGCTGGACCACTCTGCGCAGGATTTCGACGTCTACCGGCAAGCGATCCTGCTCGATCGTGATGAAGCCACAGCGTCCGCAAGGCCTCTTGCCCCGCAACACGACCTCCCCGATCCTGATCTCTCGGCCGATCCAGTCTTTTTCAGGCATCGTCTCGTCTTCATCCGGCCAGTCGACAAGAATGTTCGGACGGAAGCGGCGTGTGTCGATGACGCTGTCGGGCAATTCTCGGCTAAGGCTGCGCAGTGCAGCCGTGGTCAAGAGGTGGATCGGAGCGTGCTCGTAGCGAGGGCGGAAACCGCCCGATCCGATGGGGTCGAACGGCTTCAGGATTGGCTTGAAGCCGAAGGTCGTCGACAAGGCTTCCCGCATCGAGGCGTCCTCCGGTCCAGCCCAACTCCTGCCATCGACCGAAACGGCGACGCCGCCATCAGCGATCTTAGCGTGCGCGCGCGGCACGCCGATGAAGTGCTTTTCCCGTCCAGGGGAGGCGATGCGGCCGGTTGCTTCATCGAGCACCCCCCAGATCCGGTCGCCGGCAATGCCGCCTGCCTCGACGCGAGCCACGGCGAGCTGTTCGCCTGCCATGGAACTCACCGGATAGCGCCAGAGTTCTGCGACCTTACCCTTCATAGGCTCTTGGTCCCCTGGAGGGCGCTCATCAGGCGCCGCTCGAGATGCGTGGGACGGCGGCGACGTAGAGCAGATCGGCGTCGGTGGATGGAGGGAGCTGGGATGCGGATAACGGGCATTGCAAGAACTTTCCGAATTTTTGCTGCGGTGGCCCTGTACAAAGGCCTGGCCAAGTGCTCGCAGGTAGTGGACTAGCCTGCGACGCTGATGAGCGCGCGCTCCATGGATGCAAGGAAGAGGTCAACATGTTCGGCTTGGCAAACGAGCGGAGGGCGCACTTTAAGGGAATCCTCGTTGGCCCCTGTCGTACTCACAAGTACGCCGTCGTCCCGCATTGCGTTCACAACATCCAACGCCATTGCACGCCGGCCTGCTGCCGGCGAGCCCTCAAGCCCTATGTCGACGCCAAAAAAGAGACCAGCGTTTCGGATTGCACGAACTCCGTAAGGCTGCATCGCGATTTTCTCCAGCCCGGCTCGGAGACGCTGGCTCATGGCAAGGGCTTTTTGGGGGATTTGATCCCGCTGCAGGATCGTTAGCACGGCGTCCGCCGTCGCTATTCCAACTGTATTGCCGGCGAACGTGTTTGAGTAGCGGGAGGTGGCACCAAATTGGTCCATCGGGGCTCTGCGACCAACGACAGCGCCAATTGGAAATCCATTGCCCATCGGTTTGCCGAGGGTAACAAGATCTGGAACAATCCTGTGCCGCTCAAAGCCCCACATATGAACGCCAGTTCGCCCAAAGCCCGGTTGAACTTCGTCGGCGATGACGAGACCACCTGCCTCCCGCACTGCCGCAACTCCACTGGCGATGAAGCCAGGAGGATCTACCCATACGCCGTCGCTGGAAAAAATACTGTCAATGAGCAGGGCCGCAACGCCAATGCCACGACGGTTCAGATCCACAATGGCCGAACGAATCTGTGCTTCGAAAAAGTCCGCGGCTTGTGATTCCGGCACGCCCGCTGGCCCAGGTAGGGATACCATGCGCACGAATGGGCTAAGCTTGACTGCGTCGCCCAGGTTCGGGGAAACCGCGGCAGCGGCCGCACTAGTGCCGTGATACGCATAGGTCGACACGATCACGCCTTCGTTGCCGCTAACAAATCGCGCGATACGCAATGCCAAATCGTTGGATTCACTCCCCGTGCAAGTAAAAACCACCCGGTCGAGCTCGTTTGGGAACGTATCAACCAATCGCTCGGCATAGTCGACAAGTTTTGGCTCGAGATAGCGCGTGTTGGCGCTTATCCGGCCCGCCTGCTCAGCCATTGCGGCGTTTACTTCTGGGTGGCAATGGCCGAGAGACGGCACGTTATTATAGAAATCAAGATAGGGTCGCCCGTCAGGATCGTAGAGCCACATGCCCTCGCCGCGAACGAAGTGCACGGGGCGGCGGTACTGGAGTCGATAAGAGGCCCCCAGAACTTCGTCACGGCGAGCAATTAGCTCGGACTCGCGCCTGGGAAGGTTGGCTTCGCCGGGTTTGTAGCGATTTGGCATGAGATCTGTGGACATGTGCTTCTGCCTGCTTGAAAGAGTACCTTGATCAGTTCGCGGTTCTTCGTTTTTGGCGACCGTGCCGGTGGAGTGAACCGAAATGGCGTTACGGCTGGAACGACGACATTGCCGCCAGAACTGCTGCCTCGCCCGATGCGGCACCAAGAGGTGTTAGAATAGAAAGGCCGTGCTCGGCACGCGCGACATTCTTTTTGATGTACTGGGCGTCGGCCGGGAAAAGGTGGGATCGCCAGTAGTTGACCAGGATCAATGCGCTTTGTCGCGCCCGCATCAGTCCCACGAGCAGTCTTGCTTCCAGCGCCGAAAGTGTAATGACCGAGGCATAGCCGGCAATAAGATGTTCGGCCCCACCTAGAGGAAGGGTCGGGTCCTTTACGACGTGACTTGCTGCGATCGCCAGATCCTGGATTCTAGGGCCCCAGCAGCCATCGCCAAAATCGATGAAACCCATTCCCTGGCCAGTCACCATCACGTTGAATGGGCTGGGATCATTATGAGTTACCTGCCACGCCACATTCGATATTTGTGGCTCAATAAACTCGACATACTCCCGCATCGCGATGCGTACGCTATCGGCAATTGTCCGGCATGGCAGGTATTGCTCTAGTTCCGTCAACCTCGACCAGCAACCGATGTGCCAAAGAACGGGGCGGTCGGCCGCGGGCACGCTGACCAGATCAAGAGTCAAGTGCAACCGGGCCAGAGCGCTGCCTGTTCGAAAAAGCAGGTCGGGAGTTGGCATCGCCTGGTGCAGCGGGATGCCTTCAATCCGGGTCTGCAAGTACCCGCATACTCCCTCTTGCTCAAACATCAATGCGCCGTTTTTCGTGCGGAGCACTTCAGGCGCGACGAAGCCGTCGGCCCCTTGTAATCCAGCTATAGCGGCGGCTTGGAAACGAAAGCTGTCGACCGCTTCAGGTCTGGTCGACGTCTTCAGGATTAATCGGCGGCCCTCCGTCAACTTGACCTCAACGGTGCGCTCGACCTCGGAGGATAATGTCGCGATCGATCCCGTTAATCCGTAGTGGCGCTCAAGTAGTGCCGCCGACATGTCCGGTTCGCAATAGCCCGGCCGCATGGCCAGGATTGCGGCGGCAGCACGAAAATAGGCTTCGGTGCTCTGCAGGGCCAAGTCCATCCTCGTCCCTCAGATTCCGAAAACGCCTGGTAGCTGGGTCACATCGGGGATTTCCGTGTACTCGTAGTAGGGATTGGCTGGCTCATGGCGACGATTAACCCAGACCTTGTTCTTGATCCCCAGATCATAGGCGGACATCAGGTCATAGCGGAAAGACGAGGAAACGTGAGTTATGTCCTCTGGGCCGCATCCCAGCATGTCAAACATATACTCGAACGCTTTGAAGTGAGGCTTATAGGCACGTGCCTGTTCAGCGGTATAGACGGCATGAAATGGCGCGCCGAGCTTTGCCACGTTCGACGGAATTTGGACCGTCGTGGCGTTCGAAAGGATAACCAGAGGAATTTCCTTGGCTAGTTTAGCCAATCCCTCGGGGACGTCCTGATGCGGCCCCCAGGTCGGGATGCGGTTGTAAAGCGTTTCAGCGTCTTCGGCACGAAATGCGACGTTGTTGCGGCGGCAGGTGCGCTCCAGTGAGTTGTGTACGACATCTGCAAAAGGCTTCCAGTCCTGCATCACCTCGTCGAGGCGGTAGGCTGAGAAATTCTTGATGAATTCGTCCATGCGCGGCCCATCCAGAAGACGACCGAACAGATCTCTGGCGGCTTCCGCCATTTGGAAACTGATCAGCGTGCCGTGGCAATCAAAAGTCACGTATTTCGGCCGGAAGCAATCCATGTCCTTGATTCCCGTCAAGTTGCCTTATCAGCCGAGCATAGCCGCAGGCGCTTGGCAGAATGTGCCGCAATGCATGGTCATTCAGCAGAAGGTCCACCGGTCGACCGCAAAACCAGCACGACCTTTCGCAGTGCTGTCTCGCTCCTCCTGAGCCGAGCCGACCTATAGGGCGCGCTCACTCTGTCTCCAGCGTCGCGCCGCCAACGGGGTGGAGGATTGAGGTCGCGAACGCTGCTCCAGACCAAGCGGGTGCTGCGTGTTCGGGAGGAGACTTTCCTCTGTGATGTCAGGCGCTAGAGCATCCGACGGCGGATGGAATTGGTGCACGACGTCGTCAGTGAACTTTAAACGGGTTTATCGCCCTTGCGCTAGCCGACTGAAGCGATTGGATATTGTTGACAACAGAAGCGACGTTCTCAGCCGAAAACCCGCACTGATTTTCAAATCATTGCCCCTCGGAGCGTGTCGACCGGTTACCCGCTGCCGCCAAAATTCGCCTGTTGCTGCTGGCGTCTCTCGTCTCCGCTTCACAGCTTCAGCTCACCGCGTGACCGGCCAACCCGTAGACCCACGGCTCGTTTTCCTTTCGGTTCAGGAATCGTTGTCCCTTGGACATGGTCGTGACCGTCTCGCTTATCCCGAGGTGGCTCTGCTGAAGATAGTCAGCAAATAGACCCGTCTGCTCTCGCGTATCGACGCGGGTGAACCGTCCCGTAAGCTCCTTAAGATGCACGGCCGTGAGATGGATCGCGTCACAATCATTGCTGGCGACGATGGGACCGATTACGTGGCCACGCCCGAACTCGCGCTTCATGGAGTAGCCGACGATCTCGCCGCCGCGGCTTAGAGTGCAGATTGATGCACCTTCCGAAAGCAAGGCAAGCAGCTTCTGGCGGCTTGTTCCGAACGCGGACTCATCCAGCGCAGCGATCTCCTGAAGTTTTTTGGCTGACAGAGACCTCAGTTCGCCGTCGAGAACTGGCACCGCCGGGAGAGATGATGCGACCTCACCCTGCCACAGATACACGACAGCTTCCTTCCTGAAGCCCAGCGAAAGATAAAGATGATAGGCGGCATCGGTCGAGTTCAGGACCAAATTCCGATTGCCACACCGTTCGAACACCTGTTCCATCAGCCATCGGCCGGTACCTTGTGCTTGGGTGCGCGGCGATGTGAGTACCAGGCCGATGGTGGCGAACTTGCGTCCGTGCGGGAACCACATCGCACTTCCGAAAACGCGCCCGATGCCGTCAACAGCGACGATGCCCTGACCGGCGCGGCGCAGGAAATCCCAGTCCTTTGGCCGATGCGGCCAGCCAACCGCAATCGAGAGCGCGTGGAGCAGCTTCACATCAACCTCGCGAATGTCGCGCGCGACCAATTCAAAGGACTTCAGACGTACCGATCGTCCCATTTCAGCTCATCCGTTTCTTTGCAGAATGCCCAAAGTGTCCGGCATATCGTGGCTTTTGATCCTCCTGCCACATTGCCGCAGCCGATGCGTCTCTCCCCATCATCGCACGGAAACTCAGCAGATTTCGTCTGTTTACGGGCAGTCTTCGAAATCTTCGGCCTATAGCGCAACGCTATTCGGCAGGGAAAGCTCCTGCTTGCGGTTACGGTGTCGATATCCGGTGAATTGGGCGGGCAGGGCGGCGCCGTGAATGTTGAAGAAACCCTTGCGAGGCCAGTCGCATTGCCAGCCGTCGCGGGCCACGAGGCAGGACCTCGATGCGCGCTTTGCCGCGTGACACGAGAAAGGTGCATCGATGGCATTTCTTTTCAATTCCGATGCTAACAGGGGAGCAGTCTTCCGCCAGGCCTTTGCGCGCGAGCTCCCCGAGCTGGAATTCTACCACTGTAGTGAAAATATCGACCCCGACAAGGTGAGATACCTCCTGACCTGGAACGTGCCGGACGAGGTTTCGCGTTTTCGTAATCTGGAAGTGCTCTTTTCTATCGGTGCAGGGGTTGATCAGTTCAAGCCGGAGATCGTCCCCGACCATGTGAAGCTGGTTCGCATGGTCGAGGATGGCATCGTACGCATGATGCAGGAATACGTCGTCCTTGGCGTGCTGGCGCTCCATCGCGAGATGCTCGCCTATCGGGAGCAGCAGAGCAGGGGCATGTGGCAAGCCCTTGCCAGTTTGCAGGCGACCGAACGTCGTGTGGGTTTCCTGGGCCTTGGGATGCTGGCGCAAGCGGCAATCGACCGTCTCAAACCCTTTGGATTTCCTCTTGCCGCATGGAGCCGCAGCAAAAAGGTGGTCGAGGGGGTCACCTGCTTTCACGGCGAAGATCAGCTTGCCGGCTTTCTGATGGAGACGGACATTCTGGTCTGTCTCCTGCCGCTGACGGAGCAGACCCGTGGCATTCTGAACGCAAGACTCTTCTCGTTTTTGCCGATGGGAGCGCGACTGCTGCATGTTGGCCGCGGCCCGCAGCTTGACCAGACCGCACTCATCGAGGCGCTCGACAGCGGCCGCCTTGCAGCAGCTATGCTCGACGTCACCGACCCCGAGCCGCTGCCGGAAGGCCATGCGCTCTGGTCGCACCCGAAGGTGATGATAACGCCGCATATCGCCTCCGTGACGCAACCGCATACGGCAGCACTATCCGTCATAGAAAACATCCGGCGCCACCGCGCCGGGAAGAATCCGATCGGCCTTGTCGATCGAACACGCGGCTACTAACCAGGGATCATGCCATGTCACTTCTGATTACTATCGACACCAATCCGGACTTCGTACCAAAGAACGCCTTGCCGGTTCCGGAACGGCTCATTTCGGGCAATCCATCCTTCAAGACCTGGGCGCAGGACGCTTCGAAAGGCGAGAAGGTACTAACCGGGGTTTGGGAAGCAACGCCTGGCGAGACCCATTCCATCAAGGGCACTACCTACGAGTTTTGCCACATCATCTCGGGTCTTATCGAAATTGAGGAAAAGGATGGTGAGACGAAGACTTACCGCGCCGGCGACAGCTTTGTGATGAAACCGGGGTTTGTCGGCGTCTGGCGCACGATCGAGACCGTGCGAAAGATCTACGTCTGCGCGTATGACTGAGCATAAACCCAGAGCGGTCCAAATAATCTGGCCCGCCAGAACAATCGACTTTCCAAGCCGCGTCTGACCCGATTCAGCGCCGTCAGGCAGTTCATTCTCGATGAAAAATGCGGCGGTCGATCCTGTATTGCTCGGATGAGATGATTCGATCTCACCAATAGCCAAATCCAACAGCGTGCTCGTCGGACTCTCGTCGAGCAGACTCGCTCGTGGATAAGGACCATGAGGCCGTTACGCATCGCAGTGATGGCGAGGTTGGACCCCGGAGGAAAAAGAAGATGATCGCATTGAAGGACAAGGATCTGTTTCGCCAGCAGGCGCTGATCGGCGGCAACTGGCGGGATGCGAACGTGAAAGCGACCGTCGATGTCATCGATCCCGCCAGTCAGCAAGTTCTTGGCACCATTCCCGATATGGGCCGCGACGAGACCAGGGCTGCAATTGACGCTGCGGCCGATGCTTTCAAACGCTGGAAAAAGAAGACTCATGCAGAGCGTGCAGCGCTCTTGGAGCGATGGCATGAACTCATGCGGCACCATGAGCAGGATTTGGCGCTTTTGTTGACGCTGGAGCAGGGCAAGCCCCTTGCTGAATCGCTCGGAGAAATCCGTTATGGGGCATCCTTCGTAAAATGGTTTGCGGAAGAGGCACGCAGGATCAATGGATCGACTATCCCGTCACCCACTGTCGACCGCCGCATCTTGGTACTGAAAGAGGCGGTAGGCGTCTGCGGGATCATCACCCCCTGGAACTTCCCTAACGCCATGATTACGCGCAAGGTGGCACCTGCGCTGGCTGCGGGTTGCACCGTGGTGATCAAACCATCCGAATTTACGCCGTTTTCGGCGCTCGCGATCGGCGTTCTGGCGGAGCGGGCGGGGATTCCGGCGGGCGTCATCAATATCGTGACTGGCATGCCCGCGGAAATCGGCAAGGAGCTGATGGCCAATGAAACGGTACGCAAGATCTCGTTTACCGGATCGACTCGCGTAGGCGCGTTGCTGATGAAGGGCGCCGCCGATAACATCAAGAAGCTCAGTCTTGAGCTCGGCGGCAATGCACCATTCATTGTCTTTGACGATGCCGATGTCGACCTGGCGGTTGAGGGGGCGATTGCGTCGAAGTTTCGCAACGGTGGACAGACCTGCGTCTGCTGCAATCGCATCCTGGTACAATCAGGCATTTACGACGCTTTTGCAGCAAAACTCGCCAGCCGGGTCGCGAAAATGAAGGTCGGCGCCGGCACGGATGAAGGGGTCGCAATCGGGCCGATGATCAATGGCGCGGCGATAGAAAAGATCAGGCGGCACGTCTCGGACGCCTTGGAGAAAGGCGCGAGGATCATCTCGCAGAGTGAAGGTATGCCGGAAGGAAGGCAATATGCCCGCCCCGTCGTGCTCGGCGAGGCAACGACCGAGATGCTCTTGGCTTCAGAAGAGACTTTCGGACCGGTCGCTCCGCTTTTCCGCTTCAAGACCGAGGACGAAGCGATTGCGATCGCAAACGGCACGCCATTCGGCCTTGCTGCCTATTTCTACACGGAAAACCTCAAGCGCTCATGGCGTGTTGCCGAGGCGCTGGAATTCGGCATGGTGGGCTTGAACACTGGCGCGATCTCAACCGAGGTTGCGCCTTTCGGCGGTGTAAAGCAGTCTGGATTGGGGCGTGAAGGATCTCAGCTCGGGATAGAAGAATATCTCGAGATCAAAACGCTTCATGTCGGCGGGTTGGAGTAAGGGACCGCTTCCCGGTTGCGCGCGAGGAATCGAAGGGTTTTTTGATTTTGCGGCGAGTCGCGTCCACGCGGCAGATAGGTTGATGCCTCTACCGCGAAGCAACGCAATATCTATCGGACTCCTAAATAGCCGAAACACAAAAAGGGGGGCGGTTGGACCGCCCCCCTTCGTTCGTCACGCATCGATCTCTATTGCAATTTTCGAAGGACTGAACTGCCGCGAAAGGGCCCGATCACGCGCTTTTTCGAATGGGCTCCAAGCCGACTGCCGCGGCGAGTCCGCCGATGTCATTGACCTCGGTGTATTCATAGAAGGGGTTCGCGGGCTCATGACCGCGGTTCACCCATACCTTGCTCTTGATGCCCAGGTCGTAGGCGGTCATCAGGTCGTAGCGGAAGGAGGATGAGACGTGGGTGATGTCTTCCGGACCGCAGCCGAGCTTGTCAAACATGTACTCAAAGCCCTTCATGTGCGGCTTGTAGGCGCCGGTTTCCTCGGCCGTGATGACCGTGTGGAAGGGGGCGCCGAGCTTCTCCACGTTCGACATGATGAGGTTCTTCATGGAGTTCGACAGGATGACCAGCGGAATCTCCCTGGCAACTTTGGCCAGACCCGCCGGGACGTCGGGATGTGGACCCCATGTGTGAATCTCTTCATTGATGCGCTGGGTATCCTCCGGCCGAAATACAACACCGTTGCGCTTGCACGCGCGCTCTACCGAATTATGCACAACCTCGAAGTACGGCTTCCACGCGCCAAGAACCTCGTCCAGGCGATAGGCAGCGAAATCCTTGATGAAACTTGCCATCGTCGTGGCAGAAAGCTGGGAGCCGTAGACTCTCCTTGCCGCACCGGCCATGTCGAAGTTCGTCAGCGTGCCGTAGCAATCGAAAGTGACGTATTTCGGTCGGAATGTCATGGCTTGGAATCCTCCAATTTCTCGCGGCGCTGCTCGCCGGTACGACAAACATCATATTGAGCATCTCGTAAGATAAAGCACCGCTTTCGCTGGAGCCGGAAGCAGATTGTGTCGTACCGGATCGAAACTTCTTTGGCAGAGAGTTGCGCCAGGTAACCCGTCGAGTTGAGCGCACCGCCACGCGTCGGATCTGCTCCGGCACGAGATGCCGCATCCATCATCAACAAAAGTCAAAACTCCTTTGGTCCAGGCGCTGCTTGGGAGGAACTGCCGTCCTAGATATCCTACTTTGCCTTTCGGGTTGATCTGGAGGATGAAATGTTGAGCAATTCGCTGATCGAGTTGGACCGCGCGCATCTGATTCACCCGGTCTCATCTTATCGCAGCCATGAGGCGTTGGGCGTGCGGGTGTTAAAATCAGCGAAGGGCGCGACTCTGACCGATGCCTCGGGACATCAATTGCTCGACGGGTTTGCTGGTCTGTGGTGTGTCAATGCCGGGTACGGACAAGACAGCATCGTTGAAGCAGCCACGAGGCAGCTGCGCGAACTGCCCTATGCGACAGGCTATTTCGGGTTGGGCTCCGAGCCGGCCATTCGTCTCGCCGCCAGATTGGCTGAATTGGCGCCCGGCGATCTGAACCATGTCTATTTCACGCTCGGTGGTTCCGATGCGGTCGACAGCACGATCCGCTTCATTCGGTACTACTATCACGCCAGGGGTATGCCGCAGAAGGACCAGTTCATCTCTGTGGAGCAGGGCTATCATGGATCCTCGACGGCGGGGGCCGGCTTGACAGCACTGCCGGCCTTTCATGCGGGCTTTGGGGTGCCTTATAGCTGGCAGCACAAAATTCCGTCGCACTATGCCTATCGCAATCCTGTCGGCACCCATCCCCAGGCTATCATTGCTGCGTCGATCGCGGCCCTGCGAGCGAAGATCGCCGAACTGGGCGCCGATCGCATTGCGGCTTTTTATGTCGAGCCAATCCAGGGGTCAGGGGGCGTTCTCGTGCCGCCGCCGTCTTGGCTGAAAGCCATGCACGCTGTTTGCAAGGAGAACGATATTCTGTTCGTTGCCGATGAGGTCATCACTGGCTTTGGGCGTGTCGGGCCTCTTTTCGCCTGCGAAGAGGACGATGTCGTGCCGGATTTCATGACCACCGCAAAAGGACTGACGTCGGGCTATGTGCCGATGGGAGCCGTTTTCATGTCGGACCGCGTTTACAATACGATCGCGGATGGGGCCGGCAAGACTGCCGTCGGCCATGGCTACACCTATTCTGCACATCCGGTCAGTGCGGCTGTTGGACTCGAGTGCCTCGACCTTTACCAGAATGGCTTGTTGGAAAACGGGCGGAAGGCCGGACACCACTTGATGGAGGGGCTCCGCTCCCTTGCCGATCATCCGCTCGTCGGCGACATCCGTGGTCGTGGCATGCTGGCCGCAATCGAGCTTGTCACGGACAAGGAGCGCAAGACGCCCCTGCCACCGGAAGCCGACGCGGCGCGCCGCATCTTCGACCGTGCATGGGATAACGGCCTCGTCATCCGCGCCTTTGCCCAGGGCGTGCTGGGCTATGCGCCGCCGCTTTGCTGCACGCATGAGGAGATTGATGGCATCATCGAACGAACTCGGATGACGCTCGACCAGACGCTCGAAGACAGAGACATCCGCGCGGTGATGAAGGGATAATCATTGCGCCTGCCATTGAGGCGGCGCCTGGTTCACAGCGGTCTGCCGACGGTGCAGCGAAATATCGTATCATCAGACCGGTCCCGCGATATGCGACGTCGGTCCGATCGGCGGCGAGTGGCAAGCCTTGGGCAGCAGCATAATTGGTGCGGAAATCTACTCAACTCATTTCCAAGGGCCGAGGATTGCTCTTCAGTCGTTGAATATGCTTTCGAGAGGCAGATGGGATTTCACGATAGGCGACTTCAGTACGACAAAACTGAAGTATTTATCGATGCCGATATCCAATTCGACGAGACGTTCCATAATCGTCTGGTATTCACTTATTCCAGCTGTGATAAACTTCACGAGGTAGTCATATCCGCCCGAAACCAGATGGCATTCGACGACCGAATCCATCTTTTCGATAGTCGTGAGAAAGCGAGCGAAATCGATCTGGCGATGGTTTTTGAGCGTGATCTCGGCGAAGACAGTCAGAGTTTGTCCAAGCTTTGAAACATCAATCTGAGCGGAATAACCAGTGATGAAGCCCTCCGTCTGGAGTCTTTTGACGCGCATCAGGCACGGGCTCGGAGAAAGGTGAATCAGCTCCGCGAGTTCGACGTTGGAAACCCGCCCATTCTTTTGCAGTTCGCATAAAATCCTTACGTCGATCTTGTCGAGCTTCATAAGACGGCCCCACTTGATGTTCGAGACGCGGCTCGCCGAAGCCCTCTGGCATCCATGTTGGCCGTCGATCTACCCCCGAGGCTGCCCGCGCCAGCTGGGTCGGACGGTATGCCGACGGAGCAATTGGGGCGACGATGGTAATCGTTACTCAGAGGCGTCGGCATCATGCGCGCTTTCATAGCATCAACCGGCATTTTCCTACTGACATCGGGCAACTCCCACGCCACCTCCGCGGGCCACCGTGTGTTCACCCATGAAGACACGTCGCGTGGCTCTCTAAGGTGATGCCACCCCTCGGCGTCCGTCAATCGAATATTCGCGGAGCAGGCTTTTCAGAAGTCGGCGACCTTGCCCCAAGCGCCCATTTTCAGGCGCTCCGGCCTGTAGGGACGCGGGTCGACGATCGGCTCGCTGCCGGTAATGATGTCGGCAATCATGTGCCCCGCGCCAGGGCCAATCCCGAAGCCATGACCGCTGAAACCGGCCGCGAGGATAAAGCCTGGAATCGCCTCCACTTCACCGATCGCGGGAACGCCGTCCGGTGTGCTGTCGATATAGCCGGCCCAGACATTTGAGATTGCGACGCGCCGAAGCTCGGGCAGCAATTCGCAAGCTCTTTGATGTGTCGCCCGAATCTGCCGCATGTCGGGGCGGGGATTAAGTGTCCGGTTCAGCTCCATCGGGGTCACCTCACCGAGCGCCCATTTCGTCAGGGATTCGTGACCCTGGCGCATGCCCTCGAATGCTCCAGGAGCGAGACTGCGCCAGCGGCGAGCGAACATGGGCACGAATTCGCGGCCAAACCTGAATTGCTGCGGCGTTGGATCGACTCGCGCGCGCCCGCTAATTGCCAGCGTGTAGCCGCCGCTGCTTCGCCGCGTAAGTGACACGAGCGCAGTGTGCAGGGCATCGGGCAGACCGGCTGCGCCTGGAGCCACCGCGAGAATGGATTGGCGAACGGAAGCCTGCGGAAAGCGAATGCCGAGCTGGTTGCAGAAAGAAGAAGCCCACGCTCCTCCTGCCATGACCACCGTCTTGGTCCGGATTGTGCCCAGTTCGGTCACCACGCCGCTCACCCGGCCGGCACTGAGCTCTACGCCGCGAGCGGCGCAGTGCTGGTGCACCGTGCCGCCAGCCGTCATGATCGCACGCGCGGCTACGGGCACAGCCTTCGAAGGGTCCGCCGTTCCGTCGGTTGGAGAGAAGACGCCGCCTTTCCAATTGCGGCCCGTCGCTTTGCCTCTCTCGCTCGCTTCTTTCGTACTCAACATGTGTGTCGTAACGCCGACCGTCCTTGCAAAATCGCGCCACTTCGCCCAGCCGGTTAGCTCATTCTCGTCGTTAGACAGATAGAGAAGCCCGCAGCGGCGGAACCCCGTGTCTTCCCCGGTCTCCTGTGCTACTCTCTCCCAAAGATCGAGACTCTTGGTGGCGATCGGTAGCTCGCGCTCATCGCGATTCTGTTGACGACACCATCCCCAGTTGCGACTGGACTGCTCGGCGGCGACACGCCCCTTTTCGAGCAAGGCGACCTTAACGCCGCGGCGGGCAAGATAGTAAGCCGTGAACACGCCCACCACGCCGCCACCAATGACGACGACGTCAGCCTCTTGAGGCAGAGACGGACTGGATTCGATATGCATCAGCGGTGCGCTCATCGAGCGGGAACTCCGGTGTTTGACGTATCGTACCGAACATCCGCGGATGCGCCTTGCCGAGTTTTGTGGTCAGACGGAATATCCTGCGGTTTGCTACCTTCGCTACGAGCGTTTATTGCGAGAACAGATCGCTCGCGTCGCACCGCATAGGCAGAGACTAGGCATGTGCTCTCCGCAATCAGATCGGCGTCAGCGTTCTTTGCAGGGCCGCTGAAGGCTGGCTTCGAGCCCACCGGTTTCCTACCAACGGGACGGTAAGTGCCATGCTGACGAAACTTATGGACAAAGCGTGCGGGGTTCTCGTCAGCCGTGGGCGTATCGGGCGCGCGTCGCCCGGCTGAGGTAGGGGGGCGCCGCAGCGCAGAGCGAAATGCCAAATCAGACTTCTTTTTCAGAAGTTCCTGCCGCCCGCGTGCCGCGTTTCGGCGACTCTAGGAGGACTGAAGCGGCCACACTCGTGGGCACCAAGCAAGAATCTCGATCAATGAGCCGAAGTTCATAAAGGGAGCCATCGACATGGGTCTTGCCCAGGAACTGACCTTAGCGGACGCTGTCAAGCCTTTCACGGCGTTCCGCTACATAAGCTTCGATGTCGTAGGTACGATGATCGATTTCGAGAACGCGACTGAGGAAAGACCTGCCGTCATCGCGACGGACGCTGGGCAGTTCACCAAGCCCGACTATCAGTTTCGCTCACTGATTGGTTTGGCGAACGCGGGCAACGCTGCGTCTTGAGCGGCACAGCTCTTGCTCGTCGAGCAAAGAGGTCAGGATCATGTCGCAGCTTCCGACCCGGGAATGCCAGTATGAACGGCGAGTTTCCGACCTGTCCGGTCGCGCAGCCGAAAGCGCTCGAAGTCTCAATCCGCAGCAGGATGTCCCGATGCCGGCGAAAGGGGAGAATATTCTAATGGCCTCCAGCATCCAGGCTGTAGACTCCCAAGACGTCGCACTCTCGGTGCGCGACCTCTGCGTAAGCCTGCCGGGAGGGATGGAGCGGGCCTACGCCGTCGAGAATATCTCCTTCGATCTGAAGCGTGGTCAGATCCTGTGCATCATTGGAGAATCCGGATCGGGCAAGTCGGTCACAGCCAATGCGATCATGGGGCTTCTGCCCAAGGTGATCCGGGTTTCCTCGGGCGCAATCCACCTGGACGGAATGAACATCGCAGGTCTGCCTGCCGAAAAGCTGCGGGGCCTGCGCGGACGGGTCGTGTCAATGATCTTTCAGGATCCGCTTTCGGCGCTCAATCCGCTGATGACTGTGGGTGCGCAGATCGAGGAGGCCATAGCGGCGCATGGCATCGGCACAGCGAAATCCCGCCGCAGCCGCGCAATTGAGTTGCTGACCGAAGTGGGTCTGCCCGATGTGCAACTGATGTATCATCAGTATCCGTTCCGGCTTTCGGGTGGGCAGCGACAGCGCGTGATGATCGCGATAGCCCTGGCGCTCGAGCCCGCGATCTTGATCGCGGACGAACCGACAACCGCACTCGACGTAACCACCCAGGCGCAGATCCTGAAGCTGATCCGCGACATTCAGCGGCGCAAGGGAATGAGCGTGATGTTCATCACGCATGATTTTGGGGTGGTGGCCGAGATCGCCGACAGTGTCGTGGTAATGGAGAAGGGCCATGTCGTCGAGCAGGGCAGCGCCGTTCAGGTTCTGCAATCGCCCGGCCACCCTTACACGCGGCGGCTGATTGCGGCCGTCCC
Source organism: Bradyrhizobium sp. AUGA SZCCT0182 (assembly GCF_018130185.1). Classification (NCBI taxonomy): domain Bacteria; kingdom Pseudomonadati; phylum Pseudomonadota; class Alphaproteobacteria; order Hyphomicrobiales; family Nitrobacteraceae; genus Bradyrhizobium; species Bradyrhizobium sp. AUGA SZCCT0182. Next base: position 61,707 of record NZ_JAFCLY010000033.1, on the reverse strand, counting down.
CCATCTGACAGGCAAGGACCGGATTCCTCTGGAAGCTGCCGGGAAAGCCCCGATCCTGCAGGTTGACGGCTTGATGAAAACCTATCGCAGCGGCACCAAATGGTTCGGCGCGACGCGGACCGTGCCGGCGGTGAACGACGTATCGTTCGACCTGGCACCTGGGCGGACACTTGGCGTCGTGGGCGAAAGCGGCTCCGGCAAGTCGTCGCTAGGGCGGCTTCTGATCAAATTGATGGACAGTGACGGCGGTCGCATTCTGTTCGAGGGCCGCGACGTTGCCGGGCTTTCTGAGACCGAGTTCCGCCCTCTGCGGCCGCGGATCCAAATGATCTTTCAAGATCCTTTCGCCTCCCTCAACCCGCGCTCGACGATCGGTCATATCCTTACGGTGGGTCCGGTCGCGCATGGAATGTCTTCCGCGCAAGCACGCGAGGAGGCCCGGGGACTACTATCCCATGTGGGTCTCGACGCTGGCGCGTTCGGACGCTATCCGCACGAGTTCTCCGGTGGGCAACGCCAACGCATCGGCATTGCTCGGGCGCTGATGTTCAAACCGACGCTGCTGATTGCCGATGAAGCAGTTTCAGCGCTCGATGTGTCGATCCAGGCCCAGATCTTGAAGTTGCTGGATCAAATCCAGCGGGAGACCGGCGTCTCAATGATATTCATTACCCACGATCTGCGCGTGGCCAGCCAGATCTGCGACGAAATCGCCGTGATGCAGTACGGGCGGATCGTGGAACGCGGACCACCCTCGCAGATATTCCTAAACCCGAAATCATCCTACACGCGCGAACTGGTCGCGGCGATTCCTGGAGAGCAGCGGGGACACGATCGCCAGATTTCGGCAAACCGATGAGAGTAACTGCGGATACCGCCATCAGGAGGAAACCATGACCAAACATTCCAAATCTGCATCAAACTACTCGCGGCGCGACACATTGCGAATGATCGCCTTAGGCGGGGCTGCCGGCATCTTCGCGCCCCATCTGTTGACCAGGCCCGCCTTCGGCCAAAAGGCTCCACGAGTCCCCAAGGGCCGGATTGTCGTCGGGCTCTCGCAGGAACCCACGGTCTTTAATCCGCTGATGGCACATATCGAGGTCGATGACGGCGTCCATTTCTCGGTTTTCGATGCGCTCTTTCGCATCGATCCCAAAGGCGTAATTCAGCCGAACCTTGCCGTCGAAGTGCCGACCCAAAAGAACGGCGGCATTTCCGAGGACGGTCTGAAATGGCGGATCCGCTTGCGCGACGATGTCCGTTGGCACGACGGCAAGCCTTTCACAGCTGAGGACGTGAAATTCACCCTCGAACTCATCACGAAGCCGAACTTCCGCAGTTGGCGTACAACGGGGCACTCGTTGGTGCGCGACATCGCCGTGGTCTCGCCTGTCGAGATCACATGGCGGATGGAGCAGGCCTTCGCACCGTACCTGTCGTTCCTGACCGAAACCTTCGTTGTGCCGAAGCACATCCTGGAGAAGGAGGCTGATCCAAACAATGCCGCCTTCAACCAAGCGCCAATCGGTACTGGTGCATTCAAGTGGGGCACGCGCGTTCCCGGCGACCGCGTCGAGCTTGTCGCCAACTCGAATTATTTCGGTGATGGTCCTTATATCGAGCGCCTGATCTTCAAATACATCCCTGATCTCACCGTCCTCTACACCCAATTCAAGAGCGGTGATATAGACCTCGTGGGCCAGACATACATCAGCCCCGATCATTACGAGGAAGCTCGCAAGCTGCCGAGCCGGGTGGTGACGCTGGAGCCCAAATCCTCATTCGAGTCTTTTTACCTGAATCTCGAGCGCCCGCAGTTCAAGGAGCTGCAGGTCCGTCAGGCGCTCTACGCAGCGATCGACAAGAAGGCAATTATCGACGGGCTCTATTACGGCGTACCGACTCCGACTGAGACCTTCATGCCGCGGCAGTCCTTCTATTATAACCCGGGCCTGCCGGTGCAGGAGTTCAGCGTCAAGCGTGCGCAGCAGATCCTCGACGCAGCCGGCTGGGTGCCAGGAAAGGATAGGATCCGGGTAAAAGACGGGGTGCGTCTGTCTTTTACCAACTCGACCACGTCAGGCGACCCCCTTCGCGAGCAGGTGCAGCAGTATCTGCAGCAGGCGTTTGCAGAGATCGGCGTCGAAATGACCATCTCCAACCTTCCCGCCGCGGTGATGTGGGGCGAATTCTGGCAACGATCGCGTTTCGATTCGGTCATAGTAGGCAGCACTTATTTGATCGGCGCAGACCCGGACGTCACCAACCGCCTGCATTCGAATGCGATCGGTAATAAAGGCGGCCGCGGCTCAAACAATGCGCAATACGTCAATCCGGAGGTCGACTCTCTATTGGAGAAAGGCAGCCGCACCTTCGATCCGGAAGCACGGCGCGCAATCTACTTCCGCGTACAAGAACTGGTCCGGCATGATCTACCCTTGCTACCGCTTTACCAGAACATTGCCGTGCAGGGGCACAAGAAAGGGATTCAAGGTGCGATGTCTAACGGCAACACGCGCACCGAATCCTGGAACGCCGGCGCCTGGTCTTGGGTGAGCTGATATTCGCAGCCGCCGCCCCGTCTCGCGAAAGCCAGTCGGGGCGGCAACGTACTACTGAATTTCTCATTCTCAGGAGGAGGGCCGAATGCGCGGATTTCTGTTGAATCGCCTCTCACAGAGCCTCGCGCTGCTGGTGATCGTCTCGATCATCGGCTTCATCATTCTGAGCCTTATTCCAGGCGGCCCCCTGTCGCAATACGCGCGGGATCCAAGCATGACCCAGCAGGATATGGAGCGGCTGGCGGAACAGTTGGGGTTGAACAGGCCGCTATGGATCCAGTATTTCGACTGGGTATGGCGCCTTGTGCAAGGCGACTGGGGCCGCTCCTTCCGTGACGGAACATCCGTGCTGGCCGTGATCGGACGGCATATCTTTGCCACGCTACTGCTGATGGGTACCTCGACGGTGATCGCGATCGCGATCGGTACCTGGATCGGTATTCGTGGCGCCACCCACCGCTATTCGATGTTTGACTATCTGGCAACGATCGGCGCCATGGTCGCGCTATCGATCCCGACCTTCTGGTTCGGGCTTGTCGGGATCTACGTCTTCTCGCTGCAGCTGGGTTGGGTGCCCGCCGGGAACATGTACACGATCGGCGACGGCTCCGTTCTGAATTACCTACACCATCTGATCCTGCCCAGCGTGGTCCTGTCACTTGTCCATGTCGCGGTTTGGAGCCGCTACATGCGGACGGCGACGCTGGACGCCATTAGTCAGGACTTCGTCAAAACTGCCCGCGCCAAGGGCCTGAGCGAGCGCCGAATCCTCTTGAAGCATGTGGTCGGCAACGCACTCCTGCCAATGATCACGCTTGCAGGAGTGCAGCTGCCCAGCATTCTAACGGGTGCATTGGTGACCGAGACAGTCTTTACCTGGCCAGGAATGGGACGGCTGTTTCTCGACAGCCTCGGTTACAGCGACTACCCGGTCGTGATGGGGTTGCTGATATTCTCCGCCATCCTGGTCATTCTCGGAAACCTGATCGCCGACATCGTCGTCGCCATTGTCGACCCGCGCATTCGTCTGGGTTGAACCCGCACGTTCCGACAGAGGAGCCAACCGATATGACCGCTCTCGCCGTAAGCACAGTTCCAAGCCGATGGTGGCACAGCCGCGCGGTACACCGCTTCATTAGCCATCGCCTGGCGCTGCTAGGTCTGACAATGATCACGCTGCTGACGCTGGCATGCGTCTTAGGCCCCTATCTGCTGCCATACGACTCGCTGCACATTGACTTGCGCGCCCGCTTCGCTCCTCCGATGACCGGACATCATTATCTTGGTACGGATCCGCTGGGGCGTGACGTGGCGGCTCGACTGTTGATGGCAGGGCGGATCTCGCTGCTGGTGGGATTTTCGGCGATGCTATTATCGATAGTGATCGGAACACTCGTCGGCGTGATCGCGGGGTATCGCGGCGGCTGGATCAGCGCAGTCCTCATGCGTACGGTCGATGGCTTCTTGTCGTTTCCGTCGATCTTTCTCGTACTGGCGCTGGCTGCAGCATTGCGGCCCAGCCCCGTCATGATCACGGTTATCATCGCAGTCACCAAATGGATGGAAGTTGCCCGCATCGTCGAGGCCGAGGTTCGCTCGTTACGCGAGCGTGAGTTTGTCCAGGCCGGTCGGATGCTTGGGCTAAGCGGCACGCATATCATGTTCCGGGAGATCTTGCCCAACGCCATGGGTCCGATCATCGTAGCCGCCAGTTTGACGGTCGCCCGCGCGATACTTCTGGAAGCGTATATCAGCTTCCTCGGTTTTGGGATCCAGCCACCGCTGCCCAGCTGGGGCAACATGCTCAACGGTGCCCAGAAGTACCTGGCCAGCGCGCCCTGGCTGGCAATCATTCCTGGCGTTGCGATCACAATCGCGGTGACAAGCTTCAACTTCATCGGCGACGGGCTGCGCGATGCGCTCGACGTTCGAAACGACCACATTTGAGTTCAATGCGATGCGAGTGGCAGGAAAGCGGACAGCGTTGAAGGCCATGCAGCAGTGTTTCGTGACGCGCGTAGACGTCGCAAGCATCGCCTTGGCTGATCATAACGGATCTTGTCCGTAATCCCAGGCCACGCGTTAACACACGAGAAGTCAGTCACATGCACGAGCCGAGAGCCGCCGAGAAGGATACGCCCTACTGGTGGGAAGCCTCACCGCTAAAACCGCTTCCCCAACAGCCATTGCCCAAGAAACTCGACGTGCTGATCGTGGGCGCGGGCTATGCCGGCCTTTCGGCCGGGTTGGTGCTGGCGCGCGAGGGCCGCTCGGTTGCGGCCTTTGATGCAATGAACCCGGGCGAGGGGGCTTCGACGCGCAACGGTGGAATAACCAGCGCAAGCATACGACCTGATTACGCGACGATCTCTCGACGCTTCGGCGAAGACAAGGCGCTGGCGATCGAGGCGGAAGGCAAGATCGCACGCGAATTCCTGTACGAATTCATCAGGACGGAACGGCTCGAATGCGACTTTCAACTGGTTGGACAGTTCAAATGTGCGTTCGGATATGAACAGTATGAAACGATGGCGCGCAGCGCTGACGCGCTCTCGAAGAAATTGCGGATCGAGTCCCACGCGGTTCCGTATGCCGAGCAGCGCAACTACATCGGCACCGACGTCTACCGTGGTGGCACGGTCCGGATGGATATCGGTGGGCTGCACCCGGCGAAGTTTCACGCTGAACTCCTTCGAGTGGCGCTTGCTTCGGGAGTTGCGGTCCATGCACGCACCCCCGTCATCTCAATCGAGAGGGATGGCTCCGGATTCCGCGTCGTAACCTCGGCCGGATCGGTGCAGGCGCGTCAGGTGCTGGTTTGCACGAATGGCTACACCGATGGCGCCGTTCCCTTCCTGCGCCGCAGGCTGGTCCCGGTTCGCAGCCGGATCATTGCAACCGAGGAGCTCGCACCTGAAGTCATGGCCCGGCTGATGCCAAAACGCATGATGATGACCGAGAACCGCCAGGTCGGCTTCTATTACCGCCCTTCGCCCGACGGCAAACGTATCCTGTTAGGGGGACGCGACAGTTCTCGTGTTGGTAACCCGGTGGCTCCGAAGCTCCTTCTGCGCAGCGGGCTGGTGAACCTTTTTCCGGAGCTGGAGAATGTTCGCCTTTCGCACAGCTGGTTCGGCAATGTGGCGATGAATCGCGACATGCTCCCGCGCATCTTCGAAAAGGACGGTGTGGTCTATGCCACCGGCTTCTGCGGCTCAGGCGTCGTCTGGGCGCCGTGGATCGGTATGCATGCGGCCCACAAGCTGATGGGGAACGACGAGGCGGCGCGCACCGCCTTTGACTTTCGTCCGCCGGCCTCCATTCCACTCTATCGTGGCAATCCGTGGTTCATGCCCGCCATCATCTGGGGATATCGGATGCAGGATCGGTTCGCGCTGTGGCGCGCCCGCCGCTGACAGCACATCGTCCCTTCTACCGCACCATCAATGCAATACCCTGCCGAACTTTGCTTCAGTCTGATTGCGTAATGCTGTCGGACCCAAGATACGCTGCGACTCGTGTGAGCATTGTCAAACTGGATCTCGCCGCGTCAGGCACTGGCGATTAGTCCGGCAACCCAAGCAAGAGACGTCGACGCATCATGGCATCCGCAGTTACCCAGGCCGGAGATCGCGAGAATGAAGACGTGGCCCTGGTCCCTTTCGCTAGATCGCATCTGGAAGGTGCCCTGAAGCTCTCGCAGGAGATGTCTTGGCCGTACCTGCTCAAGGATTGGGAATTTGCGCTGCAGCTTGGCCGCGGTTTCGTGGTGACGAGTGCGGGTGCTGTGGTGGGGACCGCGCTCTGGTGGCCTTACGGCGACACCCATGCTTCCGCCGGAATGATCATCGTCTCGAAGGCCGTTCAGGGACGTGGTTACGGGGCCCGGCTGATGGACGCGCTGCTCGCGGCGGCACGACCCCGGATCATCACGTTGAACTCAACTGTCGAAGGCATGGCGCTTTACCAGCGCCGTGGCTTCGTCCCCATCGGGATCATCCATCAGCATCACGGAATTCCCAGGGAACGCTATGAGGCGCCGGATCCGTGCTTCGTCAGGGCAATGGCTCCATCGGATATCGGGGCGATCGTGGGTCTCGATCACGAGGCCACCGGCTGGACGAGGCGGGAGATGCTGAACCGATTGATCGAGGTCGGCGACGGCTATGTTCTCTTGCGTGACGGCATACCCCGCGGCTACGCCATTTCCCGTCTGTTCGGCCGTGGGCATGTCATCGGTCCTGTGGTCGCCGAAAGCCCGACCGATGCGCGCGCATTGATCGAGGCCGCGCTCGCGCTCCTCGGGAGTGTTTTCGTCCGCGTCGATACCTCTGCCACCTCGCAACTCGGGGAGTGGCTCGAAGGCATCGGGCTGCAGCAAGTCAGCGACGCCACCACCATGGTCCTTGGGGCGCAGATGCCATCGACCGGGCCGGCGCGCACGTTCGCGCTCGCCAACCAGTCATTCGGTTAGGAGACATCGGGATGCTGCGCTCAGAGGTGGACGGAACGGATATCCCGAACGCCCGACCGGGCGAGACGATCGGCGCGCTCGCGACGCCGGCCCTCCTGCTTGACAGAGACCGGTTGGATCGCAATCTCGGCCGTCTGTCCTCTCGGATGGCCGCGCGGGATGTCGTGCTGCGCCCCCATATGAAGACCGCTAAATCCATCGAGGTTGCCCGGCGCGCCTGCCTGTCCGGATTGGGGCCGATCACCGTCTCCACCTTGGCGGAGGCGGAGTACTTCGCGCGGCACGGTTTTCGGGACATGGCTTATGCCGTGGGCGTAGCACCGCACACCGCCGCTAGGGCAATGCGTCTCCGGAAAGCCGGCGTCGACCTCAAGGTGCTGCTCGATTCGCTCGAACAGGCGAAGATTCTGGGTGATGCTGGCCGCGCCGCTGCTGTGACGCCATCCGCCTTCATCGAGATCGACTGCGACGGCCACCGCGGCGGGCTGACCGCCACCGATCCCAGGCTCATCGCCGTCGCAGCCGCCTTGGCGGAGGCCGGCGTCAAGCTCGCGGGCATTCTCACCCATGCCGGCGAATCCTACAGCCTTTGCACGCCCGACGCCCTTGTCGCGGCTGCAGAGAACGAAAGGGCCGTGGCTGTGGCCGCCGCGGAGACGTTGCGGGCGGCGGGGCATGAATGTCCGGTCGTGAGCGTCGGTTCGACGCCGACCGCCCATTTCGGCGAAGACCTGACCGGCGTCACGGAGATGCGGGCCGGTGTGTACATGTTCTTCGATCTGGTGATGCACGGTGTCGGTGTCTGCACCACCGACGACATCGCGATTTCGGTTCTCACCACCGTCATCGGAACGAAGCCGGAGAAGGGCTGGATTTTGGTCGATGCGGGCTGGATGGCCCTGTCGCGTGATCGCGGCACCGCGGCGCAGCGGATCGACCAGGGTTACGGTCTCGTCTGCGATCTGTCCGGCGAACTCTATCCAAACCTGATCGTCGCGCAGGCGAGCCAGGAGCATGGCATCCTCGCCATCAGATCCGGATCGGCTGCGACCCTGCCGGATCTGCCGATTGGCACGAAGGTCAGGATCCTGCCCAATCACGCCTGCGCGACGGCGTCACAGCACGAGCTGTACAATGTCGTCTCCGCGGGAAGCGACGCAATCGAAGCTCAGTGGCCGCGAATGCGCGGCTCGTAGGTTCTCAAAACAGAGTCGCGCCGATTTGCGGGTGCCCAGCATTCAGATAGCGAGAATCCGAGGTCGATATGAAGCTCACATCCTATTGGTTAGACACATCGGAGCCATTCATGGCGGAAGTCATGGACGGGCGCACCGAGCTCAATCCCTTCGCCTGGCCCGCCATTCCGGGTCATCTCGGTCCTCCCTGGTTCCTTCCGCTGGTCGGCGCCTATTACCGCATCAAGGATCGTTTTCAATGACCTCGGCCGTTCGACACCTGAAGGAAGCCGGCTTCCTCGGCAAATTCTACATCGACGGAGAATGGCGGAAGCCGGCCGGATCGGCGACGGCGGTCGTCATTAACCCGGCGACCGAACAGCCGATCGTCGAGGTCGCGCTCGGCAATGACGGGGATGTCGAGTACGTGGTCGCCGCCGCCAGACAAGCCTTCGCCGGCTGGTCCCGCACGCCAGCTGCTGGGAGGGCGGCGCTGCTCGATCGGGTCCATGGTTTGCTCCTCGATCGGCTGGAATTGTTCGCGCAGGCTATCACGGTCGAGATGGGGGCCGCCATCACCTACGCGCGCCGCGCCCAAGTGCCGCTGGCTGCCGAACATATCCGCGTTGCGCGTGACAATCTCGCGACCTATTCTTTCATCAGCCCGCGCGGCAGCACCGCCATCATCCGCGAGGCGATCGGCGTCTGTGGTCTCATCACCCCTTGGAACTGGCCTCTCTACCAGATCACAGCCAAGGTCGGTCCGGCGCTCGCGGCGGGCTGCACGGTGGTGTTGAAGCCAAGCGAATTGTCGCCCCTGAGCGCCTTGCTGTTCGCCGAGGTGATGGACGATGCCGGTTGTCCGCCCGGCGTATTCAACCTCGTCAACGGGGCAGGGCCAATCGTGGGCGCCAGTCTGGCGTCGCATCCGCAGGTGGACATGATCTCGATCACCGGCTCGACCCGTGCCGGGGTTCTCGTTGCGCAAGCGGCGGCCCCCACCGTAAAGCGCGTCGCCCAGGAGCTCGGCGGCAAGTCGCCGAATATCATTCTGCCGGATGCCGAGCTGAGCCGGGCCGTTCCACTCGGCGTCGGCGCCGCTTTCCGCAATCTCGGCCAATCCTGCAGCGCGCCGACACGCATGCTTGTGTCCCGCTCACAGATGGCGGAGGTTGAGGTTCTCGCTGCGGCGGCTGCTCCCGAAATAGTGGTCGGCGATCCGCTTGCGGAAAGCACGACGCATGGTCCGATCGCCAATCGGCCGCAGTTCGAGCGGATCCAGGCCATGATCGGCGCCGGCCTGGAGGAAGGCGCCAAGCTCGTCAGCGGCGGGCCGGGGCGGCCCGGCAACCTTCAGCTCGGCCTCTATGCGCGGCCGACGATCTTCTCGAACGTCCGTCGCGACATGAGAATTGCGCGCGAGGAGATCTTCGGCCCGGTGCTGTCGATCATTCCCTACGATACGATCGACGAGGCGGTCGAGATCGCCAACGACACTGTCTACGGCCTCGGCGCTCATGTGCAGGGCACGGATATCGAGACGGTGCGGACGGTCGCCGGGCAGATCCGGTCCGGTCAAGTCCATCTCAATTACCCCGACTGGGACCCGAACGCACCTTTTGGCGGATACAAGCGTTCCGGCAACGGCCGGGAATACGGCCTCGAGGGCATGGAGGAATATCTCGAGACCAAGGCCGTTCTCGGATTCTATCGATGAAACGCTACCTCTAGGGCGAGCCGTTCAAAACTAAGGTGCCGCATGTCGGCGACCCGTTCGCGCAGATTGAATAGGATTGGATGAAGGCCATGGTGACATTTATCTCGGAAAGCGATTCGAACCGCCTCATTTCGCATGAATCAGCCTTCGGAGCCGTGCGGAAGGCGCTCATCGCGGCGGTTTCTGCCGACGCGAAAGTGTTTCCGGCCGTGATTGCACACGCGTCGGCTGCGCAGAACACGTTCTTGCTCAAATCGGGTTCGACGCCTGAGTTGGCAGGTCTCAAGGTCGGCTCATTCTGGCCCGACAACCCTGCCAAAGGCCGGCCGCGTCATAGCTCGACGATCTTCCTGATCGACCAGGACAACGGGCGGATCGGCGCGGTCATCGAGGCTTCGGCTGCCAACGCCTATCGAACTGCAGCGGCCGATGCGGTGGCGGCGAATGCGCTCGCGCGACCGGAATCTGAAACATTGGCGATCTTCGGCGCTGGCAACCAAGCGTTGTTCGAATGCTGTGCCCTTGCTCGCATCCTTCCGCTGAAGCGCTTGCATGTCGTCGCGCGCAAGCGTGACAAAGCCAATGATTTCGCGACTAAACTGTTGTCGCGGGGCGTGAAACTCGACATCCACATCTCGACGGCGGAAGAGGCGTGTCGGCAAGCGGACATCATCGTCACCGCGACGCCGTCGCGGGTCCCGCTGTTCAAGTCGGAATGGATTCGTCCGGGCACACACATCGCCGGCATGGGGTCCGACGCGCGCGGCAAGCGGGAGTTGCCGAGTGAGATTTTCGAGCATGCAAAGCTTTTTTGCGATCTGCCGGAGCAATCGATCCAGATCGGGGAATTCCAGCACGTTCGTGAGAGGATCGAAAGCGGCGAATTCATTTTGAACGCGGTCGGCGCGGTGCTCGAAGGGCGCTGTCCGGGCAGGATCGCGCGGGACGATATCACCGTCTTCGACAGCTCCGGGCTTGCTCTCCAGGATCTCTATATCGGCCAATTTCTGCTTTCGAGGAGCAAGGTAGCGCCGAGCCCTTGAGGTGCGCGAAGTTGAATCGTTAGATCAGATTGCACTGTTCTTGTAGCCATAAAGCAAGATCGTTCGCTTTCCCAGACAGTTCAGTTTCTCCCGTCCAGATAAGGCCATAGTGGCTTTCGTCAGGATCGAAACCGGCACCGTGGGGACATACCGCTCGAGGCTGAACTCGTAAAGGCGCGGCTCCTGCGCACCTACCCGGTCATCAGCTGCCTCCCGCACCCGCGAAAGGGCTGAATCAGACGGGGTCCCCGCCGCAAACGGGAGTTTTTCAACGCCATCGGTCGAAAGCGGACGAGGGCCACAAGCGCGATCCAACGGACGAGCAGGTTGCGCCGGCCTCGGCCGAACTGGGACTCGGTCGGGCTTGAGCAGATCGGATCAATCAAGCGGTCAAAAACCCGAACATGTTGCGAAGTCCTAGATGATTTCAGCATATTCTATCGAGCGCACGATGCGATGAAGGGCTGATCGGAACATTGCTTCCGCATTCTTGCCAGCCGAGGTTCGTTGGAACATGTCGCCCCGCGTCGAGCGCATTCACAGCGATGAGCGTCTCCCGGCCGAGGCCGACGTCGTCATCGTCGGCGGCGGCATCCTCGGCTCTACGGCCGCCTATTACCTGGCGAAGCGTGGCCTCTCTGTGGCGCTCCTCGAGAAGGGCCACGTCGCCTGTGAACAATCGAGCCGAAACTGGGGTTGGTGCCGCCAGCAGAACCGCGACCGGCGCGAACTGCCGCTCTCGGTGCTCTCCATGCGGCTGTGGGACGAGCTCACGCGCGATATCAATCGGGACCTTGGATTTCGTCGCTGTGGTCTCGTCTATGCGACCCATGACGAGGCTGTGCTCGCGGGCTGGGAAAAGTGGCGCGAGGTCGCCAGGGAGTACGACATCGATACCCGCGTGCTGAGCCGGGCGGAGGTGGCCGAGCGCGTCCCCGAAGCGCGCGACAAATGGGTCGGCGGGACCTATTCGGAGCGAGACGGCAAGGCCGAACCTGCGCTCGCCGCGCCGGCTATCGCCGACGCGGCCAGAGTTCTGGGCGCCACGATCCACCAGGGATGCGCCGCGCGGGCGCTCGACTTGACCAATGGCAAGATTGCGGGCGTGCACACGGAAAAGGGCTACATCAGAACCAACGCGGTGCTTTGCGCCGCCGGCGCCTGGTCCTCGCGCTTCCTTCGGCCGCTCGGGATCAGTTTCCCCCAAGCGAGCATCCGGCAGACCGCGCTGCGTTCCACCCCCACAATCAATATCGGCGAGGCGGTCTCGACACCCTACTGCACGATCACGCGCCGACTGGACGGCAGCTACACGCTTGCGATCAGCGGCAAGGCGAACCTCGAAATCACGCCCCAGGCTATCCGGTATAGCCGTGAATTCATGCCGCAGTTCTTGCGTCGCCTGAAGAACGTCAGGCTCGGCGTCGGCCAATCGTTCGTTTCGGGGCCGGATTCAATAGCGGCGCTTCTGACCAACGATGATCGGATCTTTGAACAGAATCGCGTGCTGGATCCTCCGCCATTGAAATGGCTGGTGAGCCAAGTGGCGGAGAGTGTCCGGAAAACCTTCCCCCAACTCGGCGAGATTAAGATCGACAGCGCCTGGGGCGGCTTCGTCGATTGCACGCCGGACGCAGTGCCTGTGGTATCGCAGGTGGACGGGGTGGATGGCCTCGTGCTCGCGGCGGGCTGCTCGGGTCACGGCTTCGGTTTGGGCCCGGGGCTCGGCTATCTGGCCGCAGAGCTTGTCGTAAACGACACGCCTTGCGTCGATCCCACACCCTTCCGGCTGTCGCGTCTGGTCGACGGCTCCAAGCTGGACATTGCCGCCATCTGAAGATCAGGGCGGTGCCTCTAGCCAACAAAGGATTCGCAGCCGTGCTCGAAGATCCCCATCTGCATGCAGGACTTAATGGTCATCGCGGACGGCTAACTTCGAGGCCCGCGGCCGAGAGCCTCGGCCTGCCATGCTCACCGATCGAATAGGTCGCAGTCTGATCGCGGTTTCAGCAGTCCCTAAGGGGCGTTTTCTCCCCAACTTGAGCCACTCTTTCGGAGTGGCTCTTTCTTTATGGACAATATGAAATGGGCGATCGGGCTGCCTCAGCCGAAGACGCAACGGTTGAGGCTGGACGAAAGCGTCTCCAAATGGCCGCTCGTAGGTTCAAGAGACAGAATTCTCGCCCAAAGGGCGAACCATCGCTCCGGCGTTCATGATGTCCGATGGATCAAAGGCGGTCTTGATACGGCGCATCGCAGCGATACGGCCGACGTCGCCGTACCGCTCCAGAAGATGCTTCTTGAACCGGCCGACGCCGTGCTCCGCGCTAAACGTGCCACCGAGCGCCGCGGCTGTGTCGTAGAGTTGCAGCGACAGGCCGCTTTCGATCCGCTTGGTGAACTCTATCCGATCGACGTCGGGAGGCACCAGCACGTTGTAATGCAGATTGCCATCGCCGACGTGTCCATAGACGGACAGCTCGAGATCCGCATCATACGACCGCACCTGCGAGCCGGCTAAATCCAGAAAATGCTGAATGGACGAAAGCGGTACGGAAATGTCATGCTTGACCGATCCGTTCCGGCGCTTCTCGCCCTCTGGGATGGTCTCGCGTACCTCCCACATCGCGGCCCGCTGCGATCCGCTCTGCGCCAGGAAGGCGTCCTCGATCCATCCGGACTCGATCGCTTCGGCCAAAATGGCTTCCATCAGTGCGTCGAGGTCGAGATGACGCGAGGAAGAAGCGAACTCGGCGAGTATGGCGCCCCCGGGGCCGGCGCGGACGGAGGGCGGGTTGGTCATCGCTTCGGTTGCAAGCGCGATCGATCGGGCCGTCATGAATTCGAACGTCGTGAGCAGATCCGCGGATTCGCGACGCATCAGGGCGAGCAACTCGGCGAGGGGGGCATCCGTCGCGAGCTTCAGCCAGGCGGTCGCACGGCGAATCGGCAAGGGCGCGAGACGCAGCACAGCGCCCGTGACAATGCCGAGAGTCCCCTCGCTTCCAACGAAGCACTGTTTGATGTCGTAGCCTGTATTATTCTTGCGTAGTTTGCGCATGTCCGAAACCACCGTGCCGTCCGACAGAACCGCCTCGATCCCGAGCAGCAGATCGCGAGTCATTCCGTATCTGACAACGGACAATCCGCCTGCGTTCGTTCCGATGTTGCCGCCGATCCGGCAACTGCCTTCCGCGCCGAGACTGAGCGGCAACAGAAGTCCGGCGGTCGCCGCGGCGTCCTGTACGTTCTTCAGGATAGCGCCGGCGTCGACAGAGATGCTCATTGAGATGGAATCGACTTCGCGGATCCTGTCCATTCGCTCGAGGTTCACGATGATCTGCCGTCCGGAGGCGTCCGGCGTCGCGCCGCCGCAGTAGCTCGTGTTGCCGCCCTGCGGAACGATTCCGATACCCTGTTGCGCCGCCAGTCGCACGATGTCGGCAACCTGCCTCGTCGTCGCCGGCTTCAGCACGGCGAGCGTTGACCCCGTGAAGAGCTGGCGTTGATCCGTTGTGTAGGTGGCGATCCGCTCTGGATCGTCAACGACTCCCCCGCCATCCAGAAGGTCGCGAAACGCGTGAACGTGTACTGACTGAGACATGCTTCAGGTTCCGATGGGCGTCATCGGATCATTTTCGCGCGTTTGTGCGGCATTGTTTGCCGTTCGGTCGCGGTTCCGAAGACACCAATGCCGAAATGCCATGATGTTCGGCAGTTTGCGCCGATTCAGCCTCGTGTTGAACGAAGACGGTGCTGGTCAGGCCTGTCGGCCATATCTCTAGGTTACCGCCGCCGCGACTTGCTATTTTCGCTCGGCGGAAGGTGCGCGTCGAGGCAACATAATGCTTTATATCTGGTCAGGCAGAGGGCCAGGAGTGGACGCCGATTCACACACGCGTTTTCACGCCGGGATGGGCCATGTTCTTCCCGCAGTGGCGAAGCGCCCGACAGAGAGACAAGACCCATGAAGATCGAAGCAGTCGACTTTTTCTACGTGTCCATGCCGGTCGTGACAACCGAGGCGGACGGCAGCCAGGATGCGCTGCTCGTGCGCGTTCGTTCGGGCGGGCATGAAGGCTGGGGGGAGTGCGAAGCGGCACCGCTGCCGTCAATCGCTGCGTTCGTCTGCCCAATGTCGCACGGCGTGTGCCGGCCGGTCGGTGATTCGATTCTCGGCCAGACGTTGAACGGCCCTGACGACATCGCGCGCATGTCCAGGCAGGTTGCCTACGATAGCATGGACCTGCTGCAAGCGGCCCATACCATGTCCGGCGTCGAGATGGCCATGTGGGACCTGCTCGGCCGCGTGCGCGGCGAACCGGTCTGGAAGCTGCTCGGTTATACGCGCTCCGCGCCGAAGGTACCCTATGCCTCACGCCTGTTCGGCGACACCCCGCAGGAAACCCTCTCCATAGCGAAGAAATCGATTGCCGACGGCTTCAAGGCAGCGAAGTTCGGCTGGGGACCGATCGGCCGCGGCACGGCGAAGGAAGATTCCCATCACTTCGCCGCTGCGCGCGAAGGCCTCGGCAAGGATGGGATCCTGCTGGTTGATGTGGGCCAGATCTTCGTCGAGGACGTCGCGCGCGCGGTGGAACGGCTTCCCGCACTCGAGCAGGCTGCTGCCGTCTGGCTCGAGGAGCCGTTTGCTGCCGCCGCCTACGAGGCCTACGGGGCGCTCGCCCGGAAGAGCGGCAAGGTGAAGCTTGCCGGCGGCGAGGGCGCACACGACACGCACATGGCCCGCCACCTGATCGACTACGGCGGCATCGGCTTCGTCCAGATCGACTGCGGACGTATTGGCGGGATCGGCCCGGCTAAGTGGGTCGCCGATTACGCAGCCGCGCGCGGCGTCGTCTACGTGAATCACACGTTCACGTCGCACCTTGCCCTGTCGGCATCGTTGCAGCCCTATGCTGGGCTCGCCGATCATCGCATTTGCGAGTACCCGGCCGCGCCGAAGCCCGTTGCCCTTGCGTTCGTCGCGACACCATTGCAGCGCGACCGCAACGGTGAACTCTCGGCCCCCGACAAGCCTGGGCTCGGCGTCGAAATCGACCGCGCAGGGCTGAAGCAGTACCTGCTCGACGTCGATATTAGGGTCGGCGGCAAGACACTTTATCGAACGCCGGAACTCTAGATGAAGTCGCGGTCGGCTATTGGCGCAGAGTTGTCGTTGACGCTCGAACGTTGGCCTTCTTTGTTGCGGCTGGCCGCGAGTGTCAACGCTGCGGCATTTCGTCAGCCTGCTCCGCCGGAACGGCCTAGCTCTGCTTTGGCGGCAATGTAAATTGAAATACTGTCCCCCGCGGTTCATTTGCACTGGCCCACAGCCGGCCACCGTGCGCCTCGATGATCGACCGGCAGATCGACAGACCCATGCCCAAACCGGCAGACTTGGTGGTGTAGAAAGCCTCGAAAACGCGTTCCGCACTTGTGGGATCCAGGCCCGGGCCCGAGTCCCGAACGGCAACAAGCACGCCGCCCGCGGCATACGTCTGAGTACTGATCTGCAGTTCTCGCGCCTCCTCTTCAAGATCGCTCATCGCCTCAGCTGCATTCATGATCAAATTGAGGATGACCTGCTGCAGCTGGACCCGATCGCCGTCCACGGACGGCAAGCTGGTCGCGAGCTCTGTCTGCAGCGCGACACCATGGTTGAGCACTTCGGTGCGGGTCAGGGCGATGACATCGAAAATGGCTTCATTCAAGTCGAAAAGGCTTCTGTGGGCTGGCGCCTTCTTGATGAGGGCCCGAATTCGGTCGATGACGTCTCCGGCACGTCTGCCGCTCTCGATAATCTGGCCAAGGATTTGCCGGACTTCCACGAGATCGGGCGGGCTGGCGCGCAGCCAGCGCAAGGCGGCGTAAGCGTTGATGACCGCAGCTGCGATCGGCTGGTTGACCTCGTGTGCGATTGAGGCCGTCAGCTGACCCATCGTTGTCACGCGATTAACGTGCGCCAGCTCCGTCTGCGCCCCTCGTAAAGCCTGCTCCGCTAACTTGCGCTCCGTGATGTGGCGCCCGACGCCGCGGTAGCCGGTGAAGTGCCCATTTTCGTCAAACACCGGCAGCCCCGAGACGGATACATAACGCTTGCCACCGTCAGGCGTCGGTCGCGCGAGCTCGAAGTCGCGGAACGGGAGGTGAGCATCTAGCGTCTCCCGATGCTTGCGCCAGGCCTCTGCATCGGGCTCTAAATAGGGCACTTCCCATCGCGTCTTGCCGAGCTCGGAGCCCCGCCCGGGTGCATCGACAACGCTTTCGGCAAACTCCTGACGAATGAAGCGATGCTGCGCGTCGCTCTCCCAGTACACGTCGAACGAGAATTGTACGAGCGTGCGAAAGCGCTCCTCGCTCGCGCGTAGATCCTGGTCGGCCTGCTTGCGTTCGGTCAAATCAAGTACAAACGAGACTCCGTGATTCTTGCTTTCATCGAACAGCGTCCCGCCCATCAACACGGGCACCCGGCTGCCGTCCTTCCGGAAGTACTCTTTCTCAAATGGTCGGACTATCCCAATCGTCTTTAGCTCTGCGACCGTCCGTGCGTCGCGGTCGTGCCATTCTGCCGGCGTCAGGTTTGTCCTGTTCAGACGACCTGAGGCAAGATCCTCTTGGTCGTATCCCAGCATACGCAGAAACGCGTCATTGGCTTCGAGAAGCCGACCTTCGAGGTCCCAGATGATGATCCCGATGATGTTGGCGTCGACCAGGCGTCGAATCCTTGCTTCCCGCTGTGTAAGATCCCGGTACAAGCGGGTATTCTCGAGCGAGATCGCTGCCTGCGAGGCAAGCAGCTTCAGCACAGTGATGCGGGCCGGTGCGAAGACACGAGCGGCCAAGTTGTTCTCGAGATAGAGCACCCCGATGAGCTTCGCCTGATTGAGCAGTGGCAGGCAGAGAGCGGAGCGAGCCTTGTGTTGACGAAGGTATGGATCTGCAGCAAACGAGGACTGGGTCGCGGCATCGTCGATAATGATGTCTTCATGTGTGCGTAGGACATGATTGAACACCGACGTTGGCAGCACACCCTCGGTCACGATCTCGTCACGCAGGTGCACGATCACCGTATCGCCGCTGGTCATGGCTTCGGCTGTGACCCGCAATGCGTCCCCTTGCAGAAGAAGCAATAGTCCACGCTCAGCGCCGGCCTGCTCGATCGCGGTGCGCACCAGCGTCTCGATCAGCTTTTCCAGAACGATTTCGCCCGAGACGACCTGCGACACCTTGATGACCGTCGCGAGGTCCAGATGCTGAACCGGTGTTCCGATCGTGGTCGTCGGGCCGGGAACTCGCGTGTTCTCCCGGAGGCGCGGATGATGCTGTTCGAGTTGCCGCGCCTTACCGTCGGCTCCCCAGCGAAGATACCCGCGGTGGGCGTTGCGAAGATAGAGGTGCGCGATCTGCTCAAAGCCACTCGCAGCGTAGGAGCGCGCGGCCAGTTCATAGGCGAGCGCCTCATTCTGCACGAAAGCATTGTCGCGCGCCGAACGGATTGCCCCCTCATAGAGATGCGCGGCGTCAAGTTCCCGACCTTCGAGATCGGCGATCTCCGCGTCGACCAGCGCGACGCGATTTTCGAAGTTCTCGGGGCAATTGTTCGCCCAGACCTTGAGTTGCTTTTGATGTGAAGTGATCGCCTCTAGGTGCTGACGCCGGTCGTCGGAAGCAGCCGACCTGCAGGCTGCCGCGTGGCAGAGCGCAGAGCAGAAATGATATTCAACCGCCTCTGAGGGCGAGAGCGTCCACAGCATGGCGTGCGCGCTCTGGGAGGCATCGAGAGCCGTCTCGATATCGCCAGACATGAAACGCGCCTGCAGCTTCTGAATCCAATAATAAGCTGTGGGCTGCGTCAGGGCAGCGCCAGCCGACAACTGGTGCTCAAACTGCCGCTCATCGAATGCTCCATCGTCAAACCGACCGAACGTCAGCGTCAGACCGCGGAGAGTTCGAATCAGCCCAAGCTGGGTGGTGATGAGATCGATGAAGAACCTGAAATGGACTTTCTTTGCGAATTCGAGGCCATTCTCAGCCTCGCGTTGTGTCTCGGCGAGTGGATCGCCCGCCGCGAGCATGTTCCTGATCAGATTGGCGTAGCCGTAGGCGGCGTAAATGACGTCTCCGTTCCGGGTGGCGACATCGACACCTCGGCACACCAGCTCGCGCCCCGACTTCACGTGCTGAGTCCATGGCAAGACCAGGTTCCCGAACATGATATAGGCGCCGGCTTGGAAACGCTTCAATCCGCGTCGTTCGACTAGCTCGTACCCCAAACGACCGAGCTTGAGCGCGGTCTGGTACTCGCCGAAACGTGCACCGGCAACGATCGCCAGCCGCTGGTATGCCAGGCTCGATCCATCGCAGTTGCCGCGCTCGAGGGTTAAATTGACTGCGTAGGAGACGACGTGCACTTCGAGGTTCTTGTCAGCACGCGCCCCCGGGGTTTCCATCTTGTTCAAGACGCCCATGGTCGCCAGTGAAGCCGGATCGCTCATCAACGGCATTTCGATAAGGTCATCGATCGTGCGGCTGCCGAGCCGGGCCAAGACCCGTTCGTACTCGCATCGAGCCTCGTCTTCGGTGGGATGGGGCGACCAGTCAATGCCTGCACGGCGGAGGTAGTCGAGACTGACCTCGACGGCGCGACTGCCCTGACCGAGCGTCGTGTAGACATCCATGCGCAGGCAAGTGATGGCGGCGCTGTCAACGATGTTGGTGGCTCGCTTCCAGAGAATCTCCAGCCGTTCATCTGCTGCTGCCAATGCGCCAGTCATAAACTCGCACTCTGCGCAGTGGAATTCGAGCGCGAACGCAAGTTCGCCACAACGTTCCAAGCAGCCGTCCGACAACAGCGCGCGACCGGCAGTGAGGTAGGTGAGGGCCGAGCTGTAGGCGGTCGATTGCCTGGCGCGCCTGCCTGCGAGCAGATTGAGTTCGGCCAACCATTCACGCTCCTCGCGTGCGGTGATCAAGGCCGTGCCGCGGTTGAGTTGATTGACGATGTCGAAGATCACCTCCTCTTTCTTGTCGGGAGGTGTGCGAGCCGCGAGCAGCCGGCCTATTCGAAGGTGCGCTTCGCCACGCAGCTCCTCAGGGATCGTCGAATAAGCAGCCTCCTGAATACGATCGTGGACGAACCGGTACGTGCCCTTCAAGCGCTCGATCAATTCCTGATGTACAGCCGGCCACAGCGCCGCGTGGACCTGCTGCCCGGAAATCCCGAGGACGATCGAGAGTGTCGTGAGGTCGGCACCGCTCCCAAGACTCGCGAGCTGCTGCAACGCATCCCGTGTGCTTGACGGCAGGCGAGTGAGCCTCCCGACCATCAGCTCCACCACGTTTTCGGTGTATCCCTTGGCGTGAATGCGACGGAGATCCCAGGACCAGCAGGCAGCATCATGATCGAAGGTGAGCATTCCCTCTTCGACGAGCGAGGACATGAACTGGTTGGCGAAGAACGGATTGCCGCCGGTCTTCTCGTGCACCAGTTGAGCGAGCAGCGCGGCCCGTTGCGGTTCGCAGCGGAGCGTGTCCGCAATCAACTCTCCAAGATGCTCTCGTTTCAGCGGTGCGAGCCGGATCTCCGTCACCTTTCCGCCAGCGGTCTTGGTAGCTTCAAGCTTGCGTAGCAGCGGATGGGCGGCGGCCATGTCGTTATCGCGGTAGGCGCCGATCAGCATGAGGTGTTGCAGATCCGAACGGGTCAGCAGATCCTCCAGGAGATCGAGCGTCAGCTCGTCGAGCCACTGCAAATCATCGAGGAACAGTGCCAGTGGATGCTGCGGCCGGGCGAAGACACCTATAAGCCGCCGAAACACCAACTGGAAACGCTGTTGTGCACCCTTGGGCGGTAATTCACGAACCGGCAGCTGGTCTCCGATGATGAGTTTTAATTCCGGGACGAGATCGACCATCAGTTGGCCGTTTGGGCCAAGCGCTTCGCGGAGCGAGTCGCGCCAGGGTGCCAACTGAGCTTCGCTCTTCCCCAGCAATGGTCGAATTAGGTCCCTAACCGCTTGAGCAAGGGTCTCATATGGCGTTTCATTCTTGTGCTGGCCGAACTTGGCGGATGCGAAGAGCCCGTGCGGTGCAACGAGCACCTTGTGCAGCTCATTGACTACCGAGGATTTGCCGATTCCGGAGTATCCGGAAAGCAGCACGAGCTCCGGTGCTCCGGTTGTTACGACGCGATCGAAAACAGCGAGCAAATTCGCGACCTCGTGCGCTCGTCCGTATAGTCTCTCGGGAATTAGGAGCCGGTCCGAAGTGTCGTGGACGCCGAGGGGAAACGCATCGATGCATTTGCGAGCTTCCCATTCAGCGAGGCAGCGCCGCAAGTCACGTTCGATGCCGCGTGCGGTCTGGTAGCGCCCGTCGGCTGTCTTGGCCAGCAACTTCATGATGATGGCCGAGACAATGATCGGGACTTCCTTCACTCGCTCGGCCGGCGGGATCGGTTGCCGTGCGACATGGCAATGCACCCACTCGATCGCATCGGCCGCCGCAAACGGCAGCACGCCGGTTAGCATCTGGTACAAAATGACGCCGAATGTGTAGAGGTCGCTTCGGAAGTCGATCGACCGGTTCATGCGACCGGTCTGTTCGGGCGACATGTAGGCGAGAGTTCCGGCGAGTTCTTCCGGCGATTCTGGTGACGGCCGCTCGCGCCGCAGGCGTGAGGCGAGACCGAAGCCAGTGAGCCGCACCTCGCTGCCGATGCCCGTTACCAGGATATTGGTTGGTTTGAGGTCCTTGTGAACAAGGCCATGCTGGTGCGCCTTGCCCAACGCTGTGACGATGCCGATCGCCAAGCGCAAGAACTGTCCGACCTCCGTGGGGGCGCCGAGCCGTCGGGCGAGCGGCTCGCCGCCGGGGTCCTCGAGCAGGAGCATGGTCCCTTGGCTGTTCCGCAAAAGCTCTAGTGGCCGTACTGCCCAGGCACCGTCCAGTTGGTCCTTCAACGCAAATTCGTGAGCAAGGTGCTCAAGGTTTGAGGGCGCTGGATGCTCCGCGGTTGGCGATACGGCCAGCACCGGCTTCCGCTGGCCATCGGCGTCCACCCACCATCCCCGGGCGAATGAACGCGCACCGTCCTCCCACAAGACCTGGAGGTTGCATTGCACATCAGGGCCGAACCGATGAGATTTCTCCACGGCCGCACTCCGCCATTACTCCGGTGGTCGCTATCGGACTAACTGCGCTGGCCTTGGCTCTCACCGATCGTCCGCTTGAGCAGACCAGGCCGAGCTTCAACGGCAATTCTGCCACAGCCAGCGCGATATGGCATATCTTTCTGGCACAGCTCGCTGCAGGACATGGCGGCGGCTGGGGCGGAACCCGCGACGCATCCTCATGTCTTGCGCCGGCCTGAGTTACCCAACAAATGGCGTTGCCATGGCCATGCAACGTCTGCGCGATGAGAGGGCACCCATGGCGACCAACTATTAGCGACGGTTGCCGACAGGCGACGAGGGCGAGCTTGTGAGGCTTGTCGGCTGCGCCTTCCAATACGTCCGCGAGATTCGCGCCGCTCCGGTGTTCTTGAAGATCTCCGGCAACGGGCGAACTCCGGTTCGGCTTGGCGCGCTCGATGCCGGGAAGCCATGGCGATAAACCAGTCCAGTATGACCTTCCGCATCTAGCGAGGGGCCACTTCTGGCGCTGAGCAGCCGTTCGCGAGATGGCCGGTTGTGGGAGTTTAGCTGAGAGGCCTGAACGACCGCCGCGAAAAATGAGTTTTCATCAGCTTGATTGGTTCAACTGCCGCGAAAATTCGGCCGCCGCTTGGCTACGAAGGCGGAAATTCCTTCCTGCACGTCGTCGGTGTTGCTGGCGATGACGATCGAATCCTTTTCGGCATCGAGCTGATCGGACAGTCCCGTCTCGAACGACTGGCGCAGCATCCGGCGGACGGCACCGAAGGCGCGCGTCGGACCGGCGGCGAGTTTCGCGGCGAGGGAGGCGGCTTCGCTGTCCACCTGATGGTCCGGCGCCAGGCGCGTCACCAATCCGAAGGCGAGGGCCTCTTGCGCGGTGAGGCGGCGGTTGAGCAGAAACAGCTCCTGCGCGCGCCGCATCCCGACCATGCGTGGCAGGAACCAGGTGTTGCCGCCATCGGAGGTCAGGCCGAGCGCCCCATAGCCCAGCGCAAACCGGGCGTCGTCAGCTGCAACGACAATGTCGGCGACGTAGAGCAGGCCCAATCCGCCGCCGCCGGCACCGCCGCGCACCGCCGCGACCACGGGCGCGTCAATGCTGGTCAGCCGTTCGATCGACAGATGAAAACTGTCGATCATGCGGCGCAACCGGTTCGGCAACTGCTCGTGCGCCGTTCCCGCAAACAGGCCGAGGTCGCCGCCGACCGTGAAGTTCGGCCCGTTACCGGCAATCAGTACGGCGCGGATATCTGATCGCTCCGCAATCTGGGTTGCCGCCTCGGCGAGGTCGGCGGCCATGCTTTCGTCGATCGCATTGCCCTTGTCCGGACGGTTCAGGCGCAACGTCGCAACGCCGCCCTCGAAATCGAGCAGCACGGTCCGCAGCGGTCCAGCGGCGTCATGCCAGCGTGCGGTGTCGGTGAATTGCTCGAGCGACTTGATGCGCCCCTCGTCGAATGCGATCAGATGGGCAAAGGCGGCGTCGAGAGCAGCGCCGCCCTGTTTGCCGCGGCCGCGGTAACGGCCGGTAACCAGCAGGCGGCCATCGGCGAGATCGAGAAACCGTTCCGGCTCGGCGCGGGCCTCGAAATGCCGGGCAATCGCGCCCCAGCCGTTCCGCCGCATCGCGGCGGGACCGTCATGATCGCCCCCGATGTCGAACGGCATGCCCTCGGCGGTGCGGCCGCTGAAGTCCGGATGCAGCAGCGCGTCGAGCTGCGCGCGGTCGCCGGCGGCAAGGGCGGCGTAGAGCGCGTGGGCGAGACCGGTGGGGGTGACTTGGTCCATCCCGATGATCCTCCTTGCAAATTCGCAGTTTTGGCGCCTGAACGGGAAAATTCCCTTGAAGCGGCCAAACGCCGGTGCTATTATTAGAACGGTCAGTCGGATTATTTTTAGCTCAAGCCGCAGGGCTCCGCAAGAGAGCCGGGCCAGCACGAAAGATACAATGGGAGATGCAGCGATGAACGTCGTGCCGCGCGCGTCGAAATGGGGCGAATTGATCCGCCCCGACAGGGTGCACGGTTCGCTCTACAGCGATCCCGGGATCTTCGAAGCCGAATTGCAGAACATCTGGTACCGCAGCTGGGTCTATGTCGGACACGAGAGCGAGGTGCCGAATGCGAACGACTACGTCGTCAAGTCGATCGGTCCGCAATCGGTCATCATGACCCGCGACGAGCAGGGCAAGGTCAATCTGCTGCTCAATCGCTGTTCGCATCGCGGCAACCAGGTCTGCTCGTACGACAAGGGCAATGCGCGCTCCTTCACATGCCCGTTCCATTCCTGGACCTTTGCCAATGACGGCCGTCTGGTCGGCTACGCCTTTCCCGATGGCTATGAGGGCCAGGATAAATCAAAGCTGTCGCTCGGCCGCGTGACGCGGGTGCAATCCTATCGCGGTTTTGTGTTCGGCTCATTCGCCGCCGAAGGCCCGTCGCTGGAAGAGCATCTCGGCGGTGCGGCGGAAACGATCGACCGTCTTGTTCGTTTCTCTCCCGAAGGAGAGGTCGAAGTGACTGCCGGCTTCCTCAAGCATCGCGTCAAGGCCAACTGGAAATTCATCCTGGAAAACGAATGCGACGGCTATCACCCGGCCTTCGTGCATTCCTCGATCTTCGGTGTCGCCGATAGCGCGATCGGCAAGCTCTATGGCGGCGCATCGACCGCGGTGACGCGCGACTATGGCAATGGCCACACCGAAATCGACCTGCGGCCCGAATTCCGCAAACGCGATGCGCCGATGAGCTGGTTCGGCACCACGGAGGAGCGGTTGCCGGATTACACGGCACGGATGAAGGCCGCCTATGGCGACCAGAAAGCGCGCGAGATCATGATCGACGGCACGCCGCATGTGATGATCTTCCCGAACCTGTTCATCGCTGAAATCCAGATGTTCGTGATCCAGCCGCTTGCGGTCGACGACAGCGTGCAGCATGTCACCGCCTTGCAGTTCAAGGGGGCGCCCGACATGAATAGGCGTCTGCGCCAGCAGACTATGGGGTCGGTCGGCCCGGCCGGATTGTTGCTGGCGGACGATTCGGAAATGTACGAGCGCTGCCACCGCGGCGTGCTGGCGCGCAACCCCGAATGGATTTTCCTCGGCCGCGGCGAGAAGCGCGAACGCCGGGATGATCTCGGCTTCAAGGTCGGCCACGTCACCGACGAAATCCCCTCACGCGGCATCTGGCGGCATTATCGCAGCTTGATGGAGGCGGTGTGATGCTGTCACGCGAAAGCAGCGCCACGCTGATATCAGCCGTAACGGCCTTCATCTACAAGGAGGCGAGGCTGCAGGACGAGCACCAATATGAAGCCTGGGAAGCGCTGTGGACCGAAGACGGCGTCTATTGGGTACCGGCCAATGGTGACGACATCGATCCCGAAAAGGAAATGTCGATCATCTACGACAACCGTTCGCGCATCTCGCTTCGCATCAAGCAATTGCTGACCGGCAAACGCCACACCCAGACGCCGCAATCGCGGCTGCGGCGGCTGGTATCCAACATCGAACTGCTGGACGAGCAGCCCGGCGGCGATATCTCGGTCGCCAGCAACAGCATGGTGTTCGAATCCAGCCTGCGCGATGACACGGTCTGGGCTGCGCGCAACGAATACCGACTGCGCTATGTCGATGGCGAGCTGCGCATGGCGTACAAGAAAGTGATCCTGGTCAACAACGAGAAGGCGCTGTTTACGCTCTCGTTCCTCATCTAGGTTGGAAAAAGCCATGATCGACAAAGGTCCTGTTCTGCTTGATATCGCCGATGGCATCGCGCGGCTGCGGCTCAACCGCCCCGATGCGGCCAACGGCATGAGCGCCGAGCTGCTCAGCGCGCTGTGCGACGCCATCATGGTCTGCCATGGTCAGCCGGACCTGCGCGTGCTGCTGCTGAGCGGCGAAGGCACGAATTTTTGCGCGGGGGGTGATATCAGGGCGTTTGCATCGAAGGGCGAGAAGCTGCCTGACTACATCAGGCAGGCAACGGCCTATCTGCAGAACGCGGTGACGGGGTTGCTGCGGCTCGAAGCGCCGGTGATTACCTCAGTGCAGGGATTTGCTGCGGGTGGCGGTGGCTTCGGCCTTGTCTGCGCCTCCGATATCGTCATCGCTGGCGAGTCCGCGAAATTCCTGGCGGGCGCGACGCGCGTTGCGATGGCGCCTGACGCCGGTGTGTCGGTTACGCTGTCGCGGCTGGTCGGCTTGCGCCGCGCCATGTCGATCCTTCTGACAAATCCGGTGATATCAGCGCCTGAGGCGCTCTCGATGGGCATCGTCACCAAGGTCGTCCCGGATGCTGACCTTGCCGAGGCGTCGCTTGCGATGGCGCGGGAACTGGCGGCCGGTGCGCCGAGGGCGTTGGCCGCGACCAAGCGGCTGGTCTGGGCCGGGACCGCGCTCAGCATCGAGCAGTGCCTGTCGGAAGAAGCGCGCACCGTATCCGAGCTGTCCGGCATGGCTGACGCGCGCGAAGGGCTCGCCGCGGTCATCGAGCGGCGCAAACCCATCTTTACAGGGCGCTAGTCAGTGCCGACCTCTGGCACGCGTGCGTTCGGGCGGCTCGACGGCCGCCGCGCTTTCGTCTCCGGCGGCGCGAAGGGGATCGGTGCCGCGATCGTTCGTAGCTTTGCCGATGCCGGTGCTCACGTCGTGATCGCGGATCTCGATCTCGAAACGGCATCCGGGCTTGCCGGGCAGGTCGGTGCGACTGCGGTTCATCTCGATGCCGGCGACACCGGCATGGTGCAGGCGGTCATGGCGCAGCACGGCCCGTTCGATATCGTGGTCAACAATGCCGGCGTCGACCAGCATGCGTTCTTCACCGACACGACGCCGGAGGATTGGGCCAAACTGCTCGCGGTCAATCTGGTCTCGGCCTTTGCCTGCACCCACGCCGCGCTTCCGGCGATGCAGGCGGCCGGGTTCGGGCGCATCATCAACGTCACCTCGGAAGCAGGCCGGTTGGGCTCCAAAGGCGGCGCGGTCTATTCCGCCGCCAAGGGCGGCGTGATCGCCTTCACCAAGAGCATGGCGCGCGAAAATGCGCGCTTCGGCATTACGGCGAATGCCATTGCGCCGGGGCCGATCCGCACGCCGATGCTGGAAGCGGCCGTCGCCCGGGGCGGCGACAAGATCTTGCGCGCGATGACCGATGCCACATTGCTACGGCGGCTCGGCGAGCCCGACGAAGTCGCCGCAGCTGTATTGTTCCTCGCTTCCGACCAGGCGGCCTACATCACCGGCGAAACACTTGGCGTTTCCGGCGGCATGGGAGGGGGTGGCTGATATGACGCGCGCAAGCGACGATATCGCAACGGCGCCGATCGAACTTGCGATCGCGCGCATCCGCGCCGTCTACCGCAGCTGGAACCGCGACGCGTCAGTGGCCCAGATGCGCAGCGATTGGGATGCGGCCTTCGGCGGCAGCACCGCCCCGGTCACTTCCGAACGCGTCTCAGCCAGTGGCGTCGATGGCGAATGGATATCGCCGGCCAATACGCCCCCGGATAAGGCCATTCTGTATTTTCACGGCGGCGGCTTTCGCATCGGCTCGGTGGAATCGCACCGTGACCTGATCGCGCAGATCGCGCTTGCCAGCGGCTGCCGCGTGCTCGCCATCAACTACCGCCTCGCGCCGGAGCATCGTTTTCCTGCTGCGTTGGATGATGCGCTGGCGGCCTATGGCTGGATGCTCCATGATGGCCTGAAACCGGAGAACATTGCCTTCGCCGGAGATTCCGCCGGCGGCAATCTCGTGCTCGCAACCATGCTGGCCTTGCGCGAACGCAAACTTCCGCTTCCGGTATCGGCGGTGCTGATGTCGCCATGGACCGATCTGGCGGCGACCGGCACGAGTTATGTCAGCCGCGCCGAAGCCGACCCGATCCATCAGCGCCCGATGATCCTGGCGCTGGCAAAGAATTATCTGGGCGGGCAGGGCGATCCCTGCGATCCCCTGGCCTCGCCGCTCTATGCCGACCTTGCGGGCCTGCCACCGCTGTTGATCCAGGTCGGTGACCGCGAAACCGTGCTGGACGATTCAGTCATGTTTGCCGACCTGGCGCGCGCCGCTGGTGTCGATGTTCATCTGGAGGTCTGGGAGGGTATGATCCATGTTTTCCAGATGTTCGGCGCGGAGCTTCCCGAGGCGCATCGGGCCATCGCATCGATCGCGCAATTTCTCAACCGACACCTTCAAATCAGGAACGAGAGGGCATCATCATGAACGTCAGGCCCGCCGATCCACGCAGCCACGCCGACAGCGAATTCCATTTCTCGGAGCAGCCGCAACTGCCAGAGGAGTTGCGGATGCTGCGCGAGCAAGTCCGCCGCTTTGTCGAGAAGGAAGTCGTGCCGTATGGCGAGCAATGGGAGCGCGACGGCAAGATCCCGCGCGAGATCTACCGCCGCATGGGCGCGCTCGGTTTCCTCGGCATGCGCCACGCGGCCGAATATGGGGGCACCGACATGGGCCCGCTGGCGTCGATGGTATGGGCGGAGGAACTCGGACGTTCGACCTTCGGCGGGTTCACTTCATCAGTGCTGGTTCATACCGACATGTCGGCGGTCCACATCACCCTGCGCGGCACGCCGGAGCAGAAACAGAAATATCTGCCCGCAATCATCCGCGGCGAGACCATCTGCTCGATCGCGGTCACCGAACCCGATGCGGGCTCCGATGTCGCCGGGTTGAAAACGCGGGCCCGCCGCGATGGCGATTCATGGGTGATCAACGGCTCAAAAATGTTCATCACCAATGCTGTCTATGGCGACATCCTGATCGTGGCCGCGCGCACCGATCCCGCCGCCAAGGGCAGCCGTGGCATTTCGCTGTTCATTGTCGAGCGCACGACGCCGGGCATTTCGGCGACAAAACTCGATAAGCACGGCTGGCTTTGCTCTGACACCGCCGAGATTAGCTTTCAGGATGTCCGCATTCCCGCGGCAAACCTGCTCGGCGAGGAGAGCCGCGGCTTCTACGGCATCATGGAAACCTTCGAGAACGAACGGATCTGCATCGGCGGCATCTGCGCCGGCGAATCCGCCAAGGCGATCGAACTCACGACCAATTATGTGAAGACCCGCCAGGCGTTTGGTGGCCCCTTGTGGAACCAGCAGGCGGTGCGGCTCAAACTCGCCTCGCTCGCGACCAAGGCCGCAGCCGCCCGGGCGCTGGCCTACCATGCGGCGGAGCTAGTGGAGGCCGGCAAGCCATGTCCGCGCGAGGTGTCGATGGTGAAGGCGCTGTCGCCGGAAGTGCTGCACGAGGTCGTGCATGGCTGCCTGCAACTGCACGGCGGCAGCGGGTTTATGAAGGGCACGCCGATCGAGCGGATGGTGCGCGATGCCAGGGTGCTGACGATCGGTGGCGGGGCGACGGAGGTGATGCTGGAGGAGGTTGCGAAGAGGATGTGAGGGGGTGATATCGAAGGCGCCGCGTTCTTCCTTCCTTCTCCCCTTGTGGGAGAAGGTGGCGCGAAGCGCCGGACGAGGAGTATCTTCCTCAAAGCTTAGACTTACCGTGAGGAGACATACCCCTCACCCGTCACGAACGCGCTATTCGCGCGTCCGTGCCACCCTTTCCCACAAGGGGAGAGGGGACGACTGAGGTTGTCGCGGTACCCTCAATTCACCGGCTTGAAGCTCAGCGTCGAGAACTCGGACTGCATGATCTGCAGTTTCTGGTTTGAGAACCGCACGCCGGGGCCGAAGCTGATCGGGGCCATGATGCCGGTCTCGACGTTTTTGGTCTTTTCCAGTTCGGTGATGGTGCAGGCCCAGGTCGGTTGCTTGCCGCAGCGCTCGATGGCTGAGATCAGGACTTTGGCGGCGGCGTAGCCGGTCATGGAATAGCGGTTGATGCCCTTGATCTCGGCTTCCGGCAGCAGTCCCTTGGCCTTCTCCATGAAGGCCTTGCCGGCGGCGCCTGCGAACGGCTCGACATAGTCGACGGCGTAGATGCCGTCACCGGCCGGTCCCATCAGCTTGAGCACCGGCTCGACCCGCCCGGGCCAGAAGATGCCGACCACCGGTTTGATGTTGAGCTTTTCGAGCTCCTTCATCATCGCGATGTTCTCGCCGATGATGCCGCCGGCCAGAAAGACCTCGGCGCCGGATTCCTTCAGCTGGAGCATGTCGGAAGAAAAGTCCTGCTGACCCTTCTTGTAGTTGCCGCTGTAGACCACGTTCAGCTTCCTGGCCTTGACCACGGTATCGAAACCGTCGCGCACGGTGATGCCGTAATCATCGTCCTGGGTAATCAGGCCCCATTTCTTGCCGGGGTTCTTCTCGGCGAGATAATTGACGAGATGGATGATGCCTTCCTCGTAGGATTGCCCGACCACGAACACGTTCTTGCGCGGCGGCTCCCACAGGAACTTGACCGGCGCGACGTCGATCACGGTGGGAATGCCGGCCTTTTCCAGCAGCGGCATCACGGCGATGGACTGGCCGGAGCCGGAGATGCCGAGCAGGGCAAACGCCTTGTCGACGTCGGTCACCTTCTTGACGCCCTGGATGGTCCGGGCGGTGACGTAACCGTCGTCTTCCAGCACATATTTGATCTTGCGGCCGTTGATGCCGCCGGCGGCATTGGCTTCCGCGATCGCGATCTTGTGGCCGATCGAGGCGGCAACCCCGAGCAGCGCCGGCGGGCCGGTCAGGGGTTCGACGTCGCCGATGACGATCTCGGTGTCGGTGATCCCGGGGTCGGCGGCCAGCACCGCGCCGGTCGAGAGATATGCGCCTGCGAGCAGCAGCGACGCGGCCGCCAGATATTTGATCATTGTTTCCTCCTCCTGTTCAAATTGCTTTTTTGGTTAGTAACGAAGCGGCCAGTTCACCCACATTCGCCTGAGGTCGTGCCAGGCACCGACCAGTCCGCGCGGCTGGAAGCGCAGGAACAGGATGATGACGAGGCCGTAGAGCATGCTCTTGAGTTCCTGCGCGCCGGTCGTGAACACAGCGTCGATCTGCGCGCTGAACAGGCTGAAGACGAACCGCGTCGCTTCCGGCAGCAGCACGATCAGGATGGTGCCGAGCACGGCGCCGAGCGCGGAGCCCAGCCCGCCGACGATCAGGATCGCCAGCGCCTCGATCGAGAGCAGGAACGGAAAGCCCTCGACGCTGACGAAGGACAGGTAAATGCCGTACAGCGCACCGGAGAGACCGGTGATGAAGGCCGAGGTGACGAAGGCGAACAGCTTGTAGGCGTGCAGATTGATGCCCATGACGCGGGCGGCGGTGTCGTTGTCGCGGATCGCGACAAAGGCGCGGCCGACGCGGCTGCGGCGGATGTTGAGCGTGGCAAACAAAGTGAGGACCGCAAAGCCGAGGCAGAGCCAAGTGAAGGCGGCGTCGCTGTCGAAGCTGATGCCGAAAATCTCCGGCCGCTGCACCGAGATGCCGCGGGCGCCGTTGGTCAGCCACCGCGCCTCCAGGATCACGGTGTTGATGATGAAGGAGAAGGCGAGCGTGGTGATCGCGAGATAAAGCCCCTTCAGCCGCAGCGACGGCGCGCCGACGATCAGGCTGGCGAGTGCCGGCACTACGCCGGCGCCGAGGAAGCCGACCAAGGGATGCATCTGATATTTGGAAACCAGGATCGCGTAGGCGTAGGCGCCGGTGACGAGGAAGCCGACATGGCCGAGCGAGATCAGGCCGGTATAACCGGTCAGGATGTTGAGGCCGAGCGCGCCGACCACCGTGATCAGGATGATCATCAGGAACGACAGCGCATAGGAGTTCAGCAGGAAGGGTGCTGCGATCAGCGCGGCGACCAGCAGCGCCGACCACAGCCATACCGGCGGGGAGTCGACGAGGGTAACGAGTTCGCCGTAGGTCTGCTTGAAATCACCGGTGCGCATCCTAGACCCTCTCGATGTCGCGTTCGCCGAAGATGCCGAACGGGCGGACCATCAGCACCACGATGATCATGGCAAAGCCCGCGACCTCCTTCATGCCGGAGCCGATGTACCCGCCCGCGAGATTTTCGGTGATGCCGATCAGGAGGCCGCCAAGGCCGGACCCGAGCACGGCGTCGAGGCCGCCGAGGATGGTGGCCGGAAACGCCTTCAGCCCGAGCTGGAACATCGCCGGCGACAAATCATAGGACAGCGCAAAGAACACGCCGCCGATTCCCGCGATCACGGACGAGGCAGCCCAGGCGAGGGCGTGGACTTTGGTGGCGCTGATGCCCATCAGCAGCGCGGTACGGTCATCGGCGGCGACCGCACGCATAGCGACGCCGATCTTGCTGTAGCGGAAGAACGCCCAGATCGCGGCGAGCAGCGCAAGAAGCGTGACGATGACGGCAATCTGGCCGGTGCGTACGCCGATCGGGCCGATTCGCACGATGCTGCGGCCGAAGCCGACGTCGAGGCCGTGCGGGTAGGCGTCCCAGATGAAATTGATCGACGAGCGCAGGATCACGGCAAGGCCAATGGTCACCATGACGGTGGCGAAGACCGGCTCGCCCAGCATCGGCCGCATCACAACGCGCTCGATGATAAGGCCGAGCAAGACGGCGGCAAGGATGGCGCCGAGCGCCACGACAAACACGTTGCCACTGACGGTGGTCGAAATGGTCCAGGCGATATAGGCCGTGATCATGGTCATTTCGCCCTGCGCGAAATTGACCAGGCCCGTGGATTTATAGATCACCGCAAAGCCCATCGCGATCAGGCCATAGATGGCGCCGATGGCAAGGCCTGAAATCAGCAGCTGCATGAAATACTGCATCAGACCTCCGCCCGGTAGATGATGGCGAGTTCGCGCGCGAACTTCTTCTCGATCATGGCGCGGCGGACCTTTTGCGTGGCGGTCAGTTCGCCGTCGTCGTGGTCGAGTTCCTTTTCCAGGATCGCAAATCGGCGGATGTTCTCGACGCGGGCAAAGCGCTTGTTGGTCTCGCCCACGATGCGTTCGACAAGGTCATGTACTTCGGGGAGTTGCGACAGCGATTTGTAGTTGGTGTAGGCCAGCGCCTTGTCGCGGGCCCAGCGGCCGACATTGTCGAAATCGACCTGAATGATGGCGCCGAGATATTTCCTGGCCTCGCCGACCACGATCGCTTCCTTGATGAACTCCGAGTCCTTGAGCGCGTTCTCGATCTCGGAGGGTGCGATGTTCTTGCCGCCGGCGGTGATTATGATCGCCTTCTTGCGGTCGACGACGGTGATCTCGCCATTGTCCATGATCTCGACGATGTCGCCGGTGCGCAGCCAGCCGGCGGCATCGAGCGTGGCGGCGGACGCCTTTTCGTCGAGGAAATAGCCTTTGAAGACGCCCGGATTGCGCAGCAGGATCTCGCCGTCGCTGTCGAGCTTCCATTCGGTGTCGCGCAGCGGCAGGCCACAGCCACCGAGGCGGTGATGGCTATCGGTCTGGATGAAGGCGACGCCACCGCTTTCGGTCAGCCCATAGCCCTGCGACACCGGGCGGCCTACGATGTCGAAGAAGCGCAGCGTCTCCGGCGAGATCGAGGCGCCGGCACAGAGGCGATGACGGCTACGGGCGAGCCCGAGATGGCGCTGGATGTTGCGGAACAGGAGAATGTAGAGCAGTGCGTAAGCGATCCGGTCGAGCCAGGTCTCGCTGCCGTTCTGTCGCCGGTCGGACAATTTGCGTCCGAGTGCGAAACAGGCCTTCGCGAATCCCTGTCGCAGCCGGCCACTCTCGCCGAGCCTGAACAGGAAATTCTGCTGCAGCTTCTCGTAGATGCGGGGAACGCCGACGAAAAAGGTCGGTGCGATCTCGCGGATGTTGAGCGCGACCGTGTCGATCGATTCCGCAAAACTGACGGTGCCGCCCAGCACGAGCTGCATCACTTCGGAATAGCAGCGCTCGGCGACGTGGCAGAGCGGCAGGTAACACACCGATTCGAACGGCTTGTCTGATATCCCGACCGCCTCGGCATAGATATACGACGCATAAATTAGGTTGCGATGCGTCAGCATGGCGCCCTTGGGCGGACCTGTGGTGCCTGAGGTGTAGACGAGGATGCAGACATCGTCGGGCGAGGCCCGCGCAATCAGCCGGTCGAGCCTGCCATTGGCGTCGGGATTGTCGAGTGCGTAACGCTTGCCGAGTTCGCAGAGCTTTTCGAACGACATCAGTTGCGACTGGCCGTAATGCCGCAGGCCCTTCATGTCGACGCAGACGATGGCCTCCAGTGCCGGCAGGCCGTCATTGTTGGCTATGGCGTCCAGGACCTTGTCGGTCTGCTCCTGGTCGCCGGATATGATCACGCGCGCGCCTGAATGCCGGACGATATACTGCAACTCGACCCACGGATTGGTCGGATAGATGCCGACCGCGATAGCGCCGATCATCTGGGTGCCGAGATCGGCATAAAACCATTCCGGCGTATCCTCGCCCGCGATGGCGACGCGGTCGCCGGGTTTCAACCCGAGCGACAGCAGGCCGAGCGCGACGGAACGCGCGGTCTCATAATAATGGTTCCAGGAATAGCGATTCCAGATGCCAAAATCCTTCTCGCGCAGCGCAAGCCTTTCGCCGTGCAGTTCAGCACGAATTCGAAGCAGTTGCGGAATGGTGATCGCGGCATTCTGCAGCGTGGACCGCAACGACGTGGTGTCGGGGGCGGACGTGCTCCTGGCCGAGCCCGTCTGCACAGTCGGATGCGTTGTTCGCATCGTGTCGAGGGTGGACATCATGCACCCACCTTCGCAAGCGCTTCCGCGCGGTGGCCGCCGAGATAGGCTTCGGTGACGACCGGATCGCGCCGCACTTCGGCGGGCGCGCCTTCGGCAATCTTGCGGCCGAAATTGAGGACATGAACGCGGTCGGAAATGTCCATCACGATCCGCATCTCGTGCTCGATCATCAATACGGTGATGCCAAGCTGGTCGCGGATATCGAGCACGAAGCGGGCGATGTCTTCGGTCTCCTCCTGGTTCATGCCCGATACCATTTCGTCCAGTAGCAGCAGCTTCGGCTCGCAAGCCAATGCCCGCGCCAGTTCGACGCGCTTCTGCTGGCCGTAAGACAGCGTGCCGACGATGGCGTCGCGGATGTGTTCGATTTCGAGGAATTCAACGATGTGCTCGACCCGCTGGCGGGCCTCGATCTCCTCGCGCCTAGTGCGGCCGAAGAAGAAGACGGCATCGAGCACGTTGGAGCGCAGATGGGTGTGCCGGCCGGTCAGGATGTTCTCGACCACGGTGCCGTGCTTGAACAGCGCGAGGTTCTGGAACGTTCGCCCGATCCCGATTGCGGCGAAGCGTGACGGTGAGACGGTTGCGAGATCGACGCCGTCGAACAGCATGCGACCGCCGCTTGGCCGCAGCACGCCGGAGATCATGTTGAACAGCGTGGTCTTGCCGGCGCCGTTCGGGCCGATCACGCTGCAGATTTCGCCTGCGGTTACATCAAGGCTGACATCGGCGACCGCCTGCAGGCCGCCAAAACGCTTGCCGAGGTTTTTGACACTGAGCAGGGCGGTCACGACAGCCACCGTTTACGCCGCTTGTAATGCTTGACGTCGCGCAGGCTCTTGCGCCCCGAATTGGAGACGCCGAGATAGAATTCCTGCACGTCCTCGTTCGACGCCAGCTTCTGCGCCGTGCCGTCGAGCACGACGCGCCCGGTTTCCAGGATGTAGGCGTAATCGGCGATATCGAGCGCGCGCTGTGCGTTCTGCTCGACCAGCAGCACCGTCATCTTCATCTCGTCGCGCAGCTTGGCGATCACTTCATAAATGCGGTCGATGATGAGGGGGGCGAGGCCCAAGGATGGTTCGTCGAGCGCCAGCAGCACGGGATCGGTCATCAGGGCGCGGCCGATCGCCAGCATCTGCTGCTCGCCGCCAGACATGTAGCCTGCGATCTGGTCGCGCCGTTCGAACAGGCGCGGGAACAGGGCGAACACTTTTTCGCGCCGCTCGCGCGCTTCCGCTGCGGTCTTGGTGTAGCCCCCCATCTGCAGGTTTTCGTCGATGGTTAGCGCCGGAAACACGCGGCGGCCTTCCGGTACCTGAACGATGCCGCGCCGAACAAGTTCGTCGGGTGCGAGACGATGCACTTCCTCATGGCGGAAGCGGATCGAGCCGTTCTCGATCACGCCTTCCTCGGTGTAGAGAATGCCGGACATCGCTTTCAAAAGCGTCGACTTGCCGGCGCCGTTGGAGCCGAGCAGGGCGACGATGCCGCCTTCGGGCACGGCAATGCTGACGTCGCGGATCGCCTCGATGGCGTTGTCGTAGACGATGCGGATGTTGCGGAATTCGAGCAAGCATGACGGATCGGGCGCGGCCTGCGCGCCACCGATATTGGCCTGCGTCGGGATCGTTGTCGGCATCTTTCAGGCCCGGCTCGGCTGCGGCAGGTGCGGCCGCTGCGCGAGGATCGCGTCGGTGACGATCTTTGCGGTTTCCGCGCAGGCCTGCGTGCCGCCATTGCCATATTGCTTGACGGCGTCGCCGACGCACCACAGGCCGCCGATGCCGGTCTCGCGCGGCAGGTCGTAGCCCGCGCAGCTGCGCTGGGCCGGCCAGTCGTCGCGCATCACCCGGGTCGACAGGATTTTGGCCTGCGCAAAATTCGGAAATTGTTCGCGCAGATCGGTCAGCGCCAGTTCTACCTCGGCATCGCTGTCGAAATCACCGAGCGCCGGGATCGGCACGGCATAGGCGACATAGAGATGCCAGCCTGGAGGCGCCAGTTCGGGGCAGGTGGCGGTGAGGTTGGCCATGTTGCAGAGCCGCCGCGTCTTGCCGAAGGTCACGATGCCGGGATGGGAGATCAGCGGTTCGCGGCTGGCGATGTTGATGACGATGTTGGCGGCGGGCTTGAGGCCGGTGCGCACCTGCTCGACATAGGTGGGCGGGAAGGCGGCCTCACCACCGAGCGCCACGGTGGCCTTTGGTCCGGCGTTGCTGATGACAAGATCGGTCTCGATTCGCACCCTCCGACCGTCGCGAACAACCGTGACGCCCTCGACACGACCTTCGGCCGTGTGGATCTCTACGGCCGGCGTCGATAGCCAGATATCGCCATTGCGCTTGATCGCGCTTGCGAGCGCATTCCAGACACCGATCGTGCCCTGCGGACAGAAACCGAAGCGCTTGAAGGCGCCCTTGCTGGTGAAATAAGTCAGGAACGCCCGCGCCGGCAGCTCATTGGCATTGCAAGCGAAGATCGCGGCGCAGAGGTTGCGGAAGATCGCGTGCACCGAGGCATTGCTGGTGTAGGTTTTGAGCCAGTCCTCGGTCGACTGCCGCCCGTCGGGAAGGTTGCCGGAACGGGCATCGGCGAATTTCTCCAGGATGCGTGAGGCCTGCTTGGTCAGTTGCCCAAGCAGCAGCGACCAGCCGCCGCGGCCGACATCGATCAGCTTGCCGTCGATGAAGAAGGAACTGGCAGGCTCGGGCGTGCGGATATCGAGCGGTGCGCCGACGGTGTTGAAGGTCTCCTCGAACACGCCGCCGAGTTCGATCGCGATCGCGCCGATATTGACGGTAAAGCCGTCGATCTCTTCGGTCGAGGCGCGTCCGCCGATCCGCTCCTTGTCGTCGACGACGATGGTATGGAGCCCGGCATGGGACAGGCGGGTTGCGGCGCAAAGCCCGCCGGCACCGGCCCCGATCACGACAGCATCCGCCCTAATAACCGTCATTTCACCTCCCAAAGCGCGCTGCACGGTTGGTCCGGGCTGTCCTTGATTTAGATCATTCTATTATAATCCGACTGGCCGTTCAAACAATTTTTTGCAATAAGGGCGTTAGGGTCGAATCGGCCGCAGGCGCGGGCTGAACCGGCGGGTGGACGAAGCGTCGATACCTGAAAAGGGCTGCTGAATCAGCTAAGCATGTCCTTGGGAAGACGAGCTAAAGCTGAAATGGAAGCGGACACTACCCGATGGCGCGAACACGCTCTGAAAATTACGACGGCATCCATCTCGGCATATTGACCAACGCCGCCCGGTTGTTTTCGGCGCAGGGCTATATGCGAGCTTCGATCGCCGACCTTGCGGAGGCCTGCAAGCTGTCGCGCGGCGCGCTCTACCATTATTTCGACTCCAAGGAAGCGATCCTGTTCGCGATCCTCGACGCCCACATCAGGGAAATGATCCAGCACGTCGAAACGGCGGTCGCGGCCGGCGGTCCGACGCTGACGCAATTTCAAAACGTCATTCGTGCCATCGTTGAGGTCAACGCCAAATCGCCGCACGAGCAGCGCGTTCTGATTCACGACCTCTCATTCCTGAACGAGGAGGAGCAGCAGGCCATCAAGGATCTCGAGCGCCAGCTGGTCGATATCGTCGCCGACCTTCTGCTCAGGCTCGACGCCGAGGGTCGAATCGTCAAGCGCACCAAGAAGATCTACACGATGATCCTGTTCGGCATCATCAACTTTACCTACACGTGGTACGATCCTAAGGGCGCGGTCGATCCGCAGGAATTTGCTGATATGGCGGTCGAATTGTTCCTGCACGGCTTCGCGCCGGGAGCGGTTGGGAAGGCTGCCACGACGAACCGGCGTGAGAAAGTTTAGCGTAGGAAGCACCCTGTCGGAGATTGCATGCGCGTGTGGAACGACCGCTTCTGGCCGGCGGCGAGGGCCCTTCATGTCAATTGAATTGTCTATTAGGTCACCCACCCTCATTGCGCAGTTTTCTTGGAGAAATCTTGCGACTATCCAGCACACTCTTGCTGCTCGGGTCGAGCAGCCCCGAGGCGCCCGCGACCGCCCACCAGAGTGAGTCGGCCCGGTGAACGATAGTGGATTCAAGGCTTCGAACGAGAAAGTCGCCCTCGTAAGGATGCGCTAGGACGATGTGGATCACCTCCTCCGGTAAGCCCACAGCGAAACAGACATGGATGCCGTAGACCGGGTGCCGAAGCGACGGCAAACCTGCGCGCGAAGGATCGCCGGTCCATTTGTCCCGATTGACGGGATCAAACTCCCAGGGCTTGCCGACGTCGTGAACAAGTCCGCCCGCAATGATCACGTCGCGGTCGATGTCGGTTTCGGGAAACGATGTCTGGAATTCGTCCGCGATCGCCATCGCGACTCGCGTCACTCCCCTGAGATGGTCGGCCTGAGTCCCGCGTTTCATGCGGAAAACGCCGGGATTTCCTTCGGCCGGCAAGCTCGTGATGCGATCAAAGCTGCTTTCGGCAAGTGCATAGGCCCAGGCCTCGACGACCTTGTTGCGCAGGTCCTCGTTTTGGATGAGCGAGACCTCTGGGAGATCTTCAACCACCGTTTGACGCAGTTCAACGGTAATCGGCCGGCTTGGTCGTTGGCTTGTTGACACGTCCTATCTTCCTTATAGTCAGTTTTCATGCTCGTTCTCTAAGCGAGCATTAACAACTGCATCTGCAGCCGGACCGTTACTCAGCCTTGATTCCGGAAGCCTTCACAAACGCGCTCCATCGGACGATTTCAGCTTGCACGAAGTTTTCTGCTTCCGCGCCGTTGGCACAGACTGCATCGAGACCGAGTTCATTGAGTTTTTTGTGAAAGGCGTCGCTGGCAACAATTCCGGTTGCCGCCTTGCGCACCTGCTCGATGATTTCGGGAGGCGTGTCGGCTCTCAGGGACATCACATGCCACGTGCGGAATTCGTATCCTTTGACGGTCTCGGCAACGACGGGGATGTCCGGAGTGGCACGCGACCGGCTCTCGCCCGTCGTCGCCAACGCCTTGAACTTCCCGGAGCGCACGAGTTCAAGCACCTCTGCCGGGCTCCCGAACATGAAATCCAGCGTCCCGTTCAGCAAATCAGTGACCGCGGCCGCGTTGCCGCGATAGGCGATGTGCGTTACTTCGATTCCG
This sequence comes from Bradyrhizobium sp. AUGA SZCCT0182, assembly GCF_018130185.1. Lineage (NCBI taxonomy): Bacteria > Pseudomonadati > Pseudomonadota > Alphaproteobacteria > Hyphomicrobiales > Nitrobacteraceae > Bradyrhizobium > Bradyrhizobium sp. AUGA SZCCT0182. The sequence continues at coordinate 21,773 of NZ_JAFCLY010000033.1, read as the reverse complement.
GAGAGAGCTGCGAGTTGCACGACCGCCATATGTGACGGCGATCCGACGCCGGGCGAACCATAGTTGAGCGCGAAAGGCTTGCTCTTGGCGGCGTCGATCAACTCCTTCAAGCTGTCGATCTTCGTGTCGGCGCGAACGACCAGTACGCTGGCCGATGTGGCAGGAACGGCAATCGTCACGAATGTCTTGGCGGGGTCGTACCCAACCGGAGGTGTGATCGCCGGCGTGATCGCGTGTGTTCCAATATGTCCTGCGAGAAACGTGTATCCGTCCGCCGGGGCCCCGGCAACTGCGGACATTCCAATCACGCTATTGCCGCCTGCACGGTTTTCGACCAACACCGTTTGACCGAGCTTTTCGCGCAATCCCTCCGCCAGAATGCGCGCCAGGGTGTCCGAGCTGCCGCCGGCGACGAATGGAACAATGATCTTGATGCTCCGATCCGGCCAGGCCGACGCCGCGGATGAGACGCCGGTCGCCAAAAGAACCAGCGCGATCACGTTAGATAATCGACAGCGCATTTCATTTCTCCAATCATCGCAAAGACCGCCATCTTGAAAGCGAACCTGTGCGCTACTCCGGCTTGATGTTGCCGGCGGTGACGACGTGGCGCCATTTTTCGATCGATGCATCGAGATGAGCGATGTATTCCTGCGGTGTGGAGCCGACAGATTCGTAGCCGATTTCATCGAGGCGCCGGCGCAGATCATCGGATTTCAGCGCGCCCTGCGCGACAGCGGCGAGCTGCGAAAGAATCGAGCCCGGCAGGTTGGCGGGTGCCACGATTCCGAAGTCCGGAGCTGCGTCTACCTTTGGCAGGCCGGCCTCCGCCATGCTGGGCACGTCAGGCAGTTGCGCGATGCGTCCTGTCGTGCTTCCCAAGGCCTTCAGCTTATTGCCACGAATATGCTCGAGCACGGCGGGGATGGTGCTGAACGTAAAATCGACCTTCCCGCCGAGCAGGTCGATAATGGATGGCCCGCCGCCGCGATAAGGCACCGGGACAACGTCGATGCCCGTCTCCTGCCGAAATTGTTCGCAGCCGAGGTGGACCGCCGTGCCGAGGCCGGCGGTCGCCATGCTGAGTGCGCCGGGCTTCGACTTGGCGAGCGCGACAAGCTCTTTGACGTTGCTGACCGGAAGCGATTCCGAAACAACCAGCAGCAGCGAGGTCCGCGCCAGCAGCGACACCGGCGTGAAATCCTTCTTGGTGTCATATGGCAGTTTGGTACCGAACAGGCTGGGGTTGATGGCGAATGCGCTGTCGACGACGCCGATCGTGTAACCGTCGGGCGCGGCGGTGGCGATCGCCTGGGTGCCGATGATGCTCGCACCTCCGCCCCGGTTATCGACGAAGAGTGACTGGCCGAGCTTCTCGGCCATGGCGGCGGCGACGAGCCGCGCTACGATGTCCGACGCGCCCCCGGCGGCGTAAGGGACGATGACACGGACAGGTCGCTGCGGATATTGCTGCGCCTGCGCACGCTGTCCGGACAGCGAGATTGTCGCGGCAGATGTCAGTCCGATCAACAGCGAACGCCGGTTGATGCTTTGCATGATTTTCTCTCCCCTTGATTGGGTGGCAGTCAGAGGCGATACTGATCGATCAAGTCCATGTCCGGATCTCCTCCGAGACCCGGGGCGTCGGGCACGGCGAGGAAACCTGCTTCGATCGGAACGAAGCCGCCGCAGGGGTCGAACGCGAGGTCGCAATAGAATCTTTCCAGGGCGCTCGCCTGCACCTTGGCTGCCAGCACGTGAATGGTGGCGAGATAGCCCGGGCCGAAGAAGGGTGAATGGGGCACACAGGTCGTTCCGGCCGCTTCCGACTCGGTGCAGACTTGCCAAAGCGGCGTCAGACCGCCGATCTTGATCGCGCTGGGTTGAACATAATCGACAGAGCGTGCTGCGAGCATCTTCTTGAAGTCGAGAGCATTGCCGGCATTCTCACCGATGGCGGTCGGAACGCCAGCCGATTGCCTGAGAGCCGCAAGCGATTCGAAGTCTTCCGGCGGCCAGATCGGTTCCTCGATCCATCGAAGATTGGATGGCGCCATTTCCGTAACGGCGGCAGCAGCGTCCGCCGGCAACCACGCGCAATTGGTATCGACCATCAACGGCACGTCCGGGCCGGCCGCGGCGCGGGCAGAAGCGACGGCGTTCACCGTGCGCTCGTGTAGCTTGATCTGGCGAAAGCCTTCGCCGAGCGCACGATCCACGACGCGGCGGACATCATCGGTATTGCCGTTGTATTGAAGCAGGGATGCGTAGACTTCGATACGGTCGCGCCGGCGGCCGCCCAGCAAGGTCGAAACCGGCACTCCCAGAGCTTGCCCCGGATGTCCCATAGAGCAATGTCCAGGCCGCTGATCGCGTGGACCGTGGCGCCGGCCCGACCGAGATTGTGCAAGGTCCGTTCAATCCGCGCCGGCAGTTCGACGTCATCGACTTTTTGCCCAATCGCCAAAGGGGAAACCCATTGCTCGATCGCCGGAACGACCGCGGACCAAAAGCTGCCATAGGCTTCACCCCAGCCCACGGTGCCCTGATCGGTCGTTACCCGCACCAGAACAGTATCGAGGGTCTTGCGTGGCCGGCCTGCGAACATCGGCGGCGAGGCCCAGTGGTCGAACGGAATCGCGAGTGGAAACGCCGTGATCGTCGCAATTCGGGGTGAGTTCATCGGTTGAGGTCCATGGACATAGGGGCATTTGGCCGGCCGGCGCCCGGCTGAGCGGCTATAGGCCGTCGGGAGCCATTGTGGGCCCTTGATGTATGTGTTCAAAATACCAAAGCTGCACCAATCATGTTCTGAGGTTATGATGTTGAGTGAGTTGGAGGTGTTTCGGCGCGTCATGGAGCTCGGCACCATCACCGCAGCCGCCGAGGCGCTTCGTATTTCGCAGCCGGCCGTCAGTCGAACGCTGCAGCAGGCGGAGCGACGGCTCGGGTTTCCGCTATTTTTACGGCGAAAGAAGCGATTGTTGGCGACGCCCGAAGCGCAATCGTTGTTTCCAGAGACCGTCAGCGCGTTCGCGGCTTTCGACGTCGTCCAGAAGCGCGCCGCCGACCTGCAGGCGGGGCGAGCGGGCGGACTCAACATCGCCGCGATTTCGGCCTTCGCAAATGCATTGCTGCCGACCGCCGTGGCAATATTTCGCCGGTCGCGGCCTGATGTCGTGATCACGCTGCAGTCGATGAGCGCGCTCCAGGTCGCCACCCATGTCGCCAACCATCAGGCGGACCTGGGATTTGTCATCGACTCCATTGCCGCGCCCGGCGTGTCGGTGAGCGATCTCTGGGCGACCGATTTCGGATGCGTCATGCCGCACACGCATCCGTTGGCATCGAAGCTTCATGTCGTACCCGCCGATCTCGAGCACGAAGCGCTGATATGTCTGAACAGGCAACTCCCCTTGGGAATCCAGGCTGTACGCGCCTTCGCCGATGCGGACGTTCCGTTGAAGACTGCAATCGAGGTGTCGCAGTCCACCGTTGCATGCGCGTTGGTACGAGCCGGCGCAGGCCTCGCGCTACTCGACGGGTTGGCGATGATGGGTACGTCAGCAACAGATCTAGTAATGCGGCCGTTCTATCCTTCGATCAAGGTAATGGGCAGGCTCGTTCGACCGCGCCACCTGCTGCTGTCTCGGCTGGCCCACGAATTTATCGACACTCTAAATGACGTTATAGCGACTCACGATCGTCGCTCCCGCCATACCGATACCGCCGACACCATCATCACCATACCCTCGGCCGTTTCATAGAATTCGTCGTGCGCTTGATCGATTCGATCCCGGCGCAACGCATAGCAAGATGCGTGCCTAAAGTTGTAGATATCCTTGTCTGCAAAACCGTTTCCTAAACCGTAGGTCGCATGTTCGAGTCATGCCCGATCACCAAGTAATTTGTGGAGACGATTTAGCGCTTCCGGAGCTTGCGGCAAGACCTTGAATTGCTTGCGAAGTCCAAGCGGCGGTTTTTGGCGCAAAGCTGCCGCTCGCAAGCAGCCGGCCGCCGCCACGGCTCGATCCGCAAGCAGCGGGCGCGCCGAGGGAGTTTAAGGCGAGATGCCGCTGACCCTTGCGCAGGCACGGACCGGCTTTTCCTCCTCGCGCCTTGTTTTCGGGGGTGCTGCGTGGCGGCGGGCCATGAGATTACCCCAGTGCAGAATGGCCTCGCGATCGCCGGCGATTTCCTTTCAGCTGCGGCGTTCCTGGGTATTTCGGCGCTCATCTATACGACGGGCTACGACGGTCTCATCTACGCGATCGGCTTTCTCACAGGATGGCCCGTGGTCCTCTTCCTGATGTCGGAGCGTCTGCGCAATCTGGGCAGCTATACGTTTGCGGACGCAGCGTCTTTCAGGTTGGATCGGACGTCGGTTCGCCTGGTGGCTGCCACGGGAAGCCTGGTTGTCGTGCTGTTCTACCTGATCGCGCAGATGATTGGCGCCGGCAAGGTTATTCAGCTGCTGTTCAGCGTGAACTACCTATTCGCGATCACAGGCGTCGGACTGCTGATGATTATCTATGTAGCTGTTGGCGGCATGCAGGCGACAACGTGGGTACAGATCACCAAAGCAGTGTTGTTGCTGGGAGGCGGTACACTGATGGCGTTGGTCATTCTTTGGCGCTTTGATTTCAGTCTCGGACGAATCTTTCTCGAGGCGGGTCAGGTTCACCCAAAGGGCGCGGCCATTCTCGCGCCCGGGGGCCTTTTTGCCGAACCGGTTTCCGCGATCTCACTTGGCCTTACACTCGTATTCGGGACCGCAGGTTTGCCGCATATCCTGATGCGCTTTTTTACGGTCAAGGATTCCGCCGGTGCGAGAAAGTCGGTTTTCTACGCAACTACTTGCGTTGCCTATTTTTGCCTGCTGATTCCGCTGTTCGGCTTTGGCGCTGTCGCAATCCTGATGCCCGACGCGAGCTTCTTTAACGTCGGTGCGAACGGACAATTCAATAGGATCACCGACCTCATCGGCGGCCCAAACATGGCGGCGGTCCATTTGTCGGGAGCCCTTGGTGGTCCAATCTTACTCGGCTTTATCTCGGCGGTCGCATTCGCAACTATCTTTGCCGTCGTTGCCGGTCTGACGCTTGCAGGTGCCTCCGCAATTAGCCATGACCTGTACGGTCAAGTGATCGCCCGCGGCCAGGCGCCGGAAGGCCGCGAAGTCCGCATCGCGAAGCTTGCTGCGATCGTGATCGGCATCGCGGCGATCGCGCTGGCTTACGCGTTTGAGAATCAGAACGTCGCCTTCATGGCGGGGCTCGCATTGTCGGTGGCGGCAAGCTGTAACTTTCCGGTTCTGGCGATGGCCATCTTCTGGCGCGGAACGACGACGCGCGGAGCCGTTCTTGGTGGAATTGTCGGCTTGATCAGCTCCATTTTGCTCGTGGTCCTGAGCAAGACGGTCTGGGTCGCCGTCTTCCATTATGCTGCGCCGCTTTTTCCTTACGATAATCCCGCGTTGTTCTCGATGCCGCTGGCCTTCCTCGCCATATGGTTGGGTTCGATGAGCGACAAGACGGTCCGGGCGACTGCGGAGCGGCATGCGTTTGATGCGCAGTTCGTCCAGTCCGAGACCGGCATCAGGAGTACGGAGATCTTGGCAGGAGCCACCACGTGAGGACGCCCACGGACGAAACTCACGATGCGTAACGCCGGAGCTTTGTAAGCACCGCGAATGATCCGCTGGGGGATTTTCCAATCCAGAATTTGCCATTTGGCATTTTCAGCCGCGGCAAAGACACCAATAAATCTGCCGGTGTCGCGATTGGCGATCAAATCTTCGATCTCCGCGCCGCGTTCGGGCTGGGTTTACTGTCGGTCGACATCCCTGAGAACGTCTTCGCCGAACCTTCCTTGAACACGCTAGTTGCGCTGGGGCGCGAACGCCTCAGGGAACTGCGCAAGAGGATCGGCGACGCACTTGATGTCGGTATCAGTGGAGAAAAGACCTGCCGCAGTGCTGCGGATCTTCTCGTCCCGATGGCACAATGCGTTATGCATCGTCCGACTTCCGTGCCGAATTACACCGACTTTTATGCCGGCATCTACCATGCCAAAGCCGCCGGCGCATTGCTCACCCCGGAGAACCCGCTTCCCGCAAACTACAAATGGGTGCCGATAGCATATCACGGCAGAGCTTCGTCAGTGCAAGTAGGCGGAGGCATGGTCCGCCGGCCCACCGGACAACGGCCTCCATCAGTGGATGGAGGTCCGCCCGGCTTCGGTCCGTGCGAACGACTGGATTTCGAACTCGAGATGGGATTTTACGTCGCGGGTGGCAACCAGCCCGGAGATCCGATTACTGTCTCGCAAGCTCAAGAGCAGATCATCGGGTATTCACTGCTAAACGACTGGTCGGCTCGAGACGTGCAACGTTGGGAAATGTATCCGCTTGGCCCATTCCTGAGCAAAAGCTTTGCGACTTCCGTGTCGCCATGGGTGGTAACGGCGGACGCTCTAGCTCCGTTTCGGGTGCCAGCGATGAAGCGTCCGGCAGGGGATCCCCGGCCGCTAACATATTTAGCGGACGACTATGACCAGGAGCGCGGCGGGTTGGACATCGACCTCAAGGTGTTTCTGTCGACGAAGGCGATGAGAGCCGCAAATGAGCCGGCTTCCGAAATCCTCGGATCGAACGCGTCCTATCTCTACTGGACACCGGCGCAGATGGTCGCCCATCACACCGTGAATGGCTGCAACTTGCTATCCGGAGATCTGATTGGAACCGGTACGATCTCAGATCCGACCGAGGAAGAACTGAGTAGCATGCTGGAATTAACGCTTGCTGGCACACGGCCCATCACGCTTCCAAATGGAGAGCGCCGAGGATTTCTCGTTGATGGAGACGAAATCAGGTTCGAGGGCCGTTGCACGAGGGAAGGTTATGTTTCGATCGGTTTTGGAGCTTGCGTCGGCCGGATTGAAGGGGGCGGCTGAGAAGCCATCATAATCCGACGCTTCACCTTCGATCACCCTCAATAGAAGAACGGGGATTTGCGTCTGATTGAGCGTGGCTTGAACCGGAACAGGAGAGGTGACAATGGAGGGCTGTCTCGCCGTAGAATATGCGATGAGTATGATGCCGGACCTCAAAATGGATGAGGTGCATTTTGGGCAGCTCATCACTCTTGCTCTCGGATTGGTCCTGGTATGTTTGGGAAGAGCCATCTATGGGCTCAACCTGCTGTCGTTCGCATAAAACGCGGGAGGCGTACGTTTAGACGCACAGAAATAGTTGTTGTCACCGCTCATGCCTCCCAGCAGCTCGATCTTCAAACGCGGGAGGGCCTGACAGTCCTAGGTAGCGGGGCCCCATCAATCGCGGCGCTTCGTTCGACGAACCTAGCTGACGTGATGACGGGTTGAAAAGGCTGACATCGGCGCGCTCGATTTTCAGAATCTTCTCATCTTGATATCGATCGAGACAAAGGCTCCTTGGCTAGAAGTTCTCCTCATCGTTCCGCCGGCGCTTGGTCACTGGTCGCATCACGGTCTTGCGATCTTCAACCAGACGAACCGACCTTTCGACCTGCCGAACGTATTCCTCAATAGGCGTTGCCACGTTTTTGATATCGGACTTGATCCAGGCTGCACGACGTTTGGTGTAGTATTCCCTGTCGTCATCGACGTCGACATCACCAACCATCGCGATCACCTCGGCTCGAGCCATGAGGCTTTTCATGTTTGCGATGAACTGGTGACGGAAGGTGAACAACGAAAACTTGATCTTGCGGGACGGGAAAAGCGCATCGCACGCCTCGTAAAGCAGTTGCGCACAGTCTGAGCGTCGTTCCTGGATCTTGCCATCGATGGCCCATGTTCGGGAGTTTGTTATCATGCGCCGGATCGCTGCCACCGTCTCCGGCTGATAGCCGGAAATTTCAAGAGTGCGATAGGTCAGGCGGTTCGGTTCGTGCCTCTGGGCAGGATTGACGACGTGCAGCCAGATCTTGAGCTCACCTCCGCCGAGCTGCTTTTCCTCCAGTTCGGCGAGCGGCCACTCGGCCGGAAGCAGGCCGCAGCTGACGCCGGCGATGAGCCAATCGCGAAGCCAATCAGTCGCTGGAGCTCGCGAGATCGTCGGAAGCAAGCGCACCAGTTTTTCGTAGTCGGAGTAGGCGATCCGCGTGGCGCGGGTCGGCCTGATGCCGTTGCCCTCCTTGCGGAGGGTTCGTCCGTCGACCTGCCGTGCATGGACAGCGCGTCGACGACCGTCTTCGGCCAGCATCGTCACAGCAGCGCTCTGGTTCTCATGCGGCAGGATTTGGACTGCCGCCACGGCGGCGTTGCGATATACGCGCCACGACGACCCCTGCAAGAATGGCCGGAGTGACTGAAGCCATACCGCGAACTGAAGCGGATCGACGTCTTCTTGCCTGAGCGAAGAACTGATCTCGCGCCTGTAGCGGGCCAGCAACTGGCGTGCGCGCTGGGCCAGCGCGTCCTGCCGAACTGTGAATCCAAGGAGGAGGGTCTGTTCACCATCGGCGCCGGCGGTTTCAGATGCCTCTCCGGCGGGGCGTCCATCTGCGCGATACAGGCGCCGTCGTTCGATATCCCTGTCGAGCGCTTCCAGGACTGCGCGGATGCGGCTTGGGTCGGGTCCCGTGGGGGAAGGACATGTTGGTCTTGGCCCCGGCTGGGGAAAAGGTTCGATTTCGAACTGCGCCGGAGGATCGCCTGGAGTGCTCTCCCCCGTACGGCCGCTGGTTTCTTCGAGGCTGCAGTTCCTATCGAACTGCGCTTCGTGAAGCGCGCGGTCGTCTGCCCACCAATACCCAGATACTTCCTCATGCGGCGCGGAGGTCGGCCCGCTGCCATACAAGACTTCTGAGGAGGCGCCGGCAGAGGGCGGGCCCTTAAGCCGTCGCGCGGCGGTGGCGTCTGCTAGCTGGCCCCGAATCCACCTAGGATCACGTGGCGGCAGCCGCCGCCTGCGCTCCGGCATGTGATGGGTCTGCGATCCAGACAAAGGTCATTCCCTCATAGTCGAGAATCGGCGCCGCTGTAGGCGGGTCCTCGCCGACGCCCCACGTTACTACCCCCCACTTGTATCGTTGTGTTGGGCAAGAGCCAAACGTGAAGCTTTCGGGCCGCCGGCACGCATGGCGACGACGGTCAGCGCGTGACGATGGTGCCCATATCATATGAGCCCACGGGCTTGAGGAGACATTGCCTGCAGATCCCTCGTGCCGACTGCGGCGTCGTATTCGCGTCTCCGGTTCGAAGCGGAATATTCAACCAAGAACTTCGGATCGGAGTTCGAGTCCCTCACGCCATGCCAGATCGTACAGCCGACGGCATTTAAGGACGACAAGCTGGGTGCAACGGGCGTAGACAATCGAGTGGCGACGCAGCTTGCGCGCTGTCTCACAGGAGTGTATTACAGCCTCAGCAACGGAGCGTGAAAATCAAGTTTTTTCAAAGGGTTAAATGGGGGTGCTACGGAGGTTCGATCCCTCCCGCCCCAGCCACCCATTCCGGCGTTCGGCCGGGCTCCCGAAGAGCCGCCAGAATGGGCCGGAAATCCGGGCTTTTCGCGCATTCGATCTTGTCTCCAGGCTCCCGATTTCCCAATCCCAGTGGCGAAATCGCCGAAAGTCTCCGGCCGTATCCGCGAATATTCGCGTTTTGCGGAGACTATCGGCGGAGACCTGTTCGATCACCACTGCCGCCCGACCTCCGTGGCCCTCCTCCTAGACCAGTTCTCTCCCCCGACTGCCAGGGATTGTGGAGTCTTTCGCCAAGACTGCTGCGCGATCGAAGTAGTCTGTTTTTGGACTGATAAGCCTTCTAACAAAAGCGTATCAGTTTGAACGCAGTTCAGCGTGGGCAGCTTGGCTCAACTCGTCAGGCCTAAGCTTAAGATCATAGATTCAAGTCCTATCTCGCAGCCACCGAAACTGACACTCCATAGCCGCCGTCGCGGAAGTTCGGTTTTGCGATTTTTCTCGCAATGGAGCGGCAGGTCTAGCCATGAGCATCCGCATACCCACGCGATAGTGGAGGATCAGCATTAGGGGGCCATTTCTTGCCCGTCGTCATGCGAGGAAGTCACCCTTGCCAAGCCCTGCGATAAATACGTTGCAGGTCACGCTCGCCGACAACGTAGCGTTCATCGAAAATACTGTTAGCGGTAAGGACTATCTGATCTACGTACGGCTTCGTTCCGGCGTTCACATCCAGAAACTATGTCAAGTGAACCCAGCGGCTTGTAAGGCCATCAGATTTGAAGCCACGCTGTTGTGGCCGCCGACTTGGTGGCCAAGTTTTCGGTGTGGCATAGGCTATAACCAGCAACATTTGTCGCCAGCACCGCCGCCAAACGCCGGGCCATCCGTTCTGTATTCAAAGGCGCCTCTCACGTTGCTGTCCCTTGGAAAGCGGGTCAAGCGCCGCAATCCAGGGAAGCGTGGAAAGTAAATAACTTGTATTTTGCCGGCAATTCGCAGCAGCTACGTTCTTGAATGACGATGGAAGTCTCGTGAAAAAAAGCAAGAAGGTCAGCGCCCGCGGTGCGACCAGGAAAAGCGTGACCAACAAAGGCAGAAAAGCCGCGATTTCCACGATTTCGACGTCCTCGCCCCTCGGCATGTTGGCGCTCCATCTTCGCGAGCAGTGGAAAAAGTCCGGTCGTGATGGGTTGGTGTTTCTCGCTGAAGACGAGAACAGGGCCGAGCGGCTCGGCGGTATCGTCCATGCACTCGATCCATCGCTCGATGTTCTCGTATTCCCCAGATTGAATACATTGCCGTTCGATGGGCTGGAACCGTCGCGCGAGATCGCAGGCAGGCGGAGTTCGGTCTTGCGCCGTCTTGCCAGAAGAAGGAAGCCGATTCTGCTCGTCTCGACGGCAGAGGCGATCATGGAGCGGCTGCCTTTGCCGGCGAGTTGGTCCCGCATCAGTCTAAGCCTCAAGGTGCTAGCGCCGTATGCCGAGCAGGACCTCGAGGCACGCATTGAGGAATTGGGCTACGATCTCGACGAAGAGGCTGAATATCCGGGCGCCGCGCTCTTTCACGGCGCGACATTCGAGATCTTCCCGGCCGGTGCTCTCGGGCCGTACCGGATCGAGCATTCCGGCGGTTCGATTCGCAGAATTGTTGCCGTCGACCCGAATGAGCATGACGTCATATCCGATCTCAAGGAACTGATTGTCGATCCGATGTCGGAACGCCTCGCGCTGGGCGGCAACCGGGCGCAGCGGGCTACCTTCCCGGACTATTGCGATCGCGCACGATGGTTCGCGGATGCAAAAGTACCTGTTCACGCTGACAGCTGGCTGAGTACGATCGAGGAGGCGGCCGGCCGCAGGGATTCGGAACGCGAATATCTGGGGCGAGGGGACTGGAAGAAGCTGAAGAAGCGCACGAGTGTGCTTCCTGCCAAGGCGGCGTTTGTGGCCACGCCCGACTTCTCGAAGGTCGCGGCACCGAGGAAAGCGCTTCGCGCGTTCGTGGCCCGTGCGGAACGCGCCGGATCTCGTTTGCTCTTCGTCGCCGCGGTCGAAGACGATCTGCGTGCGATGGAGCGCATGAGTGGGGTCAGGGCGGAGCGTTTCGCCAACTGGGACGAGGCGGTGGAGGCCAGAAGACGCGAGGGCGCGCTGTTGGCCGACTTCGACGCGGGCTTTTTCGCTCCCGGGAAAAAGCAGACCTTGGTTGTGACCGCGTCTGACGTGCTCGGTAGCCGTGCCCATCATCCGCAACCGATGGCCAAAGCCTGGACAGTTGCCTTCAATCACCCGGATATTCCCGAGCGCGGCGCGGCCGTCGTTCATCTCCAGCGTGGCCTGGCTTTGCTTGATCGTTTGCAGACCATCGACATGGGGAACGGTACAAACCGCGAGATGATCAGGCTCGAATTCGCCGGGGATGATGCTGCGCTTGTTCCGCCTGCCGATCTCGCCCTGATTTGGCCCTACGCTGTAGAGCCCGGTAAGCTCACGTTAGACAAGGCCGATGGCAGCACGTGGTGGAACAGGCGTGGCGAGGCCGAGCAGGAAATCGAAGCAGCGGCCAAACAGCTTGCGAAACATATCGCCCAACGACGGCGCCGGCGTGCTCCCAAGCTGGTTGCTCCGGGGGCGGCCTATGAAAGATTCGTCGCGCGCTTTCCCTGGTTCACGACGGTTGATCAGGCCAAGGCGATCCGGGACGTGCTGGACGATCTGGCGGCCGGTCACCCGATGGACCGGGTGGTCTGCGGTGATGTCGGCTTCGGCAAGACCGAGGTCGCCTTGCGGGCGGCGGCGGCTGTCTCGCTCTCGGGAAAACAGGTCGCTGTTGCGGTTCCGACCACGGTCCTCGCCAGACAGCATGTCGAGACGTTTCGCAAGCGGTTCGGCCCGCTCGGGATAGAAGTGGCGAATTTGTCGCGGGCAGCAACGGCAGCGGAGATACGAGATACGAAGGAAAAACTCCGCCGCGGCAAACTGAAAGTCGTTGTCGGCACACAGGCTCTCGCCTCGACCGACGTGAAATTTGCCGACCTCGGCCTCGTCATCATCGACGAGGAGCAGCATTTTGGCGCGGCGGAGAAGGCGAAACTTTCAGGCCTTGCGAAGGGCGTTCATGCCCTTTGGATGAGCGCCACGCCGATACCGCGCACGCTGGCGGCGGGTCTTGCAGGATTCCGGGACCTGAGCATTATTGCGACTCCGCCGGTTCACCGGCTGCCTATCGTCACCAGGGTTGCTCCGCTGTCGGACGCCGCGATCGCCGCGGCTTTGCTGCGTGAGCAAAGACGCCACGGGCAGAGTTTTCTGATTTGCCCCCGTATCCAGGATCTGGAGCCGATGCTGGCAAGGGTGAAGTTGACGGCTCCAGACCTTCGCATCGTATGTCTCCATGGCCGCTTGCCTGCTGAGGATATCGACGATCGAATGATGAGCTTCGTCGAAGGTGAAGCGGACGTGCTCCTCGCGACCAATATCGTGGAGAGCGGCCTCGACATCCCCCGGGCGAACACCATCGTCATCTGCTGGCCGGAGAAGTTTGGTCTGTCGCAGCTTCATCAGCTAAGAGGCCGCGTCGGACGAGGCGGCACGCGTGCTTTCGCGTATTTGTTAAACGAGTCGAACTCCGAACAATCCGAGAAGCGTTTGGCCGTGCTGGAGCAGTTCAGCAAGCCCGGCGCCGGCTTTGCCATCAGCGAGCGTGATCTGGATCTGCGGGGCGCAGGAGACCTGTTCTCCGAACAGCAGTCTGGCCATCTGCAGGTATTCGGGCCAATGCTCTATAGCCATCTTCTCAAGCGGGCGTCGGAGAAGGGCGCCGACGGTGGCGCCGAACTGTGGGTGCCTGATCTGAACCTGCCGATCGCCGACATGCTGCCCACGGGCTACGTACAGTCGGACGCTGTTCGCCTGGAAATCTATGGCCGTATTGCCAGATGTCGCACAGAGGATGATCTCGAGGATTTGGAGGACGAAACCGCACGTCGTTTCGGCAGGCTGCCGCCGGAAGCGCGCGAGTTTTTCGCGGCCGCAAGGCTCAGGCTCGATTGCAAGCGGCGCGGCATTATGAGGCTCGACGTCGGCCCCGAGGCTGTTGCGGCGACGTTCCTCCCTGGTCGACTTCGCAAGTCGAGAGCGAAGTCGCTGCAGCGCGAAGGCGACCGCGTGGTCTATATCGGCAATCGCAATGCGAAGCCGTTCGACCGAATAAGCGACTTCCTTGAGTTGCTGGACGAGTAGTTGGCTAGACCGTTCCATAACATTCGATGGGGCGAAGGCGCCCCGCATCCGAGACGGCGGGCCAAAGTTGACCAGCGCTGATGGTTTATGAATTCGCGGCCTCTCAAGCTGAAGTTGACCGAGCACGTCGGGGGCGGTGTGAGTTTTCAGATTACGTTCTCAAGGTGTTGGCCGGATATCCAGAAGGACGCGCTTCACTCTGGTAGAGCTGAGGTGGCCATGCTCATTTCCAGTGGCCCAGACTGGACTAATCGGACAAAACGTTGGGCGGCGCGTGCGCCCGGCCTCGAAATCTTTACCCAAGCATTTGTCTTGCGTGACAAGTCCGGCTGGCAGATCACCGAAGCTGGCCGAGCTTTGCTTGCCTCGATCGAGAGCCGAGCGGAGCCGTTGTTTTACTTGTCCGACCTACGGCTGCACTACCTCCGCTCCAGGCCGCGGGTACGAAGCATCGCCGGATGCGTCACCGCCGGAGAGACGGCCGACGCCAGCGCCTAGGTCAGTGACATTGGGCCGAGCGGCCTTATTCTAAACCAATTTGATCACAACGCTGGGAGCCTCTCTGCACAGGGGGCTTCCCACGTGATTAGAGCGGTCGCGCTTGGAGTGGTTTGCCTAGCTGCACTAGGTGCTATTGCTGCAGCTGCGAAGAAATCGGCGCCGCCGCCCGCGCCTGAAGTTGTCATGCCCGTGGTGGCTGGGAACAAGGCCGATCGAATGCCGCTTGTAATCAATCAGGACACGCCGGCTGCCTCTGAGAGGGTCGATGTTGTGTATGTTCAGCTTAGCGAACAAGGCCAAGCCGATCTGCAACCACCAGCTCCAAAGCAGGCTGCCATTTCCCCGCATCGCGGCATTACTCCTCGTCATTGGCACGATCCGCTTGATCTTAATGCCAAGGCCGCAAGCAATAGAGCCAAGATCACAAAGCAATCAAAGAAGCGCGCCGCTGATAAGCCTCCGAAGCAGGTTAGTGAGGTTAAGCGGTGTCGTTCTGACGGGCTGGATCCACTCCTAAGAAAGCTGAATTTATCACCCCCGTGTGATTCCTGACGTCACTCCAGCGATCCGGCTCCATTGCGATTAATGATCGCGACCGCCCGATCATTCCAGCCGATGCGGAAGTCAGTCATCAGTTTGAACCGCTTCGGGTCGGCCCACTTCTTTCGACGAAACTTGTAAATATTGTTGGGCATCCCGGCATCAATTTAGGAGGATGTTAGTTCGGGATAGAGTTTGCCGCGAGAACCGCCGGAATACATTTGGTCCAATGGCGGCCCGAAGGTTCTATTATATTTGAACTCAGGCCATCGACGAGCTTTGCTCACGCCATGACAAGGGAAGGAGCTTTGGGATCAGCTTCAGCTGGACTGCATCGCCACGCAGAACGACCTCTAACGCGGCGGGCGCAAGGAACGCCAGTCTAAGTCCCTGCCGGATGACTTTCGGGTGGAGATTGGCAGCAGCAGCCAACTCTTCAACGGAAGTATAGCGGCCCTCCGACAGATCGCCGAGCCACGCGTGAGCCCGGACAATTGACTTCAAGAGCTTTTGGTCCGGTTTGTTCTCTGGAGCAAGCCGGACTTGCGCGATCCCCTTCAACCTTGCCATCCAGGGGATGTCGATCGGACCTCTTCTTTTGTAGACTTTCAGCAGCGTCACCCGAATCCGATCCGCCGAAACCATGATACGTTCGACATGATCCAGCATTTCCTCCCGCGGCGCTTGGAGTTTTTCGCTGAGCGCGGCTTCGACGAGTTGCACAATCTCCGGCGCTGAGACCCGCGTGACTGAGCCGGCGTTTTGTTTGCGTCCGCGCAGCGCGGTGCTGACGTAAAAGTGATACCGTACGCCGTTCTTGCTGGAAAAGCTTGGACCCATGCGGTGGCCCTTGTCGTCAAACAACTTCCCCATGAGCAAGGCGCCGCTTTCCGAGAATTTCACTCGGCGCTTAGCGCCGACTTCCTGCAGCACTTTGATAGCCCATCCCTGAAGTGTGCGGGTCGGTGGCCTTGGCGTGTCAGTCATCAGCACCGGAAATCTCCTCGTCAGGGATGAATCCTCAGACCATCCAGTTGTTCCGGTTCGTGACTGTAACGGGAATGCAGGATCAGGCTGGATTGGCGTCACGTGATGTTATCCAAGAAGCGTTTGTTGTCCGGTCCCCATGCCCACCGGCTGCGCCGATTTACGCACTGAACAGGCATCGTTTTCTGATCGCGGAACTTGTCAATGGTTCGGTTGTCGGACCCATAGCCACGGTCGCTGTGCGGGCAACGCCGGCCCGTTCGATCGTCAGCTTTACCCGGTCGCCAATACACGCGAGGCCGATCCTGTTCCTAAATTGCGAATCGGGCAATTGGAGGTGCCAGCGCATAAAGACGCGTACAGGAACGTTCGACGTCGTCGGGGATTTAGACTCCTTAACGGAGGATTTGCAGATGGAGATTTTGCCTCGCGGCGTAGCGGCTACCTACCTATCCGGCACAGCCACGGGCATCTTCGGGTCGCTTTTCTTGCTTTACTTACCGGATCATGCCGTGGCTCAAGGATTACCGGTTGAGACTGGTTCGCATCTCCCGGTAGCGCTATGGCTTGGCGGTGCTGTTGTTCTGGGTATTGCTATCGCTTACGGAATCCTACGCACCCGCAGCCGCACCAGCGCGGAAAAGCGAATGACCGATCAGGCGACAAAAGACCTTTATGTGAAAGAGAACCGCGACGCCAACTAGCAAGGCTGGGGCAACTCGCAAACCGCGTCGGTTGATACGATGACCGAGAACAAGAACCAACCTTGGACCGATGAGTATGACCGCCGACTGCTGGTACTGGAAGCAGGCGGTCGCTCTGCTGCTTCGATTTCCTCTGATCGTCGTAAATCACCGTACAACGCTCGAAAGATTTGGATCAGTTGATGTTAAGCAACCCTTTGAACGAGCTTCGATAGCAACGCGTGCGGTCGACCGGACAGGGTCGATCTCTTGAGATTTGATTTGCGGTCCATGGGACGAAGGCTGGCAAGCGGCAGTTCAGGCTCTAATGCGAGGAAAACTTGGACAAATTACTGTTAATCGAATGGGCGGAGCTGATAATTCCGACCCATTCCGTTGCGGAGATGATGTTGAGGGGCACGGTGATGTACCTGTCGCTTTTCATTATCTTACGGTTTGTGATGGTGCGTCAGACCTCAACCATTGGGATTGCCGACATACTTGTTATTGTCGTGATAGCCGACGCTGCACAAAACGGATTTGCCAAAGAATATAAGTCTATTACAGAGGGTGTAGTTCTGGTCCTCACTATCGTATTCTGGAACCTGTTCCTTAATTGGATCAGCTACCGCTTCAAAATATTTGAGCGGCTCTTATCTCCCCCGCCGCTTCCGCTTATAAAAAATGGCAAGATGAATCGCCATAATATGCGCCAGGAGTTTATCACCGAAGAAGAGCTAAGGGGTCAGTTGCGACAACAAGGAGTTTCTGAACTCGCCGAGGTTCGAGAGGCTTGTCTGGAGGCAAACGGAGAATTGAGTGTGATCAAATCAGATTCAAAGGAAAGCTCGAAACATCCGAAATCAAGGGCAAAACCCGGTTGAATCATGCGATCGATATTTGCCACGCCGCGGGGATCGAAATGGATAGCCCGGCGGCGCTTCCGGCGCGGAAACGACTGGACCAACCGCTTCGTCCACGAGCTGCGCCGGCGCTGCGATTTGCAGGGGCGCGATATCCCGTTTTTCCTGCAGGGCTTCACCGACGGCTTCGAACGCTATCGCGACGTGCAGCTGCCGCTGCCAATACGCCTGGTGTGACCCGTGGCGTTTAATCGCAGGAAACCGGCCGCGATCGGCGTCAGGACGCCCTTCCTCGGATTCATTGAGCCTGCGCTTCCGACCTCGATCGGCAACGTGCCCAACGGCGACCGATGGATCCACGAAATCATCGGCAAAATATTTCGGGAACAAGTGGCAATGACCGGGCGTTGGGGCGTGTGTCTGGACGACGACGCCGGACATAATCAAAACGGCCCCAGCGCGTCCCCCGAAAGGCGCTGGGGCCGTTGCTTTTGGAACTCGCGCAATTACACGGCTATTGGCCGCCGCGCGGCGTCTTGGATAAAAGCTTTTCCTGCGCCTCGTGAGCCGACAGGGCCGCTTCGGCTTCGGCACATCTGATCGCGTTACGTTTACGGGCCTCCCTCACAGAAGGGAACGGCGCGCCTAGCTTCCAGGCTCGCTTGCGAATCGAGGCTAGCGAACAGCGAAAGATCGATGCGGCGCGCGCGGCGGACACCCCACTGGCAACCAGCGATTTCAACCGCTCGCCATCTTCAACGGTCCAAGGTCTGTTTCCGAAGGGAGTCATAGCTACTGTCGAGATGGTCCTAATTCCTGCAGCGGGCGGAAAAAAACGGCCCCAGCGCCTAAGGGGGATAGCGCGCGCTGAGGCCGTGAAGGCACGATGTCTAAATCCCATTAGACGGGATTCTAACTCGGAGCGGTTGCCACTTGTTCCCGAGGACTAAATCTGAGCAAAAGGCCCCAGCTGCGGGGCGCCGCGCTGAGGCCGCCAACCCGTGGGGGTTTTCTCCCGGTTCGGGGACGCAAGTTATCGGGAACCAAAAATCTACGCTCCATCCGCCGCGGATGTTCCCTGTCCATTTTAAATTTCGGGTGCCGGAATTAGGACGCTCCCGGAACGCGTCCCGAGCCCGGTGCATCGCCGGCGAGGCCGGGTTTTTCACCTTGATCCAGTGCGGCGAGCGGCCGCCGCGATACGGGCGATCGCGGTGCTTGGAAACTAGGCCCTCGAGGCCGAGCAGGAGGCGTGACGAAACAGGTCGGGCCCTATCTCGCCCTGTTCGAAATCCGACAGGAAAATTCCGTCGATCCGGCGTGCCAGCAGCCGGGTGAGGTTGGTCTTGCGCAGGCTCAATGGCGGCTTGCGGAGGTCGTCGCCGTCACTGACCAGGATGTCGAAAGCGTAGAACTGCACCTCATCGTTATGCTTGCGGCTGTGCAGGCCGTCGAAGTCGGAAATGCCATCGACGCCAAGCAGAACTGCTTCGCCATCGTTCACGAAGGAGCTGTTCCTGTTGCGCAACGCGGCTTCGATGACGAGCGGATAGCGGTCACTCCAGTCGGAACCGTTTCAGGTGAACAGGCGGACGCCTGCCTTCCCGTTTAGCCATCATGCTTGATCTCATGGAGCCAATTTTTGGAAGAGGGGACCTTGGTGCCGCGGGTCGGGATGCAAGGTTCGAACGTGGCGCTACGCATCGGTCTTCAGTGATGGGTTTGGGGTGGGTTTCGCTCAGGCCCGGACAATCCACAGACGACCTCTAATAGCAGAGGCCGAGCGTCTCATGGCCACCGCTATCGAAAGATAAGATCTGCCGCTGTCTCGCAATTCAAGCAGCCGGCGATCATCCTCCTCCGTCGAAGGCCAGTTCCTACTTCCAACCATCGCAAGTTTCACGACGTCAGGGGCGATACGACTTGGCGTTAATTCAAGACGCAGGGCTCCGTTCCAAACAGGAGGTCAGCCCCGGAACGAATTCCTGGGTCGGGGTCTTGCCTTGCATGGGTCTATATTTTTTCGACATTCAAATAGGGGGCGCGCCGCGGTCCGTTGATGAGGAAGGCGAGCGCTTTCCCGACCTCGATGCCGCTCGTGTGGAAGCCGGCTTGGCACTTTGCAACTTAGGGCGGGATTTGATGTACACTGGGCAGACGGTATCCGAGATCACGATTTGGGTTAGAGACGAGATAGGCGAGGTAATGCATGCCAAGCTCGAGTTCCGAATTAGCCGGCTGAATTGATTCCAACTATTTCAGGGTGCCGGCGCGATTGGCACTTTACAGAGATCGTTTCCTTCATCGTCCACTACGACAAGGCAACGAGGTGTTTCTCCGACTTCTACGGCCATCGCATTCGCAATTTGGTGCGCCTTAGCGATCGCATCCTCGTTATCTCTACAGTTGAGGCCCCGCGGGTCAGGAATTCGATGTCCATTCGCTAATTCAAAATTATAGTGCGGCATTGATGATAAATGCCCCACTATGATGTTCGTTCCCGAGCGCGCCCGTGTCCGAGCCTTGGTGCCCAGGTGGGCTTACCCCTTCGAGGGCTTCGCCTCGATCCTCGCCAGCTCAACCTGATCGGCAAGCGTTGTGAGATGCAAGGCCAGCCGGTCAAACAGGTCATGCTTTGCGTGGTCCGTGGCGAGGTCGCTAATCAGCCCGCATTCGGCCGCGTTGGTCCTGGGCTTTTCTAGTTGTCTTTGACAGTCCTTCACGGCGGGCACCGCTAAATTCGGGCCGCCCTCAAAAGGCGACGGCCCCTGGAGCACGAAATCCAGGGGCCGTTTGGGAGGTTGTCTATCGTGCTCGGGCAACGACGATTGGAACAATTCGCAGCTGCCGCGGCCGTTCAAGCGCAATCAACAGAACGCTGCGAGGCCGGTGCCGACGACTCCATGAGTTGAAGCAGCCCGCGCCCCATTAGCCACCGAGTGGTGTGATGAGTGCGAAAATGACGACGGGCCCGGCGGTTCACGCCCGGCCGGGGGTTGTTCAAGAAAGACGCCAACACCCAGTGGGAGCGCCAACCCATTTCGCGCAACTCGGTTCCTGCGTTCACAAGTGTACAGACGCTTCTGTGCTTTGAGGTCAACGTTAAGTCTTCACGGCTCCAGTTGCTTTCCCGCGCTGGGGCCGTTTTTTAGTAAGCGTCAGCCAGTTTGAAATAGGCCGCCAACAGAGGCGGCCCAGGCGCGGCGCGTGTCACACGATTGTAGCATGTCAATTGCTACGGTTGGGCTGCCGGGATTTCAGCGCCCGACCAAGGAAATACCAACGCCCACCCAGCGATCATACTCCGCTGGGAGGCGTTGTGCGTTTGAGGTGGCGAGATCACGCCTCGTCTAGGCACATCCAGGCCAGGAACGGTGAGCCGGCGCCGCTAGACTAGCTGAACGCGAGAACGAGCCAACCTGACACCTCCTGCCACTATTAGCCGGCACGGACCGGGCGCGGTGAGAGTGGATATAAGCTGCAGTCCATCGCCACTGCTCAGCGTGAGAACGCGCCGTTTGTCGGAGGGCCACAACTCATGACAAGTCGCTTGCCGTGTGTTTGCATCGCGTCATTGTCGAAGAGCTTGAAGCCGCCTGTCCTGACGTCAACGCCCTGGTGTCAAGAAAATGCCGATTGCCAGGGCTCCAGTTTCAAGTCGGGGAGGGATGAACTTGGAAAGACGCTAGATCGCTTCCCATTGCTCAACCGGAAGCGTGCCTTTGTAGTTCGACATCATATCTGTGGGATTGATTGACCCAGCGACGCCTGCTTGGGAAGGCGTGAGCACAGTGTGTGACCAGGCAAATGCAACCATAAAAGCAATCGCGAGGGCTCCGATTGAAAAAAACTAGTTTGCGCATCGTTAGCTCCTTGGTTGGCGAATTCGATGCGGTAAGGATGCACGTATGTGTTTCGGGATTTTGCCATCGCGGGTAAGAATGGTGTCGTCGCAGGATTTGTTGGTTCATCTGGAACTGTGCGAAGAAACGTCTTCACGAGTTCGCGCGGGAAAACGTCGGCTCAACTAGGATTGCGAACGTGTCCTGTCCGCACAAAGGACAGCACTACGTCCCTAAACAAGCCAAGAGACCGTCTCAGTTGGCGGGCTCTTTCATTTGCCGATGCGGTCCCTTGTCGTCTAGGCACTATCCCGTCCTAGTGCCCATCCATCAGACCTAAAACAGGCCGCGCGAGCTGAGGATTTGCCGATCGTCCTAGAGAGAGCTGCCGGCACAAGCGGGGACTTCCCAGATAATCATCCGGCCCAGCGGATCCGACGCATCCGTTTTTTGGGGAACCTCTTCCCCCCAAGACCATCCAATTTGCAGCGAGAAAAGCGGGGGGCAGGTCCGAAGACCAGGGAGAACAACCAATGGCACAGGATTTTTCTAAGTCGCTCACAAGGCGAAGTCTGGTCGCAGCAGGGCTGGCGCTGAGCGTTGCCCCGGTCGCTTTGGCGGGGGCTGATGACGCCTACGCGCA
>NZ_JAFCLY010000032.1:0-88881 GCF_018130185.1 Bradyrhizobium sp. AUGA SZCCT0182 | reverse complement strand
ACGACCTCCCATAAACCCCGCAACGCCCGCCTCGATCGCCCCATCTTAATCGAGGCACCGAGACTTACGACCCATACGCCGCGGCCTGTATTGCTCGGAAAGAAGATAATGACCGGCACGCAAAACAACAGCCGACGGTGGCTATGGGTCCCGGCCCCCGTGCGCAATTGCGCACTCGGCCGGGACGACATGCGAGTGCGACAAATTAACCCGACGGGCAAAATTCCGCTTTCCTCGTCGGGCAAATCATCTCTACGAATTTGCGTTATCCCGTCCCACTCAGAGGGGCGTCGGCCGTCGTCATGACGAGGGGCGGGTCGCGGTGGACGTAACAGTTGCGATTGACGGTCGTGACTGAAGCGTACGGCGAAAGCGTGTGGTCCTGGCGCCCGTAACGGCGTCAAGTCTTTCGGGAGCTAACGCTTCCGAGGGGCGACGGTGGCAATAGAGGCCGTCTCACCAGGGAGAGCGCGTTATAAGCCGTAAAGCCATTGCGCAGGGAAGGCTGGGTGTTCCCCGCTGCCCTGTATGCTCGTGTGCAGCTTTGTTTGCACAATCGCACACGAGACCGCGGGTGCAGCGCGCACCCGGCCTTCCCTGCGCCCTCTCATTTCGGGGGCGGGAAGTTCTTTAGCAAACCTCGGGCGCAATGCGCCGCGAGATCGCGAAACTATATCCACGTCGTCCCGGCGAACGCCGGGACCCATACTCCGCGGCCCTCATTGATAAAAAAGAAAGATAACGACGCTCGTGAAAAACAATTGCCGCCGGTGGCTATGGGTCCCGGGTCAAGCCCGGGACGACACCGAGTGTATGGCGCTACGAAACCTTCCCCGCCTTCATCGCCTTCTCCAGCCGCTTGCCTGGCCCCGCCCCCTACTTCTTGTTCTCCTCGCAAAACTTCAGCGCCGCCAGCGCCTCGCCCATCCGCGGGATCTTGATTTCGACGCTGTTGTCCTCGTCGTCCTCGAAATCGATCGTCAGCAGTTTGGCCTTGGCGAGCGTGTCCAGGATCGATTGCTGGAATTCGAAAGTGCCGCGGACGGCGGTCTTGTCAACGACCTCCCATTTCGCCTTCTTCATGATGTCCTTGTCGTCGGTGCCGACATCGGCCCGCAGGATCTTGCCGACCTTGTCCCACTCCCAGCCGTCGTAGATCACGGCCACCACGATCGCCTCCTTGGAGTAGCTCAGCACGATCACGTAGTCGCTGTTGTCATCGTCCTTGTCGGTATAGGCGCGGGCCGCATTGCAATGATCGTCTCCGCTGCGCTTCTCGACCTCCCAGTCGCCAACCTTGGTTTGCGCCAGCGCCGGCGCCGCCAAAAAGCCCCCGAGCAACAAAACCGCCAAAAGAATTCGTTTCATATCAGCCTCCCGCCTGTCTCGGGCCAAACTGATCACCTACGGACGGGAGTCGCAAGTCTCATAGAGCGCAGGATTTGGAGGCGGCTTGTCCGCCGCAGTTCATGAAAAGACGTAAGCTCCGACGCTTGAGACACCGTCGCAGAGAAGCACGCCGCACCGCAGCTTTGTTCTCCATCCGACTCCAGTTTGTTCGCAAAGAACGAATCGGAATCGCGCAAATCGGCGCGGACCAATTCCTAACAACACGTTGCTTAGTCGTTGTGCGCGCTCATCATGCAAGAAGCTACCGCGTCGCTGTTCCCCGCGTAACAGCGCGGACTTCGTTGATCGGTCATCGTCCTGTCCATGCCGATGCAACGGTGCATCGGAACGGCAACAGGAGATGACAACATGGAACGCGCAAATTCGAATGAAACGTCGACTGAACTGACGATGGACGAACTGGACTCGGTCGCTGGCGGGATGGATACGACGACCAAGGTTTTCGCTGCGGCGTGCCTGTTGAACACGTCCTTCATGCTCGGAGCCATGGTTGCCATGGCTGTTCTGAAATAACCGCTGTTATGAAACAGTGAAAAGCACTTGGGCCTCGCAGACAAGCAAGCAGCGAAGGCGCGGGGCCGAAGCTCCGCGTCTGCTCGCGCCGCGCTGTGATGTGGTCACACAGCAGCACCGCTGTGCGGTGCTGGTAAACCAGCCAGTCCGTGATAGCATCCTTCCACAGTCGAAGCGGATGGTCGCTTCGTCTCGGCAGAGGAGAAGCGCAGATGAAAAAGTCTGATACGAACTCCAAGAAGTCCGCCGACAAGAAGGTCGAAGCGCCGGTTCAGCTCAACCCGGATCAACTCGAAGCCGTCGCAGGCGGCATGATTAGGCGCATCGATCCCAAGGGCACCGGCACGACCACGACAGGCGCCGTTGGGCCGAAGACGACCACCACCAAGCTGACAAGTTAGTTGATTTCATATGCGGGATGGCGTTTGGCGCGCGACGCGCCGGACGCCGTCTCGAAGCCTTTTCAGATAAGCATTTGCGAGACTGAGCGTTCAAGGCAGAGCCGCGGATTGCGTTCCCGCTGCATCCGAACTGCGGATGAGGCGATCGATCGGCACCAGCCGCGAACCGGAGGGTCGTTTGATGTCCCGAGGATCCAGCCAAGAAATCGACTGCCCGAGTGCCCAGGCAACCGCTGATGGCGCGCGCGTCTTTGGCGTCATGACAGGCACGCCTGAAGAACACAGGGTCGGCTATCTCACCGAGACCCTGCCGGTTTCCGAAAAGCTGCTGGCGCTGGCAGGGTCAGCCAAGCCCACGCAACTTTTCAGAATTGCGGCGCCGTGCGCCGGCGCCAGCGGCGGCTGCAAGCACTTCAAGGGCAACGCGTGCAGCCTGGCCGAACGCATCGTTGCGGGCACCCCTGTGGTCGTCAACGCGCTGCCTGCCTGCCAGATCAGATCCACCTGCCGCTGGTTTCGTCAGGAAGGCAAAGCGGCCTGCTTCCGCTGTCCGCAGGTCATGACGGATAAATCCAATGCCTCCGACTATGAGCGGCAGATCGCCGACGCCGACTGATCCGCGCTGAGGCGAAGCCGTAGCCGGTACCGCTTCCGCATTTACAAGCGGCTGCGCAAGATGGGACCAGGCGCTTATCCGGCGAAGTCGCTGAAGCAGGCGCGCATCGATCACGGCGAGGCCAAGAAGCTGCGCGACGCCGGCATCGATCCGATCATTGCCCGCGGTCAGAAATAATCTTCGATAAATTCGGAATGCGTAATGGGCGCAAACATCGTTCCCATTTTCTTCGTGCCGCGACCCGACTTGGCAATGTTCTTTTCATTCTCGATTATTGGCCCGAGCGTTGTCTGTAGAAGCTGGTTGGTCGTGTCAACGAAACTGGTCGTCGTCGATAAAGGCGTATTCTTCGAACGTCTGAGAATCATATTTTTCATCGAAGAGGAAGAAGGGCTCCAATCGCTCGGTGTGGCCCTTGAAGTACCGCCGAGGGACTCCGCCGAATTTGGTTTTTATTTCCGTAAGACCCCGGCTTTTCTTATCCGTCGATCCGGAAAAGATTTCGCCGACCTCGTACCATTCGCAGCCGAGCCGCTTTGCTTGGAGCATCGCCTCCCAAAACAGGAGATAGTTGACGCCAGAGTTTTGGTGAGCGGTGCGCGAGCATCCGGTGTGGTAAACAGCAGAGTGCGGCATCTTCGCAGAGTTATGGAAGGCCACCACGCTTCCATTTGGTGCTTTGCCGCCCAACAAGAAGTTAAAACCGAGAGGTGATATCTTGAGTGCCATCCCTTCAAAATACGCTTTGGGGTGTGGTTCAACGCCGGTTCGGAAATAGGTTTCGCAGTGAATATCGTAGTAGGGGTCGATGTTCTTTACCCAGTCAAGAAGTTCAGCGGAGTAACCTTCGCTCTTTGCTTTGCGGATTTTCCTGCGCGCAATCTGCGATAGACCCAGCCAAAGCTGATCTTCGGTTTGGCTAAGGTCAACAACCATCGCGTCGGTGGACGTCTCGGCAAAGCCGAACTTGTATGTCGGGCTCACACCAGTCCGGTTCGTTAGGGAGCGCTTCGTAATCGGGCTTATGCTCATCGAAATACGCTCGGCGTGATCGTGGCGAGCACTCGCGCAAATCTGTTTGATTACCTCGCAGAGTACCGCGTTCTCCTCGTCTCTAGACAATCCTGGCACCAACACCGGACCGCTCCCGCCCCAGCCGGATGAAGCAGTGACCTTCCATGTGTTCGAGTATTGGAGCGGCACGACCGCGACAATTCTGCCGTCCCTTTCTACGCCGAAGCTACGCTCTTGAAGGCCCCATCGTTCAACCGGCAGGATCAATTCCTGCCACTCGTAGAGTGAAAACACCCATCCATCGGGAGACGACAAAACTACATCGTTCCATGTTGTTCGGTCGATCTCGCCAATGGCGATAATCTTCATAGCTCGGCCCTGTAAGAAAAAAGACAGCTGATCATTTTCTAAAAATGACGCCTATGCCGTGAGCTAGAATCGGCACTGGTAACGACTTTGAGCTGGCATGGCGTTTCCTTGGCGCTGAGTGAGCGCCGAATTACTACCACCGCAACCCCACATCGAAAACCCCTGAAATCGGAGAATGACGTAGAGGCTTTGGGACGTGAGTCATTCGGCCCGAACCTCGGTCATAATGCGCATGACGATTGTCATCCTCGCGCCGGCCAAGCACTGCATTTGCCCGAAGCTCATTCTGGCGCGTGCTACTTTACCTCTGATTGTCTGGGCCACATTTCGAGTCGACCAAAGTTACTAGCCCGTCATTTGGTTGTTGTTCGCCGCAGCGATCCCGGCGCTGTTCGATCTGACAAGGGGATGGATGTTCGGCAGCAAGTTGGGTGCCGCTCGGCAATGCTGGAGGTGTTATTGCTTTTCTCCTGAGTGTGGCAATGTTTTGCATCTGTAAAGACAATCGACGAGCCGATTGAGAGGTAGCGACAGGCGCGGGCTCAAAGTTCAGTGGTCCGCTTTACCATTTAAATCGCCGATCATGCCGGCCTGAGATGCAGTTGGCGTGGCGCGCACGCTGGCCTGCGAAAACACCGGTCCCACTTCCGCGCCGCGCGCTTGCCGCAGGCGGTACAGAGGAAGTCAGGCTCAATGTCGGAGAGCCTGATATCATCGGCCCAGCCGTCGGCACTGGTTTCGACATGATGGCTGCAACGATTGATCGCGGCAAGGGAAGCGATCTTGTACACTTGGTTGTTTCTAGCACGAGACCGCGGGTGCAGCGTGCACCCGGCTTTTCCTGCCCTCCTCGCTTCAGGAGGTCAGCAAGTCGCAAAACTCGGACGCTTCACGCCGCGAGATCGCGGACGCATGGACTATCGTTGTCATGATCGCCACAACAAAGGCGCCCTACTGCCCAGCCCCTACGCAGCATGGATCAGCCAAGGCGGCTTTGTTCTCCATCCGACTCCAGTTTGTTCGCAAGGAACGAATCGGAGTCGCGCAAATCAGCGCGGGTCAATTCCTAACAACACGTTGCTTCGCATTTGTACGCCCTCATCACGAAAAAAAGCCCGCGACGACATCGCGGGCTTCTTGCAAACGCGACAAGGTGCTCGTGCATCGGCGCCAGTTGAAGCGCCGATCAAGCATTTGTCCTCACTGAATGGCGCGGCCGACGGTTTCGGTGCGGCCTTGGGCGGTCGTGATCTTGCTCCGCGGTGTCAGGACGCTGAGCTGAACTGCCGTGACCGATGTGGCAACGGGTGACGCTTCCTGGACGCCCTCAACGCCGAGCACCTGAAGCTGCACGGCCGAGACCGGCAAGCCTGACCGTTCATAAGACGGCAACTCGGCTGCGACAGCGCCGCCAGCGGCCGTGATCGCGAACATGGCGGCGGCAGCGACGGACAGGGTAATCTTCTTCACGGCAATTCTCCTTCGATGGCTTGGAATGCGGATCTAGTAGTCGTTTATTGCGCTGCAATAGTTCAATGGTGCGACGCACAAAAATGTGATACAAGAATGTGATGATGGTGATCATGGAATGCAGAACCGCGCGTTGGTCGCACGAGACGGCGTGAAGGTTCGCTGGAACTTTCGCGGCGGGCTACGCGAGCTGGCGATGAATGCAGCGCGCGCAAAGGGTCAGAGTTCCTTCCGTAGTTCTCCGGCCGTGAACATAGTTCCGCCTCCTCGGCTGCGTTAAAACGCAGATGTGCGGATCCACTTTCAGGCGGGTGCCATTGCATTTGATACGGAGCACCAAATGAATTCCACAATGAGCGACAGGCTCGCCGAAGGGCAGATCGCGAGCCTGGAGGAGCAGCTTTCGAACCTGGCGCGCGAAGCGGGATTTAGTGCTTCGGCCCCGCCGCCCAGCATGAAGACGTCGAGCGCCCCGCCAGCAGCGAAGCCTCGATTGGCGGATTGGCGCCATGTGGCTGTCGCCGGTTGCCTGTTGGCAGCATGCATTGGTGTCGTCGCCTGGTGGTGGTCATCCTCCCCTGATACGGCGATGACGGCCCCCTCAGCTCCGATAGCTTTGGCACAGGCGGCACCGGAAGCCGCTGCGCCGAAAGACGCCGCACCGGCTGCTGTTGCCGCGTCCGCCGGATTGGAGCAGCAACTCCAACCGATGGCGCGCGATCTCGCGGCCTTGAGGCAATCACTCGAACACCTCAAGGTGAGGCAAGAACAATTGGTCCGCGACAATGAAAATCTCACGAGCCAGCTCGCGGCGGGCCGGGAAGAAATAGCGCGCAACAACGCTGTCATCGACCAGCTCAGGGCGAGCCAGATCCAGATGGCGCGCGAAAGCCAGACGCTGACCGAACGGGTCAACGCAAGCCAGCAACAACTCGCCCGCATCATCGCCAGCGCTTCAGAGTTAAATGCGCTGCCCGAAGAGCCAAAGGCGATGTCCGACGAGCCAAAGATGATCCCTGAAGAGCCAAAGGTGATGCCCGGAACACCACTGCCGCGTCCGCGGCAGTCGGCCAATGTCGCCCAGTCGCAAAAGCCGGCGCCGCCCCCGGTGCGGCCGCAAGCCAAAAAACCGCAACCGTCAGTGTCATGGCCATGGTCGCCTCGCAGCCCGTGAGCCGTAGGCGTAATCTGCCGTTACGTGTTTTTCTAAAGCGGCGCATTACGCCGGAGCCTGTCATCGGGCCGCGCATTGGACGGACCCGTTGCACTAAACTCCCACCGAGTAGCGCGCTTGCGGCGTTTGGTTTCGCGCGCCCGTAGTACTACCGGGAAAGCCTTTGGCTGCGTACGGAACATGCAGAATCATGGCATGAAGCCTGCATGGAGTTAGTTGACCGGGAATTTCCTATCAACGAAGGACGCCATGCTCGTTACTCTTGTCGCCGTTCTCTGCAACGGCCAGCTATGCCTGGAGAAAGTCGTCACCAACAGTGAGCAGTCGGGCATCACCATGACCGCCTGTATGGTCAATGCGCAAATCGGCATTGCCGATTGGCTCGCCAAGGGTCCGTATCACCAATGGAAACTACAGAGATACAAATGCATCGCGGGCAAATACGTGCCCAAAGACGAAGCATGATGCAATGCGCCGCCTCTCGGATGAGAGGCGCCCTCGCCTGCTAGCGCACCACGTCGCGCTTGACGTTGGCGACATGCCTGCCAACCATTCCCAGCCTGCACGGCGGATTCGCGGTGCGCAATCCGCCGCTACGTGTCTCAAGCGGCGGATCGCGCCACCGCAGGCGGATTGGACCGGAACGCGGCACAGCGCAGCATCCAGCGAACCGTGACGAACGTGGACAAGATCGATTTCAAGAAGCAGCTCGCAACATTCTACAGCGCGCCTAAAGGCAGCTTTGCCACCATCAACATGCCTGCCATGCAATTCGTCAAGATCAACGGCGAAGGCGACCCCAATCGTGATCCAGCCTATCAGCGCGCCATCGAGTGGCTGTATTCGCTGAGCTACGCGATGAAATTTGCCAGCAAGAGCACATCGGGAAAAGACTACGTGGTTCCGCCGCTCGAAGGCCTTTGGTGGGCCGACAATCCCGACGATTTTGTCGGGCGGCGGAAGCATCTGTGGCAATGGACGATGATGATCATGGTGCCCGACTTCGTCGAGCGGCCCCTGTATGAGGCTGCCCTTGCAAGGTCGCGGGACAAGCTCGGAGAGCCTCCCGTCTCGCTGCGCCTCGAGCCGTTGGACGAAGGGCGATGCCTGCAGACGCTGCATGTCGGCAGCTATGACGACGAAGGCCCGGTGCTCGCCAGGCTTCACCACGAGATCATGCCTGCGATGGGGATGACGTTTGCAGGGCCTCATCACGAGATCTATCTGAGCGATGCACGCCGGACGCCGCCGGAAAAGCTCAAGACGATCCTGCGGCAACCGGTCAGAAGCGCTGGCTGAGGCCGCCCTTTGAACCAAAAGAACGCAGCCTGCGACCAATATTAATTAGCGCCGTACACGCCCCGGGTTTCCCGGTTTCGAGGTCGGTCGCTTCATACGGATTCCCGGGAAAAAGTGGCAGCTGCCCCCGTAATGTCGGATATCGGACAGACGACCGAACCTGGAACGTACTTAAATTAGCCGCTGCCTGAGTCGCGCAATTAATTATTATAACCAGTTGGCATCATTGCATTTTAGCCGGAAAGACCTTTTCACTATTGAATAGCTTCAGGGATGGATCAGGAAACCACCAGATTGGTCGCCGGCACTCGTTTTAAGATGAGTGAACTCGGAGCCGCTCGATGCCCGGAACTGGCCGGGCAGACTGGGATCGTTGTCGAAGTGAGCCATAGCAACACGGGCGTTACCGTGTTGTTCAATGGCGCCAACAGACCAACCGCCCTGCACAGGGATTTTATCACCCCGATCTCGAATAACGGATCGTGGGGCGGTTCGCCAAGGGCTGGCTCTGGAAACACGGGTCCGCCCCAGAAGTGAAGTTCGCGCGCCTGAAGCAGGTCCGCATTCCAAAACTGCGCGAACAACAGCTACTCTTTCGGAGTACCCCGAATTTTCCGAGGAACGCGCGAGCGCAAAGAGAGACGTGTCAGCCGAAGCTCGCCGCAGGCGGCAGGCGTGGTCGCCAGGAGAGCGACGGCTCCCGGTTTCAGCCAATCGTGCGTTCGAGCAGATTGAGCCAATTGGTCGAGCCCAGCTTCTTCAACAGCGGCTCGGAGTATCCGCTTTGCCGGAGAGCCCCGATGAGCACGGGCAGCCCGGCCGCCGAGCCGATTTTCGCCGGCACGGTTGCGCCGTCGAAATCCGATCCAAATCCGACGTGGTCCTCGCCGAGCTTGTCGATGAGATAGTCGAGCTGACGCACCATCAGTTCGACATCCGTATCCGCGATCATGCTGCCGTCAGGGCGAAGAAAGCAGGTCGCGAAGTTGAGACCGACCATGCCGGCGGAATCGCGGATCGCTGCCAATTGCCGGTCGGTAAGGTTTCTCGGCGAAGGGCACAACGCATGCGCGTTGGAGTGCGTCGCGACCAGCGGCGCTTTGGAGAGGCGCGCGACATCCCAAAAGCCCTTTTCGGTGATGTGCGAGAGGTCGACGAGGATCTTCATTTCGTTGCAGGCGCCAACGAGCTTTTCGCCGGCAGCGGTCAGGCCGTCGCCGATATCCGGCCCGCCGGGAAACTGGAACGGGACGCCATGGCCAAAAATGTTGTTACGGCTCCAGACCGGTCCCAGCGAGCGCAGGCCCGCCGCGTACAGCACCTCCAGAAAATGCAGATCACCGTCGATGGCTTCGGCGCCTTCCAGATGAAGCACCACCGCCAGCGCTCCGCGCTCGATCGCCGAATGGATCTCGGCGGTCGTCTTGCAAAGCGCCACGGCGCCCTGCGATCCCCTGACAACCCGCATCAGGATCGCCAGCTCACCGGCGACGGATTTCCGTGCCTCTTCGATGGGAAGCGGATCAGGAAGCGGCACCGCATACTGTCCGCCCGTCATCTGCTTGCTGAGCGACGCAAAGTTGCCTGGCGATGGCGAGTACATCGCGAACAGACCGCCGACGAAAGCTCCTGCCCTGGCCTTTTTCAGGTCGATATGGCCGGCGTCTTCGCCATCAAGGAAATCGGACACCACGTCGCCGGAAGCCGACTTGTAAAGACGCAGCAGGACATCGTTATGGCCGTCGAAGATGGAAATGTTGGTGGTCATTGTTTACCGGCGCCCGTGACAGATATCGCGAGTTGCGAGATCGTCTGCAATTTTCCGCAGAACCGGTCCGTGTGCAACCTCTATTGAGGAACAATTCCGCGGCTACAGCATTATTCAGCCAGCATCACGCATCGATTCGGAGCAACGCGTGATGACCGCGGACGCATTTGAACTCCGCCGCTGTGTACAACAGCATTTCCTCGGCCGTGTATCGTCAGTGATGTTCGATCCGGGCTACCGCAATCATTTGGCGCTGATCGCGGACGGTTATGATGTCCGCGTATTCCTCGACGATGTGCTGCAGGACGGCTGTATTACAGCAGACCCCGATGAGGGTTTCGTCCAGCGGCGCGCATTTCTCAGATCGTCAGGGATCACTGACATGCGCCGCGGCTCCGTGTCGATCAGAATTTCGAAGAAACCTGGAGGGCGGATTGAGCCGAAGGCGTAATCCGCCGTCTGGGCTCATACGAAAACGGCGGATTACGTCTTCGGCTAATCCGCCGCGCCTCACCACCTTGCGCGAGACGTCCATCGGCCGGTTGCCTGCGCAACTCACTTCCGATGACATCGCTAATGTGCCATACGCAAGACATGTCCCCTCTGAAAGCCCCGGCCACTTACGACGATTTCGCCCGTCTCGACATCCGGATCGGCAAGGTCGTGGATATCCAGCCGTTCCCCCGCGCGCGCAATCCCTCCTTCAAGGTCGGCGTCGACGTCGGCGCTGACAGGATCATGTGGTCGAGCGCGCAGATCACGAACTATGAGCCCGCAGCCCTGCTCGGCTCGCTGGTCGTCTGCGTCTGCAATCTGGGTGCGAAGAACATCGCGGGCTTCACATCCGAACTGCTGATCCTCGGCGCAAAGGACGCCGGAGGCAGCGTGATCGTCCTCGGCCCGCGCAGCGAGGTGGCGATCGGCGAGCCGGTCTTTTGACCAAATTTTACGCCGGCGCGAACGCATGCGGCAGCGCGGCGCGCTGACCCGGCTTTCGCTGCGCTCTCCTCTGTTACGGAGGGTCCGGCTACCAAACCTCGGACGCTTCGCGCCGCGAGAAGGCGGACGTATATGCGCCGTCATTGCGAGCCACCGGATCGCGCGAATGCTCGCCCGATGGCTCGCAATGACGTGGGGACCGTCTCCACCCTGCGCAATCCCGGATTGCGCTGCGCTTCATCCGGGCTACATTCAATGCCATGACCGTCATCTCCATCCAGTCCCAGGTCGCTTACGGCCATGTCGGCAACTCTGCCGCGGTGTTTCCGATGCAGATGCATGGCATCGACGTCATTGCGGTGCCGACGACGTTGCTGAGCAACCGGCCGGGCTATCCAACCATCCGCGGCCGGGTGCTGGAGGCGCAATTGGTCGCCGATCTCCTGCTCGGGATCGAGGAGCGCGGGGCGGTCGACACCTGTCAGATGATCCTGTCCGGCTATCTCGGCTCGGCTGACAATGCCGCTGTCGTCGCCGACT
Source organism: Bradyrhizobium sp. AUGA SZCCT0182 (assembly GCF_018130185.1). Classification (NCBI taxonomy): domain Bacteria; kingdom Pseudomonadati; phylum Pseudomonadota; class Alphaproteobacteria; order Hyphomicrobiales; family Nitrobacteraceae; genus Bradyrhizobium; species Bradyrhizobium sp. AUGA SZCCT0182. The sequence continues at coordinate 77,368 of NZ_JAFCLY010000032.1, read as the reverse complement.
TCGTCGCGCGCGCCAAGGCCCGCAACCCGGCCCTCTGCTATGTCTGCGATCCCGTGCTCGGCGATCGCGACCGCGGCCTGTTCGTGAAAGCCGACATCCCGCCGCTGGTGCGCGACCGGCTGTGCGGCCTCGCCGACATCATCACCCCCAATCATTTCGAGTTCGAATGGCTGTGCGGGGCGAAGGCCTCCACGTCGGATCAAATGATCGAAGCAGCGCGCGCGCTGATGGCGCACGGTCCATCGACGGTCGTCGTCACGTCGGCCGAATTGTCTGATACGCCTGACGGCGAGATCGAGACCCTCGCCATCGAGGCGTCAAACGCCTGGCGCGTGCGCACGCCGAAAGTTCCCATCAGCCCGAACGGCACCGGCGACCTGTTCGCCGCGCTCTTCACCTCCGCGCGCGTTCAGAACAAGGCCACACCGGAAGCGCTCGGGCACGCGGCGTCGGCCATATCAGCCGTGCTGGAGCGCACCGCGGCGCGCGGGACGGAGGAAATGCGGATTGTCGAGACCGCGGAGCTGCTCGTCCACCCGAAGCGGCGGTTCGAAGCGGTCGCGGTACGCAGTTGATAGCGTCATCCGGGGCGATGCAAAGCATCGAACCCGGAATCTCGAGATTCCCCGGGGCGCAATTGCGCCCCTGAGGTCTGGTCCTGCGGACCATCCCGGAATGACGACATCGCTGGAGATCGTCATCAGGTTCAAACCTCAAAAGCTCAGGCGTGATGTGAGTCACGGAACTCGCGTTCGGCGCGAGACATGCTCCAGATCACAGAAAGGGTCGCGGTGGTCGCGCCCCACCTGCCAGAGGGAGGAATGCCATGAAAGTCGATAACGCCCAGACCGCTCAGACCGATGCGCTTTCCGACAAAGAACTCAACGCCGTGTCGGGTGGCAAGGCACGCGTTCAGGTGACCAAGGAGCAGTACGAACAGATCCTCGCACTCAAGATAATGTTCGCCAATTTGAAGTGAGCCTGACGCTGTGGGACGGATTAGCGATAGCGTAATCCGCCGTTTTTGGATTATCCAAGATGGCGGATTACGCTTCGCTAATCCGACCTACTCGCTCTCTGCTCGCTGGAGAATAAATGAGCCGTTTCTGGAGCCGCCTGACGCACGACCTGAAACCCTATGTGCCGGGCGAACAGCCCCGCATCGCGGATCTGGTCAAGCTCAACACCAATGAAAGCCCGCTGGGCCCTTCCCCGCGCGTGCTGGAAGCAATCCATCGCGAGGCCGCCGATAGCTTGCGCCTCTATCCTGACCCGCAGGCGTCCGCGCTGTGCGCGGCCCTCGCCGCCTACCACAAGGTGCGCCCCGAGCAGGTGTTCGTCGGCAACGGCTCGGACGAGGTGCTGGCCCACGCCTTCGCTGCCCTCCTGAAGCACGATGCGCCGCTGCTATTCCCCGACATCACCTACAGCTTCTACCCGGTCTATTGCCGCCTGTTCGGCATCGCCTATGAGGCCGTGCCGCTCGATGAGGCCATGCGGATCCGGCTCGCCGATTATCGCCGCACCGCCGGCGCGATCATCCTGCCCAATCCTAATGCGCCGACCGGAGTGGCGCTGTCGCTGGCCGAGATCGCTTCCTTGCTGGAGCAACATCCCGACGCGCCCGTTGTGATCGACGAGGCCTATGTCGATTTCGGCGCCGAGACCGCGATCCCGCTGGTCGCTTCGCACCCGAACCTGCTGGTCGTTCAAACCATGTCGAAATCGCGGGCGCTCGCGGGCTTGCGCGTCGGCTATGCGATCGGCGACGCCGGCCTGATCGAGGCGCTGACGCGGGTAAAGGACAGCTTCAACTCCTATCCACTCGGCCGCCCCGCCCAGGCCGGCGCCATCGCCGCACTGGAGGACGAAGCCTGGTTTCAGAAGAGCCGCGCAAGCGTGATCGAAGGCCGCGAGCGGCTTACCCAAGGCTTGGCACGGCTTGGCTTCGACGTGCTGCCGTCCTCCGCCAACTTCGTGTTCGCGCGTCATCCGGCGCATCAGGGCGCGGCGTTGGCCGCGGCGCTGCGCCAGCGCGCGGTCATCGTCCGCCATTTTGCAGCGCCCCGGATATCAGACTATCTGCGGATCACCGTCGGCACCGACGGGCAAACCGACCGGTTGTTGTCCGCGCTGTCCGACATCCTGGGTAGCGCCTAGGCATCCGCTCGGGGTAAGGTTAGCGCCGCAAATTTGGGCTGGTTGTTGCCTTCCCAGTGACCCCGGCGTATTTCTGAGCAGCTTCAGATTCTAGCTTGCGACCGGGAGAACCCTTGCCAGCGTGGAATTTCGGCCCCGCCGAACAGGAATTTGCCGAAGCCGGCCTTGATCCTACGCGTTGGGTCCAGGCGCTGACTTCCGTGGCCTCGGCCACCGGGAGCTTTGGGGCCGTCATGCTGCCCCTGTCGGGCGACGCCCTCCCGAATGTCCCCTATACCGAAAACGTTTCCGGAGTGATGGAAGACTATTTCCGGGACGGATGGCACTTGCAGGATGAGCGAATGCGCACCGTCCCGACCCTGACGCAGCGCGGGGTCGCCGACGATTTCGACGGCCACAGCGCCGATGAGATCGCCAAACATCCCTACTACCAGGAGTTCCTCGCACCGCACGGCCTGCGCTGGTACGCCGGTATTAAGGTTGCTTGCGGCGATGACCTTTGGGCCGTGGCGCTGCAGCGAACGATCGATCAGGGACCCTTTTCGACGGACGAAAAGGACGAACTGGCGCGGATCTCGAGCCGGCTTTCGACCGGCGCCGCGATCGCCCGCGCGCTCAGCGCTTCCGCCGCCGCCGGCGCGCTGGAAGCTTTTGAAATGAGCGGCACGGCGGTGGTCCTGATCAACCGCCATGGCCATGTATTCAAGGCCAATGCGTCGGCCGAACGCCTTCTGGTGGATGATATCAGGATCGTAAACGGCCAGCTGACCGCAAGAGATACGCGGGCGACGACGGCCCTGAACCGCGCCGTTCACAATTTGCTGTGGCGTCCGACCGGCGGACTTTCCGCGCCGGTCGCGTTGCCTCGTGCGACCGGCCGGCCGCTGCTTGCGTACCCGGCGAGACTCTCGAATTCGACCGCCAATGCACTGGCCGATTGCCAGGCCATGGTCATTCTGATCGATCCCGATAGCCGGTCTCCAACGCCGGAAACGAACTTGCGTACGGTGTTTCACCTGACCCAGGCGGAAGCCAGGCTCGCGACCCAGCTGGCGCTCGGCGAGTCCCTGGAAAACGTCGCCGATCAATTCGGGATCGGAAAGGAGACCGCGCGGAGCCAGCTCAAGAGCATCTTCGCCAAGACCGGCGTGCACCGGCAGGCCGAGCTGGTCGCGGTGCTGGCAAAGCTGCTGTAAGCACCTGTCCGACCGCCCTGTGACCGAGGAGGCAAGCGATGACCGATACCGTCATGTTTCACGAGGGCAATCGCCGGCTGCAGGATCAGTTCGACAGCCGCCGGATTTCCGACCGTCTGGAGGAATTTTCCCGCGAGGAATTCACACCTGATGACCGGGTGTTCATCGAGAACCAGCCGTACTTCTTCCTGGCAACCGCCGACGCCGAGGGCCGGCCCGATTGCTCGTTCAAGGGCGGCATGCCGGGCTTCGTAGCCGTCACCGGGCCGTCCGAACTCGCTTTCCCCGATTACGACGGCAATGGCATGTTCAAGAGCCTCGGCAATATTCTGGTGAACGCCGATGTCGGCCTGTTGTTCATCGCCATGCATGGCAGGCCGCAGCGCCTGCGTGTCAACGGCACGGCAACCGTCAGCCGCGCAGATCCGCTGCTCGCCAGCACCGTCGGCGCGCAGCTGATCGTCCGGGTCGCCGCGCGCGTGATCTTTCCGAATTGTCCGCGCTACATCCCGGACATGCAGCTCAACGATCCCTCGGTTTACGCGCCGCGCGCCGGATATGAGGCGCCCGAACCGGTGTGGAAGGGCTTTGACAGTTTTAAGGATTACGTGCATCCACTCCAGCCCACCTTCAAGGGCTAGGAACAGCATGCAAGTCGCGGTCGTCGGCGCCGGAGCGGTCGGTTGCTATTATGGAGGATTGCTGCTGCGGGCCGGACATGAGGTGACGTTCATCGGCCGGCAGCCGCATGTCGACGCCATCAACGCAAACGGCCTGCTGCTCGACACCAAGACGTTCAAGGGACATTTGCCCGCCAAAGCCGCAACCGACGCTGGCGCCCTCGCCTCGCCGGATCTGGTGCTGGTGTGCGTCAAGTCGGCCGATACCGAGCAGGCCGGCCGGTCGCTGGCCGGTCGCTTGCGGCCGGAAACCTCCGTGCTCAGCCTGCAGAACGGCGTCGACAACGCGCCGCGCCTCGCCGCCATCACCGGCCACGCCGTAATTCCCGTCGTCGTCTATGTCGGCAGCGAGATGGCCGGTCCCGGCCATGTCCGGCATCACGGCGGCGGCGATCTTGCGATCGGCGCCTCGGCAGCCAGCGAAGCGCTGGCGCAAACGCTGCAAGCCGCCGGCGTCGGCGTTACGATATCCGACGACATCGAAGTCACGCTGTGGAGCAAGCTGATCATCAACTGCGCCTTCAACGCGCTGTCCGCCGTGGCCGGCATTTCCTACGGACCAATGCTGGAAGTCGAAGGCACGAGGGATGTCGTCGCCCGCGCGGTTCAGGAGGCGATCGCGGTCGCCCGTGCCAGCGGGGTCGCGATCCCAGACGACATCACCGGGCACATCATGAAGATTCCCGCCAACATGCCGAACCAGATGTCCTCCACCGCGCAGGATCTGGCGCGCGGCAAGCCCAGCGAGATCGACTTTCTCAACGGATATGTGGTGCGCAAGGGCGCTGAACTCGGCATTCCCACGCCGACCAATCAGGCGCTGCAGGTGATGGTGAAGCTGACGGAGCGCGGCAAGGAATTGTCCGGGAGACGGACGTAGCATGCAGGTAACGTCAAGCTGCCTCGCGGTCGATTTTTCGTAAACGCACGAAGGCGGCCCACGCCTTCGGAAACTTGCTGTCTTTCGGACTGACCGTAAGCAGCGCGCGGCAGGCTTCCTGGATCTCGTCGGATGAAGGACGGGCCTTCGCGTTACCGGATTTCGCTTGCTCCCAGCGGTCCTCGATCTTTTTTGCGAGCGCGATCGCCTGGCCCGCGGTCCGTTTCGGCGCCGATCGCGCCAGCGGGTGATCCAGGGGAAACGTCGGCCATGCGGCCGGCGGCCGGTCGCTGCTCCAGCCGCTCTCGTTGTCGAGCACGGCGTTGGAGGACAAATTGGCCTGTTGTCCCGCCGAACCGGACTTTGAGCCGGAAGAGCTTGCAGAACCGGAATAGCTTCCCGAGCCCGACGAGCTTCCCGGCAGTGGGCCTCCCGTCATCTGGTTGGCCATGTGGCCAACCTGTTGTTCCAGTGACCCTCCGGACCCGCCTCCCGCCGGCATTTGTGTCCCGATGGTCGACATGGCCGAGGAGACGACGGACGGGACGACCTTCTCAATGGCTTTCACCATCGATTGCCCGTCGGGCGATACCTTGTCTTCCGGCGAGATCGGGCAAGCCCTGAACGCGCCGTGCCTATGCGAAATCAAACCATCGTCATCGATGCGGGCAGAGTCCGTCGCCACGGTGTAAACGAAGCTGCGGAAGTCGACATATTTTCCAGATTTATCCTTGGCCTTGACGGCCCCGCAAACATATTTCGCGGCGTTTTCCTCCACCGAGCGCAGCGTGCTGAATTCCGCCGACTGCGGGTTGATCAGCAAACGCGAGACTGCGGTGCGCGCTTTCGAATGGCGCATGGAGAAGATCAAGCCCAATGCGTAGTCGGGATTGATCCAGGCGGGCTGATAATAGAAGGTGAGCTCGGCCGCCAGGAATGCTGCGCCCAGACCTGCGGAGATGAGCGCTGCAGGGAAGTTCATGAATTGCGACTCCAGGACAGTGCCCGGCATCGTCATCACCCGATGCAATGCAGGCGGCGACAGACCGACGCGAGATCGATCTGGTTGTGTAGACACCTGGCTGCGATTTGAGGGAGAGCACTTTAAAAAAACCTTAAGTTGCAATCTCAAGTGCGCCGATGGAACTTTCCATCGCTGGTTGATCCTAATATTCTGTTCACGGGAACCTTAGGGAACTCGCACGTTGTTCGACGCACGGCTCGATATATCCAGTAAAATATAGCCTAGACCTCGATATATCCATACAGATATAGCCTAAATAACTGACGTCGACGCATCGAACGATCCACTATCGATAAAATTCTCCATAGCCCGTATGCTGCCAAGCAAGGACCATGACAGAACTGTGACAACGGCCAGCAAGCGGCCAATTGGCGAGTTAGCCCGTAGCCCCGGCCGCGTTGCCCTGCCGGGAGGTGGAGAAACTCTCCCAGGTCACCATGAACATCGCTGCAATCACCGGGCCGATCACAAAGCCATTCAAGCCGAACACTTCAATGCCGCCCAGCGTGGAAATCAGCACGACATAGTCTGGCAGCTTGGCATCCTTCCCGATCAGGAATGGACGGAGAAGATTGTCCACCAGTCCAATGACGAGCACTCCGTACACGATCAGGGCAACGCCCTGCCACACGGCGCCGCTTGCCAACAGGTAGATTGCAACGGGCACCCAGACCAGGCCGGAGCCGATGGCCGGCAGAAGGGACAGGAAGGCCATCAACACCGCCCATAAAAGCGGCGCGTGAATCCCCAGAAACCAGAACGCCAGCCCGCCAAGCGTGCCCTGGGCGATGGCAACCAGGATGCCACCTTTCACCGTCGCGCGGACGACATCGGCGAATCTGCCGAAGAGTGCCGTCTTTTGATCTGCGCGAAGGGGGACGATCCGCTTGATCCGTTCAGCCAGCGCTTTACCGTCACGCAACAGAAAAAACAAAAGATAGAGCATGATGCCGAGGCCAATCATGAAGTCGAAAGTGTTCATGCCGATGCTGAGCGCCTGGGGCGCCAGGACCTGTCCACCCTTCATAGCGCCGGATGCCAGCCAGTCGCGAACGGCCGGGAGATTGTTCAGGTTGAAGCTATCAAGCAGACCGGTGGCCCAGGCCGGCAGCGCATCGAATATTCGCTGAATGTAGCGGGCGAAGTCGTACTCTCCGGATTGGACCTTGGCGTAAAGATTGGAGGCTTCCTGCGTCAGAGAGGCCGCGATCATCGCCAGGGGTAAAATGACCATTGCGATGATGATCAGGACCGTAACCAGGGCAGCGATCCCTGGCTTCCCGCCCGTCCTGACCAGCAGCTTCCGATTCAGCGGCGCAAAAATGACGGCTGCGACGGTGGCCCAGAGAATAGCGCCGTAAAATGGTTTCAGAATCCAGCCAAACGCGATGCTGACCACGAGCAGCAACAGCAGAAAACTTTGATCCTCAATCCTGCGCACCGCCGGTCTCCTTGTGGCTTTGCCGCACTGCCGCGGCAATGAACCGGACGGCGCTCCTCGAACTTCGCGTATAGAACTTTTGACGGGCTCAATCGTTGCCTCCTCGGGCGCCCTGATGGCGACGTGCATTATTCCGGATCATTTGAATGGTCATGCAAAACCCGCTATGAATCCGGCGCGGATCGGTGTTGTCCTCCATCGTGCAGAGGCCGTCATGACAACAATCACCCGACGCCTGTTCCTCTCGCTAGCGGCTGCCCTTGCGCCAGGCGCTGCGGCCGCCCATCACGGCTGGGGCGGATACGACACCTCGAAATCGTTCACCGTGACCGGCAAGATCCTGAAATCGACCTTCGAGAACCCGCACTGCGAGATCGAGATGGAGGTCGACGGCAAGCACTGGCATTTCGTGCTGGCGCCGCCTTCGCGCATGCAGGCGCGCGGCATCACCGCGGACCTCATCGCGCCCGGCAAGACCTGCACCGTGTTCGGCTATCCCCATACCAGCAAGCCGGACGAAGCGCGCATCGAATACGTCGTTCTCGACGGCAAGCGCATCGAATTGCGATAAGCCCGCGTGGAACAGCAACCCGCCGCGTCGATCTTCCTGGCCTTGCAGGAAAGCGCGCTGGGTCATCTGATGCGCTCGTCGCCCGCGCTTTATCCCGCGGTCGAAATCCTGCATATCCTCGGCTTCGTCGTGCTGGTGGGATCGATCCTGGCACTCGATTTGAGGCTACTCGGATGGGGGCGCGCAATCCCGATCGCGCCGATGGCGAAATTGCTGCTGCCGTTGTCACGCATCGGTTTTCTGCTGGCGATCAGCATGGGCTTCCTGCTGTTCAGCGCGGACGCGTCGCACGTGGTGCGCAACCCGGCTTTCCAGGCCAAGCTGTTGCTGATCGCAGCCGCCCTGGTCAACGTCGTGATCGCCCATGCCGGCCCGTGGCGGCGCGTGGCGCTCTGGCGCGATGAAGCACCTTCTGGCGCCAAGGTTACTGCGCTGCTGTCGCTGCTGCTGTGGCTCGGCGCCGTCTGCGCCGGGCGTCTGATCGCCTATCTTTGAGAAGGTCGCCGCCATGCGCCGCAACGGTTTCGCCATCGTCGCCCTCGTCCTCGCCCTTGCCGCCGCGGCGGACATCGCGCGCGCCGACGATGCCGCGGCCTGGTCCGCCTTGCGTGCGGGCGGGCATGTCGCACTGATGCGCCATGCCGATGCGCCGGGTGGCGTCGGCGATCCGCCGGGCTTCCGGATCGATGACTGCGCCACCCAGCGCAATCTCAGCGCCAAGGGCCGCGCCGACGCGAGAAGGATCGGCGCGCGGCTCAAGTCGGAGGGGATCGCGGTCGATCAAATCCTCACCTCGCCATGGTGTCGCTGCATGGACACGGCAACCCTGCTGGAACTGGGACCGGTCGAAGCCGCACCGACATTCGGCAATGTGGTCGTGCTGCGCGATCAGACAGCGGCTTGACCGCCGGTGCCCGCGCGGTGATCGGCAAATGGACCGGCCGTGGCAACCTTCTGGTCGTGACGCACGGCGCGAACATCCTGGCCCTCACCACGATCTCGCCGGCAAGCGGTGAGATCGTGGTGGTCCGAAGCGGAAGCGCCGACCGCAGCGAGCCTGTCGGCCGCCTGCTGCTCGATTGACGTGCAGCGACAGCCTGTCCCTGTCCCCTACTGCACCACGTCGAGTTTGACATTGGTGAGGCCCTTTCCGACCATTCCGAGCGCGTCGGCCGCGGAATAGGAGACGTCGACCACACGCCCCGGAACGTAGGGACCGCGGTCATTGACCCGCACCGTCACGGACTTGCCGCTCGAGACATCCGTCACGCGCAGCTTGGTGCCGAACGGCAATGTCGGATGCGCCGCGGTCATGTCCATCGTGTTGAATCTTTCACCGCTCGCGGTCTTGGTGCCCTCGGTGTAGAAACTCGCCACCCCATGCGAGGCCGTCGTCTTGGGTTTGCCTGCATCTTTGCGCGACGCGAACCGGGTGTGCTTTCTTGTCGCCGCCACGCGCCTCTTGATCATGGGCGATGACATTCGATCGTGGTCCAGCGACGCCACCCGGCTGGCGCGGAGTTCGGATTTCTGGCTGACGCCCGAGGTCTGCGAGCAGGCCGCCAGCGATGCCGCTGCCACGCCAACGGCAAGCAGCCGCATAACCTTCCCCGCGGCCGACATCCAAGGCGGCGCCTTGCGTTGAGTGCGGTTCGTTCCGATGTCGACGTTCGAAGTAGCAGCGCGGTCGATGGACATGTTGCGATCCCCAACTTGCGCCCCAGCCCAAGCCGAAAACCAGCACGGCCCATCGTCCGAATCCAATCGGGGCGGAACCGGGGCCGGAAAACGTCAGACCCCGCCCCGCCAGCGCAATTCCGTTGGGGTGTGGTGATTGGGTCACAGCTCTCGTGGGTGTCGCAGGCGGGATGTGGGATCAGCCAAGCGTAATCCGCCGCCTTGGATGACGGCTGACGGCGGATTTCTCGTTCGGCTCTACCGCCCTACCCTGTCCTACTTCCGCTCGTCCGACGTGAAAAACTTGCTGCCATCGAAAAAGCGGTTCGGCCGATTGAAAACGGAGAGGAAAGTCGCCCCGTTGGGCGAATGCGCGACATGGATGTTGCCGCCGGGCCGCCACACGAAGTCACCCGCGCCGCAGCTGCCCTCCGCATCTTCCAGCGATCCCTCCAGCATAAAGGTCTGTTCGAGCGCGGTATGCTCGTGCAGCGGCACGACCGCGCCGGGCGCCATCTTGAACAGGATGGTCGAGCGCCCTTCGTCGTCCTTGTAGAGGATCTTCATCTGAATTCCGTCGAAGTCCGTTGGCTGCCAGGGCATCGAAGATGCCGCAACGAAGGTCGAACGCAGTTCGGGCGGGTTGACGGGCACGGGCTTGTTCATGGCTTCGTCTCCGTGTTGCCAATTGTGCTCAGGATATCTCGTAGACCGACACCTTGTCCGCAATCCCGCTCAAGGACACGCTTCTGGGTGTTGGCTTGAGCCCCTTGGTCTCAAGCAACGACCGGGCTTTCGCGTTCTCCACCACCTGCTCCGTCACCACGATCGAGCGTGACGCCGCAAGGCCCTGGACCCGCGAGGCGATGTTCACCGTCTGGCCGAAATAGTCCTGCTGGGCATTGAGCGTTACCGCGAGGCACGACCCTTCATGGATACCCATCTTCAAGCTCAGGCTCTGATGCTGCCGCTCGGCGCCAAGGTCGCTCATCGCCTCGCGCATGCGGATCGCCGCGGCAATGGCGCGGTCCGGCGTCTCGAAGGTCGCCATCACGGCATCGCCAATGGTCTTGACGACGGCGCCCCGTTCGGACGCGATGATCTCCTGCAACAGCCTGAAATGCTCGTTGACGAGATCGAAGGCCGTGAGGTCGCCAACGCGTTCATAGAGTTCAGTGGAGCCCCGGAGGTCGCTGAACAAGAACGTCAGGCTCAGAATCTTGAGCCTCTGGCCGATCGCGAGCGTATCGGTCCGATAGATGTCGCGAAAAGTCTGGTTGGTGAGGAGGCGCGTTGCCGTGAGCACGGGCTTGCGTCGCGTCAGGATGGCGTCCAGCGCCGCGTTCGCCACCCATACCGCCGGCAACACGCGGCCGTCGGTACGGTTTTCCAGCGCCAGCCGCAGCGGCCCGGGGCGCAAGGCGACGGTATCGACGGGAACCTGGACCTTGTTGAACATCACGGACAGATTTTGGCGCTCGCCGGTCTCCTCGCCCTTGACCTCGATGAACTGGGCCGCGTGCGTCACGGGATCGAACACGATCAACGTGCCTTCCGGCGCCTGCAGCGAAAGGATGGCCCTTTCGCCCGGCGGCAAGTCGACCATTTCAAGCGTGACCTCCCCCAGCAGCTTCTCGACGTCGCCGGGAAGATCGATCGCCGAACTCCAGAATATCTGGTGATAATATTCGGCCGCCGACAACTCGTCAGGACTATGGGCCGCGATCTTGCGCACACGCGGGCTCACCGTGAAGGTCACCTCGACCAGATTGTCGAGCGTCGTCTCATAGCCCGCGGCGCAGAACGCGCAATTGTACTGCGCGCTATTGAGCGTCTTCAGGCTCTTATTGGCGGAAAGCACCCCGGCACAACTCGGGCACATCACGTTCCATGTCATCTCGAACATGCCGAGCCCGACCGCATTCAGGAGTGTTGCGATGACCCGCTCCTCGTCGAGCCCCTCTTTGGTTGCGATCTCCAATGCGTTCATTTTGTTCAGGGCATGGTCCGGCGCGTCCCGCACCATGCGCTCGAACATGTCCACGATGGTTTCGTCGGCCGACTGGCGCAGGGCGGCAAACAAGGTATCGGTTTCGCTCATGCGCCGATGCTACCTGAAAGAAGGCGACGCGAACACCCGCTAAGCGATCCCCTTGCATACACAACTAAGCGACTTGTCCGCCGAAAGTAACCCAACCAGCGACCTGCCTCGGTGAAGCTCAACGAGGGGGAAGCAAAAGCCGGATTCCGCCAGAACGTGATCCGGATCACGGCCGGGTCCGCGCCGCCAGGCCAACCTATGCACGCGGATGCAATCCACTTACGGCCAACCCACAGGAGACCGCCATGACGCACGATCGTGATACTAAGGCGCAGGAGCTTACCGCCGAGCAGCTCGAACGCGTGGCGGGCGGGTTCTTGATCCAGGAGATGATGGCCAACCTGAAGCTGATGGGCGAGATCCTCTCCAACGTCAGCAAGACGCGCTCCGAGATCAGCATGACGTTTGCGCGCAATTCGCGGGCGTAAGTCATCGCCTGCTCCTCCGCTATGCCTCCGTCATCCCTGCGTGAGCGAATCCCTGGAGGGGATCAGCAATCACGCTTGCTTGAAGCTCGAACCGGAAGTCGATCACGTGCCACAAAGAGAAAAGGCCGGCGGGCGTTACGCCACCGGCCTCTCTTGCAACTGCCGGCTCGAATCCGGTTCCGCTGCGATCCCATGGCGGAAATCCTGCGCGAGTTTGGTTAATCGAACGTTAACAGAATCAGAGTGATGTGAATCACGGAACCGCACGATTCGTCCAGGTAGGTTTGCTGTCACGTTGCGGGACATGCCCGTAATTCCCCGTCGGGATTCTACCGGAATATCCAGCGGAATCCGCCGCTGTTACTTTGAGACACAGATTCGATTCGCTTGGTGAAGGAGACCGACATGGCCCAGGTCTATTTCCACTGCTCCAGCTCCCGCGAAGTTCGCGTCGATCAGTTCGGCGCTGTCGTGAGCAACCTCGCCGAGGCGCGCGACCGCGCCGCCTGCGTGGTGCGATCGCTGATCATGGAAGAAAGCGCGGAAGACTGGCGCGACTGGGTCGTGCATGTCAGCGACGATTTCGACGACGAGATCTTCGAGCTCTCCTTCTCGTCCGTTCTCGGCAAGCCGAACTGAGCATTGTCATGAGCACCGCGCAAATCACCAGGCCGCTGTTCCACCGCCTCGACCGAATCGTCACGGGGTGGTATCGCCTGATTGACCGCGCGTTCGACAGCTACCGGCCCGAGCGGCATTACATGCGCGGCCGGGGGCCGAAATGGTACGCCAAGCATGGCACGGCAGCCGCTGCTGCGATCTGACTTAGCGGCTCAATACGGAGGCGCCTTCTTCGCCCGCTGCGCCTTTGCCGCTTCCACCCACCACGCCAGATCATCCGCAAAGCGGGGGAACGCCCGCTCCAGCGCCTTGCCGGCCTCGCCGGTCGGCTTGCCGTCATCTGAGAGGGTTTGCGCGATCGGCCCGACCCCGATCGTGGAAGAGATCACCACCATGCCCATCTCGGAGAGCGTGCCGTGCCAGGCGGTAGCGGCGCGGGCACCGGAGAGACGGCCGGCCGAATAGCTGACGATGGCGGCCGGGCGCCAGAACCACTCCTCGAGAAAATGGTCGGTGAGGTTCTTGAGGCCGGGCTGCATGCCCCAATTGTATTCGCCGGTGATGAAGACAAAGCCATCGGCACCGCGGATCTTTCCCGCGAGCTCTTCGAGCACCGCCGGCGCCTGGCCTTTCGGATGCTCCTTGTACATCCGGTCCAGCATTGGCAGGCCGACCGCCTTGGCGTCGATCAGCTCGACATCGTCGCCGCGGCCGCGCAAGCCTTCGACGATGAACTGGGCGAGACGGATGCCCATGCGGTCAGAGCGATAGGAGCCGTAGAGGACCAGAATGCGATGGGTCATTGTGGCGGCAGGCTAACACGGCCGCCGGGGGTTCGCTATCGGGCTGGCTCAGCTCAACCAGGTATCGCCCGTGCGATCCAGACGATGCTCATTCCTGGGCATCGACAGGCCGCGATAGAAGCCGATCATGCCCCAGACGAAGACGCCGAGTATCAGCGTCACGCCGATGTATTGAGCTATGTTTTCCATGCCCTTTGGTCGCGGTGGATGGAAAAGGGTTCACTGCCGTCATCCTCCGGGACCGAACGCCGGGACACCGTCAGCTCTGATGCGGTCCTCGCATCATCTTCATGGCGTCTTCGATATGGCGCCACTCGCTGGCCTCGTCGGCCTCGCCCTTCCGCTCGCAGGCAACCGCATTCTGCGCCGCCTGGGCAATCGCCGCCGGGCCATGCTTCTCGAGCATCTGCCGCGCGATGGTGTGGATTTGCATCTCGGATGTCATGTCGCGCTCCCTGAGGTTGGCGCCGCAGGAACCGGTTCCCCTGTAGGGCTGCGGCCTGTTGTGAGAACCGCCGAACCGGCCCGCTCGTTCCACGCCGGGCACTCCTCATCCGGGTTCCGCCTCACATTTCTCCGAGCTCCGGCGGCTCAAACCAGTTGGTCAGCGACAAGCCGCCATCGATTGTGATCGCCGAGCCCGTCACATAGGCCGACACCCGGTTCGAGAGCACCGCCAGCGCCAGCGGCGCGAGGTCGCTGGCTTCCCCGAGACGGCCGAGCGGAATGTGTTTTGGCAGCGACGGATCGGCAACAAAACCGCCGGCGGCAATCGCGCCGGGCACCAGCGCGTTGACGCGGATGCCGTAGCGGCCGAACGTTTTTGCGAGCTCCTTCACCAGCATCGCCATCCCGGCCTTTGCGGTCGAATAATGCGGCAGATTGCGCGGCGTGCCTGAATGCAGCGAGGTCAGCAGCAGGAACGAGCCGGGCTGTTTCGCCGCGATCAGCTCCCGCGCCAGTTCGCGCGAAAGGTGAAAGCCGGCCTCGAGATTGACTGCATGCATCTGCGCCCAGGTCTCAGTGCTGACGGCCATGGCATGATCCGCCTCGCGCCGCGGCGGCGAGGCGCTGTGCACGAAATGGGTCACCCGCCCGACGGCGGATTGCGCGTCCTTCAGCAGCGTTTCTCGCGCGGCGGCGCTGGCGAGATCGCCGACCCACGGCACGGCCAGTTCCGGCCGTGGCAAAGCCTTGATCGCAGCCGCGACCCGCTCCTTGCTGATATCAGCGAATACGGTCCGCACGCCCTCGCCGACCAGCGCCTGCGCGATGGCCCGGCCAATGCCGTTGCCGGCGCCGGTCACCAGCGCCGCCTCGCGTGCGGGGTCGAATGGATTGCCGAGCAGGCTCATGGCGTTCTCCCAGACGGTATCGCGGTCAATAGTCGGCGCACCGGTCTGCGCCAATACGCCCAGCGAAACGAACCGTATCAACCGGAAAGAACCACAATTTCTTTCGGAACCCGGCTGCAAAACACAAGCGGCGGATGCCATAGTCCGGTCAATTGCCGCAAATCGGCATCATACCGGCAAAGACCCCATGGGAGAGACAATGGCCTTGAAGGAATCTCACGTCGCGGGTGTTTCCACCACCGTCCGCGACGTCACGCTCGGCCAGTTGCTGGAGCAGGCCGCGCAGTCGGCGCCGGACCGGCTCGCGCTGATTGCGGGTGTCCCCGACCCCGCGGCGCGCCGGCAATGGACGTATGCGGAGCTTCACACCGAGGCGCAGCGCACGGCGCGCGCCCTGCTCCGCCGCTTCAAGCCGGGCGAGCGGGTCGCCGTCTGGGCGTATAATCTGCCGGAATGGGTGATGATGGAGTTCGGCGCCGCGATGGCCGGGATGGTGCTGGTCACCGTCAATCCGGGTTTTCGGGCCAACGAGGTCGAATATGTACTGAAGCAGTCCCGCGCGGCCGGCGTCTTCGTGGTGCCGGCGTTCCGCGGCAATCCGATGCTGGAAACGGTGCGGGAGGTCGCAGCCCGCTGCCCGGAATTGCGCGAGATCATCTCGTTCGACGACTGGAACACCTTCATCGCCGCCGGCGACGATCTCAGCATCGCGCTGCCGGACGTCAAACCGACCGATCCGGTGATGATCCAGTATACGTCGGGCACCACCGGATTCCCAAAGGGCGCGCTGCTGCATCACCGCGGGCTTGCCAATAACGGCGCCGATACCGCCGTGCAGATGGGGGTCGAGCCCGGCGACGTATTCGTCACCACGATGCCGCTGTTCCACACCGGCGGATGCGTCTGCTGCGTGCTCGGCGCGGTGTCGCGCGCGGCAACCCAGGTGCTGATCGAAGCGTTCGAGCCTGGCCTCGTGCTGGAAATGTTTGCGACCTATCGCGGCAACGCCATGGTCGGCGTTCCCACCATGCTGGTGGCGATGCTGGAACATCCCTCCTTCGCCACGACGGACCTGTCGTCGGTCAAGGCAATCTGCTCGGGCGGTTCGACCGTGCCGGCCGCACTGGTGACGCGGTTCGAAAAAGAACTCGGCGCACCCTTCACCATCGTGTTCGGCCAGACCGAATGCTCGCCGGTGGCGGCGATGACCAAGACGTCAGACACCATCGAGGACAAGGCCGGCACCGTCGGCCTGCCGCTGCCGAACATGGAGAACAAGATCGTCAATCCCGACACCGGCCAGACCGTGCCGATCGGCGAGATCGGCGAGTTCTGCACGCGCGGCTACCACGTCATGCTCGGCTATTTCGAAATGCCGGACGCCACGGCCGCTTCCATCGACGCCGATGGCTGGCTGCACACCGGCGACCTCTGCGCGATGGACGCCCGCGGCTACTGCACCGTCGAGGGCCGGCTCAAGGACATGATCATCCGCGGCGGCGAGAACATCTATCCGCGCGAACTCGAGGAACTGCTGTTCCGCCATCCCAAGATCAGCGAGATCGCCGTGGTCGGACTGCCGCACGAAAAATGGGGCGAGGAAGTCGCCGCCTTCATCCGCCCGGCGCAAGGTGCCGTGATCGACAAGGAGGAACTGTCGGCCTACATGCGGGCCTCGCTGGCCCCGCACAAGACGCCAAAACACTGGTTCGTGGTCGAGGCGTTTCCACTGACGGGCTCCGGCAAGATCCAGAAGTTCAAGTTGCGCGAGATCTGGGCAAAGGGCGAGTTGACGGCGCTTTGATGCGCCAGATGCTTTCCGAAGGTTGTGCCGGGCTGCCGTCGGCGCTAGCCTCCCCAAAACCGGAAAAGCCTAAGGAAAGTGCCAGGGAGGTCATGATGCGCGGTGCTGCGTTGCTAGTTGGTTTGGTTCTCGTTGCGACGACGGCGCATGCCGGCCCTCGCTCGGAATATGTGACGATGGTGTTGCAGGCGTTCGCGGCCAAGGTGGAATGCCCCGGCACGGATGTCGTCTATCAGGATCTGGTGCAAAAGGCCCAGGAGATGCAGCAGCCGGATGGCACCACCGAGCAAGTCCGAAAGGCCATTGCATACGTGCATACCGGCGGAAAAATGGGTGAGCGCCCCGATGACCTGCTCTTGCAGGAGGTCGCCATCGCGACGAGGACGACGGACCTCGACCAGAGGCGCGTCGGCATGACGACCTGGTGCGAGACCCAGAAGGGCAGGCTTGCAGGCTTCATCCGCGCCAAGAACTAGCGCCCGTTTTGCAGGATGGTGGCGCGGCCTGATTCGCCGAACTGGCTGGCGCATGACGCTTATCCGTAGCCGCCGCTTACGCGGATCCGTCGGCGCGTATCACTTCTCCTTGTAGACGTCTTTCAACTTGTAGACGTCTTTCAACCGGCACCAAAACGGCCTAACCTCCCTGCTCACAGTCTGCGGGAGCCAGCATGCGAACCCGCGTCAGAAAGACCGCACACGTACTGGAGCGCCTTGGCCTTGCGATGGCCGGCGCTGCAAGCGGATTGTTTGTGGCTGCACTCGTCGGCACCAGCATCGCGCGGTTCACGTCCCAGGCTTTCCTGCTTTTGATGATGCTCGGCGGCGCAGTCGGATTCTATCTGGGCATCGACACCCCGCAACGTCCCTTCTACAACAATGGCAAGCCGTCGGACGGGCGTTGGGATGGCAAGATCGACGCGCCGGAATTGCTCAGCGCGGTCGGCACGTTCCTCGCCGCGGGCGCCGCCTTTGCCTCCGTGTGCGTGATCGTGCTCCGTCACGATCCGTACCTCGCCTGGACCTGGATGATCATGATCGGCTGGGTCTTGGGAATCACCATGCAGACCGTTGCCGGCGCGATTGCACGTCGCCGACAGTGACGCGATCGCGTCTTATCGGTCAGAACGGCCGATGACCGCCATCAACTCCGATATCTTCTGGCGCTGATCCGTCTTGTCACCGCTCGCAATCGCGTGTTCGACACAATGCGAGACATGATCCTTCAACACTTCTTCTTCGACGCGCCGGAGCGCGGCGCGCACCGCCGATATCTGCGTCACGATATCGATGCAGTAGCGGTCCTCGTCCACCATCCGGGACAGGCCGCGGACCTGGCCCTCGATGCGGCTCAGACGTTTTTGACAGGATGCCTTGATGTCTTTTCTCATGCGGCCTATATACCCCTACAGGGTATGGGTTGCAAGGGACTGCATTCGCGATGAGCCACCACGACAAGAACCCGGCAAGCAAGACCCCGGACACCAAGGCCAATCCGAACGGCGCAACTTCCAAATCGTGTTGCGGTGGCCACGATCATCACGCCCACACCGATCACGGGCACCACAGCCATCATGATCACCACGCCGCTGCCAAGGTGCTCGACCCCGTCTGCGGAATGACGGTCGATCCCGCGACCAGCAAACATCGCTTCGACCACCAGGAGAAGACCTTTCACTTCTGCTCGGCGGGCTGCAAAACCAAATTCGCCGCCGATCCAAGGAAGTATCTCGAGAAATCATCGGCGAAGCCCGTCCCCCAAGCCACCGACGACGGCACGATCTACACCTGCCCGATGCATCCCGAGATCCGGAAGGTCGGGCCCGGAAGTTGCCCGATCTGCGGCATGGCGCTGGAGCCGGAGGTTGCGAGCCTCGATACGCCGCCCAACCCCGAACTCGCCGACATGACGCGGCGCTTCTGGATCGGCCTGGTGCTGTCGGTGCCACCGATTGTGCTCGAGATGGGTGGGCATCTGGTCGGTGGTCACGGCCTCGTCGACCCGGCGCTGTCAAACTGGATTCAACTCGTGTTCGCAACGCCTGTCGTCATTTGGGCCGGCTGGCCCTTCTTCGTGCGCGGCTGGCAATCGCTGCTGACGCATAATCTCAACATGTTCACGCTGATCGCTGTTGGCACCGGCGTCGCGTATCTCTACAGCCTGGTCGGCACCATCGCCCCGCAAATTTTCCCGGCCGCCTTCCGCGGCCATGGCGGCGCGATCGCGGTCTATTTCGAGTCCGCGGCCGTCATCACCGTGCTTGTCCTGCTCGGCGAGGTGCTGGAGCTGCGCGCCCGAGAAGCGACGTCGGGCGCCATCAAGGCCCTGCTGCAACTGGCGCCAAAGACCGCGCGCCGCCTCGGTGCAGACGGCGCCGACCATGAAGTCGACATCGACAGCCTCGCGGTCGGCGACATGTTGCGCGTCCGCCCCGGCGAAAAAGTACCGGTCGACGGCGTCATTCTCGAAGGCCGCTCCTCGCTCGATGAGTCGCTGGTAACGGGCGAATCCATGCCGGTTACCAAGGAGGCCGGAGCCAAGGCGATCGCCGGCACGCTGAACCAGTCCGGCGGGTTCGTGATGCGCGCGGAGAAAATCGGCCGCGACACGCTGCTGTCCCAGATCGTCAAGATGGTGGCGGATGCGCAGCGCTCGCGCGCACCGATCCAGCGGCTCGCCGATCAGGTTGCGGGCTGGTTTGTGCCCACGGTCATCGCCGTGGCGCTGATCGCCTTCGGCGTCTGGTCATATTTCGGGCCGGAGCCGCGCATGGCGTTTGGCCTCGTCGCCGCCGTGAGCGTGCTCATCATCGCCTGCCCCTGCGCGCTCGGCCTCGCGACGCCGATGTCGATCATGGTCGGCGTCGGGCGTGGCGCGCAGGCCGGCGTCCTGATCAAGAGCGCCGAAGCCCTGGAGCGCATGGAAAAGGTCGACACGCTGGTGGTCGACAAGACCGGCACACTGACCGAAGGCAAGCCGAAGGTTACAGCAATCGTGGCGACCTCAGGATTCGACGAGAACGAATTCCTGCGGCTTGCCGCCAGCGTCGAGCTTGCCAGCGAGCATCCGCTCGCCGACGCCATCGTGCGATCCGCAAGGGAACGTCGACTGGAACTCGGCAAGGTCGAGGAGTTCGACTCGCCGACCGGCAAAGGTGCGACCGGCAAGGTCGACGGCAAATCGGTTCTGCTCGGCAATTCGAAGTTCCTCGGTTCGCTTGGCGTCGATACCCATACGCTGGATTCCGATGCCGAGCGCATGCGCGCCGACGGCGCCACCGTCATCAATATCGCCGTCGACGGCAGGCTCGCCGGCCTGTTTGCCATCGCCGATCCCGTCAAAGCTTCAACTCCCGCGGCGTTGAAGGCGCTGGCGGAAGAAGGCATCAAGGTCATCATGCTGACCGGCGACAACAACACCACCGCGCAAGCGGTCGCACGGCAACTCGGCATATCAGACGTCGAGGCCGAAGTGCTTCCGGATCAGAAGAGCGCCGTGGTCGCCAGGCTGCAGAAGGCCGGGCGGATCGTCGCCATGGCCGGCGATGGCGTCAACGACGCCCCGGCGCTGGCAGCAGCCGAAGTCGGTATCGCCATGGGAACCGGCACCGATGTGGCGATGGAAAGCGCTGGGATCACGCTCTTGAAGGGCGACCTTGGCGGCATCGTCCGCGCACGAAAACTGTCGCAGGCCACCATGCGCAACATCAGGCAGAACCTGTTCTTCGCCTTCATCTACAACGCTGCCGGCATCCCGATTGCCGCGGGTATCCTCTATCCCGGTTTCGGCATCCTGCTGTCGCCGATCATTGCCGCTGCGGCCATGGCGCTGTCGTCGGTCAGCGTCGTCGGCAATGCCCTGCGGTTGCGCGTCACGCGGCTGTGAACGAGCGCACACGATTTGGAGATCATTAATCAAACTATCGTGCGCGCAACGCCTGTCCAAAAAATTCCACAATGTCCGCTACGAAAGGAACTCTGTTTTCAAAAAGGGGAATTTCCATGCGGTTAGGACACGCGATCTTTGTGGCGACGACAGCTGCCCTGCTCGCGGCGGCAGTACCCGGACTTGCCAAAAACGCCGAGACGCCGAAGACGAGCGAGCAGCCGGCGTCATCGTCCTGCCATTCCTACCAGCAGACATCAGATGGATCATGGACCGAACTGCCCTGCCAGGAACTCGGCGCGCCCGCGCCGTCGCGCAAATCCTCGCCGCGAAAGACTGACGAAGAGGACCACTGAAGCGCGAAGTCTTGGCCCATCCGTCGATTGTTCCTTAGCCCTGCGCTAGCGGCGCGCTGTACGGCGCTCCTAATCAATCCTCGCGCCTGTCGCTTATCTTCCGGAAAGCACGGTTGACCTATGCGTGCTGCCGGTGCGGGCGCGGTGTCCTGTAGCCCTGCGCTGGCGGCGCGATGTACGCCTTCCTGTGCCTTCGGCTGCGGCCCGGTCGCCCGCCGGTGTCGCCCATCTCCCGGCTTGTTCGGTGCCAGGGTTGCCAGTGCCGCCGCTAGGCGCCGATCCTGCAAGACGCGACGCTGCGATGAATGGGAAACTGGTCTGGCCACCAGCTTTTGTTGTACCGTGGTTGGACCAACTTTAGGGGGTCTCATGAACAGGCATTGCGTATTTGGCCTCTGTGCAATCGCGTTGGTCACAATTCCTGCTTTCCCAGGCAGCAGCGTGGCGCAAGGAAAGTCACTCAAGGATCAACTCGTCGGCACGTGGATTTACGTATCCAGCACAGGTAAGCGCGAGGATGGCAGCGCCGTGCCGCGTCCAAGTGCCCAGGGCGCGGTAACCTACACGGCAGACGGCCACTTCCACTTCATTACGGTGCGCACCGAGGTGCCGAAGTACGCGTCGGGCGATCCAGCACGACCGTCCCCCGAGGAAGCCATGGCCGTTGCGTCGGGCGTGGTCGCCTACACCGGGACTTACACGCTGGACGAAAGCACGAAGACGGCTCACCTCAACATCGAGACGAGTTCGGTTCCGAATTTCGTCGGAGCGCCCAATCAGCGCCGGATCGTCACGTCGATTACCGACGAGGAACTGAAGCTCACGAACCCGCGCACACCCGCAGGTGTGACACTGGAGTTGGTATTCAAACGGGCGAAGTGACCAGCTTGCCATGCCATCGTCCGCGTCGAGATGACGTGATGCCGTCCGCAATCGGTCGCCGTCCGCGCCGTGATGCTGGCGTTGTCGTCGCCGGTCGTGATGACGCGATGCGCGCGAGCGCTGGCTATGTGATCTCCGTCACATCGCGACAAAAGCGGTGTCGCTAAATGTGGCCGCACCAGCCCGGATGATCGCGCTGGTTAAATCAAAGGGGAACTGTGATGACCGAAGCAATCAATGCGAGCGACGTTCTAAATGCGCAGGAACTCGATGCGGTGTCTGGCGGCTTTATGCGGCTCCCCTTGGTGGCGGTCAAAGTGCTGGAAATCACAGGCGGAGGAACGGGCGGTGGTGGGGGTGGTCAGAACGATCCGGCCCAAATGTTTCAACAGATTATGCAGCAACTGACCCAACAGGGGTAAGCGCACCGGGTGCAGGCCGACGCGGCGTGATGACTGTCGGCGCGGGACCGTCGAAGGATGGCGACCTGCGCAGTCGGCGGAAAGGTACTGTGAAGGCCGAAAATCCGATGCGGGGACCGCGCGACGGCCCGGTGCGAGCGTATTTGCATCGCGCATTCCCGGTTTTAGTTTCTGTACGATCCGTCCATAATAGACGGCGCGCGCCGATGGACCACAAGCAGACCTCAAACTGCGAATGCTTGATGGCTGCTTCCGCCCGTGAGCGGACATTGCCAGTGAGACCAGTCATGTCCGGAAAGTGCCAACAGCGGTCATTCGGCTACGTTGCCGGGAATGCCGAGCTTGACCGCGTGCAGCTCACTAGACCTTCCGCGCGAGTGGCTTTTGAGGATTGCCTTGTTCGTCCATCATATTGGCGCTGAAGCAGTCAACATCCTCGGGAAGGAGAGTCCATGCCGCGGCGCTGCGCGTGAAGATGTGCGAGTCAGGTTTTACCCAAGATGGATCATCGTAAACGCCGGCGTAAATGATCTGAAGAGTGGGAAACCGCTCCAGGGTTACGCCGAGGCGAGTGCCGCAAGTTGGGCAGAAGTTGTAGTGTAGCAGTCGTCCGTGATCTGGCGAGCGATACGTGTACGTGCTGGAAGGGACACCTTCGAAGCCTACGGCCTTTCGAAGAAAAATCAGTTCGACAGTGAATGCGCTACCGGAGGTACGTTGGCAGAGCGGGCAATGACAAACCGTGACCTTTATCGGCGCTCCCACGGTCCGAAATCGTACTGCGCCGCACAAGCATCCGCCCTCGTGAAGCTCTTCGCTCTTGCCGCCATCATTCATTGTTCGCCCCCGGCTTCTCAACCCGAAGGTAGGCCAACTGCAGGCGTCACCACAACCTCATCGAATATCCGTGTTGGGTCAAAGTGAGAAGCCCGGACGTTCAACCGGCAGGTCGGCTTCGCCTTCAAGAACGGACATCGTCGATGTGGCCCATCAGGTCCGAAAAGTGCCCCAAAGCCGACGTAGGGCAGTAAAGCACTGAAGTCGGCCTGAAGCGCTCATCACCCTTCCGGCACGCCAGCGAGGCGCCAGCCTTCACACAAGCGCTGCAGCCCGGCAAGGTAAATTGGATTGTCGCTTTGTTGAGCTGCGAGCAAGCGACGAATGGTGAAACCTGAGTTGAGCGCAAGTCCCGTTCTCGCAGCAGTTCGCGCCTCATCGAGCGCGCCGGTCAAGGCCAAGGCAGCGGCGAGCGATATATGAGCGAGATGAAAGTTACGGTTCGCCTCGGTGCTTCGTCGCAGCCAACTGACGGCTTCGACGTCTGAACCAAGCAGCAGCTTGGCCACGCCCGCAAAACACGCCCACTGGTAGGCGAAAACGTCGCGAGGAGAGAGCCGTAAAGCTTCGAGTATATGGCCTTCAGTCTCCGTAGCGCGACCTATGTAGGATATTGCGAAACCAAGGGCAGCATGAGCGTGGACCAAATTCGGAGCCAGCGCCAACGCATGTTCGAACTCACGGATGCCTTGGGCGGCCCGGTTCGTAAAGGTCTGGACCCAACCCCGAGCCATGTGGGCTGAGGCACTGTTCGGCCTAATCGACAATACCTTGTTCACCATCGCCTCGGCCGCCGCAAGCCGCGCGGGCCCATCATCCGTCGTAAAGCTACCTCCAACTACCGTATCAACATTTGCCAGACCAATCATTGCTTCGACGTTGCCGGGATCGAACTCCAGCGAGCGTTCGAAGAAGCCCCGCGCTTGCGTCACGCATTCAAGGCTAATCCCCTTCATCAACCAGGCCCGGCCCTGGAAGCACAAGTCCATCGCATCGGGATGCAGCGTACGCTCGGCTCGTCGCGCCTCAGCCTCGATGAGCTGGGCACCTAATGTACCGGCGAGCCTCGACACGATTTCGTCCTGCATATCGAACAGGTCGACGACAGGCTTCTCGAAGCGCTCGGCCCAAAGATGCTGGCCGCTCCTGGCATCGATCAGCTGAACATTCATCCGAAGTCGCTTGCCGCTGCGTTGCACTGAGCCTTCGAGCACGTAGCGAACATTCAATTCGCGGCCGACTTGGCGGACATCGACAGCTCTGCCCTTGTATGAGACGGCGCTGTTCTGTGCCATTACAAATGAACCACCGATGCGCGACAGGTCCGTGGTCAGACTCTCGGTTATACCGTCCGCGAAATAGTCCTGCTCACGATCACCGCTCAGGTTCGCGAAGGGTAGCACGACGATGGACAGGCGCGGCGGCGCTTCGCCGGTTCGCTCAATTAGGCCAATCGTCTCATTTGCGGGCCTCCGGTCTTCCTTCACTGCGCCAACGAAGCGGAAACCTTTGCGCGGCAATGTTTTGATCAAGAGCTGTTTCTCGCCCGTGTCGCCGATTGCGCTCCGGGCGGCGTTCAGGCGAGTCGTTAGCGCGGCATCCGAGACGATGCGACCCTTCCAAACGGCGCTGACGAGGTCGTCTTTGCTGACGACGCGCTCCCTGTTCCGGATCAGGTATTCAATCAGGTCGAATACTTGGGGTGTGACAACGACCTCTTCCCTTGCGCGCCGCAGTTCGCGCCTGTCGGTATCCAATGCGTACTCCTCAAACAGAAAACGCAAGCTGCATTCCCTCTCGCGGCCACCTCTGAAACCCCAAGAATAAGCTGTCGGTAAGGGAAATGTAAGCCAACTGTTAAGCGCGCCAGGGGATGTGCCGGCAATCTCGCTTGGCAGAAATAGACCAACCTGGACACTCCAATGAGCACCATCCACGGAAACAGTGAGTTTGGACCAGCAACGGCGAGGCGGCAGCCTTACAGTCCCCTCGAGGCATATTGGAATGCATTTCGTGAGTGGCGCAAACGCGAGAGGCTGCGTGCTGCGCTGGACGATCTGAGCGACAGAGAGTTGATGGATATCGGGATTGCACGGGGCGAACTCGACTACGTCGCCCGATCGGCGCTCTCAGCCGATCCGCGTTTCACATTATAGCTGCCCTAGTTTGGCCGGACGGGGCGATGCTGCCTTAGATCTGCCGGGGAAAGTCGATGAAGTCGGCTTTTGGCCCTTTTCGGAAGTGACGCGCGAGACTGACGAAGTCGGCTCATCGGTGTAGAGCGGACATCGCGATTGCGTGCGTCGAGGTCCAAAAATGGCCGATATTGTTGAAAAAGTCGTTTTGGGGTGACGAACGAAAATTCCTAGCGCCGCTGATGCGCCTTACAGGACCATATCGCTTCGTCCAAAATCGATCACGTGCTTCCGTAGTGGCGCTGGCAAACGATGCAGCAGCAGAGATGCCTTGAGGTCAACTTTCGCGAGATTTTTCGGGTCGCTCGATTTTCGACATTTTCAACAATATCTGCCAGAAGCAGACATGTACGCGCCACGTCGGCCGCGTCATTGCCCTGTCGGTTGAGCCCTTGTACAAACCGAGTGGGAGGAGTTTTGTTGGCTCGTGAGCAGCGCCGATTGGCGGCAATCGTTACAGCCGATGTGGTCGGCTATTCGCACGCCGCCTATGAGCAGATCTACTATTCGTCGCTGATGCCGCGCACCTATCTCTGCGCGCGGCTGCTGGAGAGGGTCGACTGATGGCCACGCTCTATCACGTGCCCACCTCGCGCTCGCTCCGCGTGCTGTGGACGCTGGAGGAGATCGGCGCCACGGTCGAAGTGAAGTCTCTGGGTGTTCGGCCGCGGCTGCAGGAGCCCGAGTATCTCGCGATCAATCCGGCCGGCACGCTGCCCGCCCTAATCGACGGCGACCGGGCGATCTACGAATCGCTGGCGATCTGCGAATACCTGGCGGCCCGGCATGGTTCCGACCTGGTCGTGGCGCCGGACGAGCCGGAGCGGCCGGAGTTCGTGCAATGGCTGTTGTACGGCGAGGCGACTCTGCAGGCGCCGCTCTCCGCGATCGCGCGCGTCCGCCGCATCCGGAACAGGACGCCGGAGATGCAGACCGGCATCGATGCCGTGCTGGCTGATGCTCGCCACTCGCTCTCGATGCGGGCAAAGCTACTCGAGCAGCGGCTGGAGGGTCGTGACTTCCTGGTGGCGGGGCGGATGACGCTTGCTGACATTTCGGTTGGCTATCCGCTCAACACCATGGGAAAGCCCGACTTCGCCTCGCTGCTCGGTCCTCGCGCCACGGCCTATCGTGAGCGCCTGCTTGCGCGGCCAGCGTTCCAGCGCGCCGCGGCCGTTCCCTAGCCTTTGCGGGGCCCGGAATTTAAAAGGCGGCCTTTACGCTGACTTGAGTAGAGAGGTCCGCTTCCGATGTTAAAGGCGGACTCCGGTCGCGTGCCTTATCATGTCTCAGAAGTGCCAGGAACAGACATATGCCTTGACGATCAGTTTCTCAGCTGCCGAGCTAATCCAAACAAGATAGCTTGAGCTTCGCCAGCAATCTCGCGCACGATCTCTGCTGCGGGTTGTCGCTTGTGAACAAGGGCAGCACTCTGGCCAGCCCAGAGCGACAACGCATCTATATCCCCCTCGGCATCAGTACCGGGCGTGTACGATCGATAGCGCACAATTGGCCCGCGTGATTTCGAAGTAGCCACCACATCACCCTCACCCGGGCGCTTGCCCGTTGCCGGACGTCCGGCGGCTTCCCACGCAGCGACAGTACTATTGCGCAATACACGATGAGGTGCGTTAGGCCAGCCGATGTCGAACAGTTCTTCGAGATAAACGGTATCGTCTTCGGTGGCCTGCAAAATTCGCTCGCGATAGCGCGGATGAATGGCGACCTCATTGCTCGCAAGAAAACGGGTCCCGATCCATGCCCCCGAAGCGCCAAGTGCCAGGGCAGCGGCAAGCCCGCGGCCGTCGGCAATACCCCCCGCTGCAAAGACGGGAACCGGTCCGACCGCATCGACCACTGCGGGAATGAGTGGCATCGTTGCGACCTTACCACGCACATGACCCCCGGCTTCCCATCCTTGTGCGACAACGGCGTCAACCCCGCTCGCTACCGCGTGCCGCGCTTCTGCAGCCGTGCTGACGGTGTGGAGCACTGTGGCACCACCAGACTTTGCGCGGGCCACAAGGTCTGAAGGATCGCGCCAGAAGAAGGAGATAACCGGCACGCCCTCCTCCAAACAGGCGTCAAGGCGCTCTTCTTGCGGAAACTCCAGGTTCAGATTGACGGCGAACGGCTTAGTCGTGAGAGCGCGCGTTTCGCGGACCAGCTGACGCAATCTCGGTACGTCCGCCCCCCACAGCGCAAGTGTACCGAGGCCGCCAGCGTTGCTAACGGCAGCAGCGAGGGCGGGGCCGACTGCCCCACCCATGGGCGCTTGAATTATTGGAACTTCGATGCCAAGCCGTTCACAACCTGCCGTAATCATTAGGTCACTCCATCAGCAAAATGCGCATTCTGGACCAAACGTAGGGCAATACTGCCCGAGTTAACGTGCTCGGCACGTTCGAAAAATGCCATTAGCGACCAAAGCGCACGCGCAGATACTCTAGCCAATGGCGCGGGATGGCAGACGACGATGAAGACGAGTTGATCGGTTTCGCTGGTTCGATGGGGGAAATTGCTTTCCTGCTCAGCCCGGGTTCGCGGGTACTTCGGTGGCACCCTCGGGAATACCGACCCAAGGCAGTTTTTCGGCGCACCAGATATGCAGGTTGGGTGCGAGCCAGTTCGAGTCGTCGAGCGTGCCGGCCTTGACGAACACGATGGCGCCGTATGCCGCGCCGTGGCTGTAGACGTGGGAGCCGCAATCGCCACAGAAGAACCGGTAGAACGCCTTGCCGCTCGCGCCGCTATGATCCTCGTAGCGGCGCGGACTGCCGCTTTCGATGCGGAGCGTGTCCTGCGGCACCGCGACGTTCATCGAGAAAGCGGAGCCCGAGTTCTTGCGGCAGGTCTCGCAATGGCAGACCACCTGCATCAGCGGCTCGGCGTCAGAACGGTAGCGTACGGCACCGCAGAGGCACCCTCCCACGATCGTCGGCATCGCATCTCTCCCTGCTGTTCACTCCCGAGCGCAAATCCGTGCAACAAGACTACCAAGCGGCCTGACATTGCTCAAATCGCAATATTATGGTTCTAATATTGCCATGGCCAATATCAGGAAAGTTGACCTCAACCTGCTCGTCGTGCTCGACGCACTGCTCGAAGAAGGAAATGTTACGCGAGCAGCCGCGCGGCTAGGTTACACCCAGCCGACGGTCAGCGGCATGTTGATGCGTCTCCGCGACTTGTTTGGCGATCCCCTGTTCGTACGCACCCAGCGCGGCCTGCTGGCGACCCCGCGGGCACAGGCGCTGGCCGTTCCATTGAAACAGTTGCTCGATGACAGCCGGCATCTCGTCGCACGCAATGCATTCGATCCGGTCCACGCCGAGGTCACCTTCAGGGTCTCGAGCAACGACTATATGCAGCACGCCGTTCTCACCCCGTTCGTAAAGGCGCTCAGAAGCGAGGCGAGACAGATCCGGCTGGCCATCGTGCCACCGATTATCGAGGGCCTCGGCGACGCCCTCGCACGCGGACAGATCGACCTGGCGATCACTGCGGCTCAGTTTGCGATGTCCGATCTGCCGTCACGGCTGCTTTATCGCGACCGCTATGTCGTCGCGGTTCGCCGTCAGCATCCGCTCGCGGGCAATGCGGCCATGACGGTCGAGCGCTTATGCGATTACGATCACGTTGTGGTGTCGCCAACGGGCGGATCGTTCGAGGGCGATCAGGCGTTTGCGCGGCTTCAGCAACGGCGCAAGGTCCGCTATTCCCTGTCAACCTTCCTGCTCATTCCGGAGATATTGCAGACGGACGATCTTGTGGCACTCGTTCCATCTCGCCTGCTGGGTCAGAACAACAAGCGGCTGTTCGTGCGCGAGCTTCCTTTCCAGGTCCCCGGTTTCGAAGTGATTGCCGTTTGGCATCCGCGCAACGACAGGGATAAAGCCCATCGCTGGCTGCGCAGTCGATTGGCTGCGGTTGCAAAATTCCCGTGATCGAAATGGGCTCGGATGAGCTTTCCTCGTTGTTCCGAAAATCAACCCAAACGGCACGCGAGTCCGTTTGGGTCATTTTCTCATCTCCGCGCGGTCCAGACCGATGTCAGCTTTTGCTGTGACAGCAGACATTAACGGGGACCTCCAACGGTTGTCCGGGTCCTGTGGAGGGCGCGACTTTGCGCCGGGACCGCGCGACTGCGACGTTTGAGGATATTTGCCCTCGCGCAATCCCGGCTTAATTTTGTGCCGCTCGGTACACGAGGTGGTGCGTCAATGAAACAGTGTACCTTAGGACAATGTCCTTTGATCCAATTGTGGAGACCTTCAGTCTATTTCACGTTCGGTCCGGGCGTTTCGCGGCATCACACTCGCTTGGGAAGAGATTATGTCTTCTGGCGCTTCAATCTATAGCTCCGGCAGCAAGCCACCAATCACGACCGAAAATCTCTCCTGCGAAGGCTCAGGAAAAATTGCGAACGTAGCGCCGTCTCAACCAAACAGTGAGCCTCAACTTGCGATGGATCGGCTCTTACGCGAATACCTCGCACGCAAATCGCCAGGGGAGTTAAAGGCGCGCGGGTGAACCAAGACGTTCCGTGGCCTCACTTGCCCCGCTGCTTGAGCGCCCACAGCCGATAGGCTTCGTCCTCGTTGCGGGTCCGGCTCTGTCGGCGGCGGGAACAGCTTCGCGCCTTCCACACGGAAATGATCGCGACCGCGGCCCAGCTTTTTGCCGGCTTGTGTGTGCTGATCGTTGGCCCAGTCGGAGATCGTCGGCGCGAAGGACTGACGAAGACGACCGCTGAAGCGCGAAGCCTTGACCCATCCGTCGATTGCAACGGTCACGCGGCGCCGCGTGATCCCGGGGAGCACATGCGGAATCGATAGGGACAGGCCGCGACAAATTAGCGCGACGGGCAAATCACTTCTGATTTACGGAAATCATGTCAAGTACAAAATTTCTGTAAATCAAAAATATTTCCCTTTCCTTCCACCCCAAATCACGGGCACATCAATAGCCATCCCGTCCCACTCAGAGGGGCGTTGGCCATCGTCACGACGAGGGACGGGTCGCGGTGGACGCTGACGTTGCGATTGACGGTCGCGGCTGAAGCGTACGGCGAAAGCGTGTGGTCCTGGCGCCCGTAACGGCGTCAAGTCTTTCGGGAGCTAACGCTTCCGAGGGACGACGGTGGCAATAGAGACCGTCTCACCGGGGAGAGCGCGCCATAAGCCGTAAAGCCATTGCGCAGGGAATGTCGGATGCTCTCCGCTGCCCTGTATGCTCGTGTGCACCATCTTGTTGCACAATCGCACACGAGACCGCGGGTGCAGCGCGCATCCGGCATTCCCTGCGCCCTCTAATTTTTCTGGGGGGCGGCGAGATTTGAACAACCCGGGCGAAATGAGCCGCGGGAATGCGCAAGTGTGTTTTCCCGCCGCGCGATGCCGGAACCGCTGCTCTTAAACGCGCTGGTTGCAGACGTCGGGTAGTTCGCGCTGCGGATCGGCCACGACGGCTGGTGGATCGGCCAACTGCCCGCACCGTAACCCAAGATTAAGGCGCACCACTTAGGATGGAGGCCACCATACCATCGGTGAATGGCCCAAATCCCATGAAAATCGGTACCCTCCTGACCGCCGCTATCGTCTCGCTTTGCGCCGTGGGCGGTGGTCTCGCCGTCTATGTGGCCGTCACGAAATACCAGACCATGGACAAGGTGTCCGTCGCCCAGAGCCGGCTTGAAGTGGTGCGGGCCGTCGGCGACATCCCGCGCTACATGAACCCCGAACGCGGCTTCTCCACCAATATCCTGTATGGGCCGGCGGTGGTGGAGCCGAAGATGCTCACCGACCTCGACAAGTACCGCAAGGATACCAACGGCGCGCTGGCGAAGATGAACGCAATCCGCAAGGCGCTGCCCGGCTCGCTCGACGATGGCGCGTTGGTCGGCAGCGGCATCGATGCGCTGAACGCGAAGTTCAATGCCCTGCGCGAATCCATCGACAAGGCGATCGCCGGCCCCGCCGATGCCCGCAAGGACGCCGCCAGAAAGATCGTCGCCGATAACGCAGCCTTCAACGCCGCCATCACCGCGTTGCTCGAAGAACAGGTCCGCCGCATGGCTCTGCTCGACGGTGACGCCTACCGCCAGGCGACCTACGCGAACATCACCTGGGCGCTGCGCGATGTCGGCGGCTACAACGCCAGCCTGCACAAGAACCTGGTCGGCGCCAACCGCGTCGCGACCGACGCCGAGAAAATGGAACTGAGCCGCGCGCAAGGCCGCGCCGACCAGATCCTGATGTCGCTGCAGGAGTTGCGCGGCAATCCCGCAACGCCAGCCAATGTGGCAGCCGCCCTCGGCAAGATGAACGAGGCCTATGTCGATCGGTTCGGCAAGGAGCTGAAGCTCGTCAAGGACGGCGCGATCAGCGGCAAATACGAGCACGACGTCGACGTGTTCTTCGCGGAATCGCAAAAGGGCCTCGGCGCGGTCATCACGCTGCGCGACGCGTTCTACGACAATGCCGAGGAGGTCCTGGGCGCCGCCTACTCCTCGGCGCGCCTCAGCTTCATCATCGCGCTCGCAGGCCTGATCGCCGTTGTCGGCGCCAGCGCCGGCCTGATCCTGATGGTCTATCGCCGCGTCTGCAAGCCGATCGTCCAGCTTACCGCCACCATGACGCGTCTTGCCAGCGGCAACGTTTCCGACGAAATCTCGGGCGCCGAGCGCGGCGACGAGATCGGCGCGATGGCGGCTGCCGTGCGCGTCTTCAAGGACAACATGATCGAGGCCGAACGCCTGTCGGCGGAAAAGGCCGCCGAGAACGACGTCAAGATGCGGCGCGTCCAGGTGCTCGACGAACTCACCCGCTCGTTCGAAGCCAAGGTCAGCGAGCTCGTCGGCGGATTGTCGTCAGCTTCATCCGTGATGGAAGACACCGCCCGCTCGATGTCCTCGACCGCCGCCGCCACCAACCGTCAGGCCGGTGTCGTGGCCGCCGCCTCCGAACAGACCTCGACCAACGTCCAGACCGTTGCGAGCGCGACGGAAGAACTCACCTCCTCGATTTCGGAGATCGGCCGCCAGGTCGCGCAGTCCACCGAGATCGCGGCCCGTGCCGTCGACAACGCGCGCCGCACCGGCGACACCGCCCGTTCGCTGGCCGAAGGCGCGCAGAAGATCGGCGACGTCGTGACGCTGATCCAGAGCATCGCGGCCCAGACCAACCTGCTCGCCCTCAACGCGACCATCGAGGCCGCACGCGCCGGCGATGCCGGCCGCGGCTTTGCCGTCGTCGCCTCCGAAGTCAAATCGCTGGCCGGCCAGACCGCGAAAGCGACCACCGAGATCTCCGAACAGATCGCCGCCATCCAGGCCGCGAGCGACGAGACGGTGACGGCCATTCAGAACGTCGCCAATGTCATCGCCGAGATCGACCAGATCGGCATTGCGATTGCCTCGGCTATCGAGGAACAGGGTTCGGCGACGCAGGAGATTTCCCGCAGCGTCCAGGAAGCCGCGCGCGGCACCCAGGAAGTCAACGCCAACATCTCCGGCGTGCAGCGGGCGGCCGACGAGACCGGTTCAGCCGCCACCCAGGTGCTGGGCGCTGCCGAGCAATTGTCGTCGCAGTCCAAGGACCTCGCCGGCCAGGTCAACCGCTTCCTCAGCGAGGTTCGCGCCGCCTGAGTCAGGCGGGGATCGTTGCAGCCAGCGCATGCTGGCCAGTCCGAACCTTTGCGCGCGGCCGCCTGCCTGGTGTGATAGATGAATCTCGCGGCAGCAGGGCCGCTTGATTCAGGACGAGCAGTCGACATGCACCAACCGGCTCCCCCGCGCCCAAAGCTCGCTGAAACCGTCGTTGAGCCCACGGTCAAACTGCGCGAGGTCACGATTGGTGTTTGCTGCGAGGTTCTCGGCGATACCGCCATCGAATACACCGAACTCGGCGATTACTCCTATCTCGGCCCGGGCTGCATGGTCGCGGATGCAGAGATCGGAAAGTTTTGCGCGATCGCGGCGCAGGTGCGCATCGGCGCACCCAACCATCCCCTCGACCGGCCGTCGCAGCACCGATTTACCTACTGCCCTGAATACTACACCGCCGACGCAAAGCGGGATCACACCTTCTTCCGGCAACGCCGCGCCGACCGCGTCGTGATCGGGAACGATGTCTGGATCGGTCACGCCGTCATTGTGATGCCGGGCGTAACGGTGGGCGATGGCGCCGTGCTGGCCGCGGGCGCCGTCGTCACCCGCGATGTGGCACCCTACACGATTGTCGGCGGTGTTCCGGCAAGGCAGATCAGGGAGCGCTTCAACCGCGAAATCGCCGTGCAGCTCTCGCGGATTGCGTGGTGGAATTGGCCGGCGGAAACCATCTTTCATCGCCTGCCGGAATTTCAATCCGGCGACGTCGAGGCGTTCTGCGCGCGGTGGGGTCAATCTGCGGGTACCGCCTAGTAGAAAAACGATGTTTCAAGCAGCAAACAGCCTTCCGGACCTGCCTTGAAGGGGCCGTGTTTGGCATGCGGAGGGCGGCAGGCGAAAGCCGGAGCGTGGAACGCCTCGAAACGATGTGGCGGCTCCTGCGAGGCCACAAGGAGCGTTCCTTGGACAACCACGACCTCCTCGTAAAACTCGTGCACGCGCACAGCGTCGATCTCGGCATTCGGCGCCCATCGAGCGAGGCGATTGAGATGCCCCTTGCCGGCAGCTTCATCGAGCGATCCAGCTAACGTCTTCGCTTCGATACCCGGTGCGATCGTTTCCCAACCTGAGGAGAGATCTATGTTGAAGAACTCTCGGTGCTCCTTACCGGTCCTTGGGTCGCGCTGATCCATGATGCTGTCCTGTGTTGCTGGTCTAGTCGTCGAACCCGACATAGCGCACGAAGTCGCCATTCGGTGAGCGATCAGTCAATAGCGCTAATCCCGTTTGAAACGATAATCGAAGCGATCGCCATCGGCCGTGATCAGGCCGACCGTCGGATTCGGGAAATGAACCGGCAGGATCAGCGTATCGGTGCCGGCAACGGAGGCAAAGAACGTGCGGCGCGACACCGCCGACTGTTTTGGGTCCCAGTCGACACCCGGCGACCAGTCGGGCTCGCGGCACTGGATCGCATGATGCATCAAGTCGCCGGCCACCACGGCGTGCTGACCTTTCGAGAAGATGTTGACGCAGCAATGGCAGGGCGAATGCCCGGGCGTCGGTGTCAGCGTGACGGTGTCGTCGAGTGCGTAGTCGTCGTCGACCAGCAGCGCCTGCCCGGCCTCCACGATCGGCAGGCAATTGTCGCGAAACACCTTGCCGGGCGGCTCGGCTCCCCTGGCGTATTCGGCTTCCCACACCGCGTATTCCTTTTTGTGGAATATGTACTTCGCATTCGGGAAAGTCGGCACCCAGCGCCCGTCGCGCAGCATGGTGTTCCAGCCGGTATGGTCAATGTGCAGATGGGTGCAGAACACGTAATCGACCTGCTCGAAGCCGACGCCGAGCGCGAACAGCTCGTTGCGCCAGCGCGCCTTGCCGGGGAAATCGAACGGCGGCGGATGCCCCTTGTCCTCGCCGGTGCAGGTGTCGACCAGGATGGTATGGCGCGGCGTGCGGACCACAAACGTCTGGTAGGTGATGAACATCTTGCCGGACGCCGCGTCGAAGAATTCCGGCTCCATCTTTGGCAGATGCTGCTTGAAGACCGCGTCGTCATAGGCCGGGAAGAAATCCTGCGGCCGCCGCCACGGCCCCTCTCGCTCAATCACCGCGTCGATAGTGATGTCGCCGATCCTGATCTGCCGCATCGTTTCCCCCGATTTTTGCAAGAAGCGTATCGGGCAGATCATGATGGTTCAAGCAGCCCGCGGCGCGTGCCCCATGTGCGTCCCGCGCATCAGCTCCGCAGGCCCGGCGCCTCGTGGCCGGTGCGCGCGACGTATTCCGTATAGCCGCCGCCAAACTGGTGGATGCCCTCGGGCGTCAATTCCAGCACGCGGTTGGAAAGCGCCGCCAGGAAATGACGATCATGCGAGACGAACAGCATGGTGCCCTCGAATTCGGAGAGCGCGTTGATCAGCATCTCCTTGGTCGCGAGATCCAGATGGTTGGTCGGCTCGTCCAGCACCAGAAAATTCGGCGGGTCGAACAGCATCTGCGCCATCACCAGACGCGCCTTCTCGCCGCCCGACAGCACCCGGCATTTTTTCTCGACATCGTCGCCGGAAAATCCGAAGCAGCCGGCCAGCGCGCGCAATGAGCCCTGGCCTGCCTGCGGGAAGCAATCTTCCAGCCACTGGAAGACGGTGCGTTCGCCGTCGAGCAAATCCATCGCGTGCTGGGCGAAATAGCCCATCTTGACGCTGCCGCCGACCACGACGGCGCCGTCATCAGGCTCGGTCGAGCCCGCCACCAGTTTCAGCAACGTCGACTTGCCGGCGCCGTTGATGCCCATCACGCACCAGCGCTCGCGGCGGCGGATCATGAAGTCGAGCCCTTCATAGATGCTGCGGCTGCCGTAACCCTTGTGGACGTTCTTCAGGCTGACGACGTCCTCGCCGGAGCGCGGCGCCGGCAGGAAGTCGAACGCGACCGTCTGGCGCCGCTTCGGCGGCTCGACGCGCTCGATCTTGTCGAGCTTCTTCACGCGGCTCTGCACCTGGGCCGCGTGCGAGGCACGCGCCTTGAAGCGCTCGATGAACTTGATCTCCTTGGCCAGCATCGCCTGCTGGCGCTCGAACTGCGCCTGCTGCTGCTTCTCGTTCAGCGCACGCTGCTGTTCGTAGAATTCGTAGTTGCCGGAAAAGGTCGTCAGCGTGCCGCCGTCGATCTCGACCACCTTGTTGATGATGCGGTTGATGAACTCGCGGTCATGCGAGGTCATCAGCAGCGCGCCTTCATAGCCTCGCAAAAACTGCTCCAGCCAGATCAGGCTTTCCAGATCAAGATGGTTGCTCGGTTCGTCCAGCAGCATCACGTCCGGCCGCATCAGCAGGATGCGCGCCAGCGCCACGCGCATCTTCCAGCCGCCCGACAGCGCGCCGACGTCGCCATCCATCATTTCCTGGCTGAACCCGAGGCCCGAAAGCGCCTCGCGTGCCCGGCCGTCCAGCG
This sequence comes from Bradyrhizobium sp. AUGA SZCCT0182, assembly GCF_018130185.1. Lineage (NCBI taxonomy): Bacteria > Pseudomonadati > Pseudomonadota > Alphaproteobacteria > Hyphomicrobiales > Nitrobacteraceae > Bradyrhizobium > Bradyrhizobium sp. AUGA SZCCT0182. The sequence goes on along the minus strand of NZ_JAFCLY010000032.1, from coordinate 40,982 downwards.
CATAGCCGTCGAGTTCCTCAAAGCGGTGCTGGACCTCGCCATAGCGGGCGATGATGTCTTCCATCTCATCCGCCTGGTCCGGATCGGCCATCGCGGCCTCGAGCGCCCTGAGTTCGGCCGCCACGACGCTGACGGGGCCGGCGCCGTCCATCACCTCGGCAACCGCGCTGCGGCCTGCCATCTCGCCGACATCCTGGCTGAAATAGCCGATGGTAATGCCGCGATCGAGCGACACCTGCCCCTCGTCGGGCAGTTCCTGGCCTGAGATCATCCGGAAAAGCGTGGTCTTTCCAGCCCCGTTCGGGCCGACAAGGCCGATCTTCTCGCCCTTTTGCAGGGCTGCCGAAGCTTCGATGAAGAGGATCTGGTGGCCGACTTGCTTACTGACGTTATCGAGACGGATCATTGTTGCCCAAACATGAAAATTGTTGGCCGCTCTTATTCCATGTGGGGCGCAGGGGAAAGCCTATTCCGGGGGCTAGGCATAGCGTTTTCGAGCGAAGCGGGCACCGGTTCGCGTCAAGAAAACGCGTCAAATAAAAAGATTATGCGGCCCGCATCAGCTTCAAGGTGGCGGCCAGTCGCAGGCTGCGCTTTCCCGCCAGCGCGATGGCTTCCAGTTCCGCGCCCTCGTCGGCGCAGGTGCCAGCAAAGCCGATGCCGACCTCATGGCCGCCAAACACCAGATTTTCGCCCTTCGCCGGCGTGTGCTCCTGGTTGAGGATCTCACCTTTCCAGCGGCCATCGGCCGAGCTGTAGGAGCCGAGGTAATAGAAGAACGCGTCGCCGCCGAGGATGCGGCCATTCATCAGCAGCATGACGCCGGACAGGCCGGCATCGACGCCGTCGAGCGCGCGGATGTGAATGGAATAGAGCCCGTTCACGATGCCCCCTGGCCCGACTTCACCGACAGGCGGCAAGGCCTCGTCGTCGAGCCGGGTCAGATTGGCCCAGAACAGCGCACCCGGCCGCTGCGCGGCGCTGCCCTCGAAGCGCAGCATGTTGCCGTTGACCCGGCCAATCACGCTGGCTGAGGCGACGTCGGTGTCCATCAGCGGCTTGTAATGGGGATCATGATTGTGACGCTGGGTGATGAGCTCGGCGAGGATCTCCTCGCCGCTCTCCTGATAGGTCCCCAGATGCGCGAAAGCGGAATTGCCGCCCAGCAGCTTGCCCTCATGCATGCACATGATGCTGCGACCGAACGCGTCGTTCACGCCGTACTCAGCCTTGTAAAGCCCGTCCAGCAAGGAAGATTTCCAGCTTTATTGAACCATCTCGCGGCGGCATAGCACCAGCGGGGAAGCAGTACCAGCGGTCGTTTCAGCGCAGGCTTTGGGCGTTCCGTGTCATACCTCACGCAACCGGTGCCGGCGACGTGAACCGGCTGGCCACGGCAGCCGACCAATGGGCGATTTCCATTGCGGGTGATACCGATGACCGAAGATGAAGAGACCATTGCCCGAACTATCGCCGAGGCCAGCGAGCTGCCGTTGAAGGACGCAGCCTATTTGCTGTGGCGGGAGTGCTCCAAGCTCGACTTGCTCGCGTGGCGCGCGATGCCGCCGAACGTGCGTGACGTATTCCGGTCGCGGCCGTCGGGAGAAAATTCCATCGAGGTCAAATTCGAGCACGATCATCCCGAAGACGGTCTGACCTTCGACCGCTTGCAACTCACCCATCCCGGTATGGATGAAGCGGAAGTGAAGCAGGCCATCATTGCCGCGGTGAGATTCGACGATGCCTGTTTTGGTTACTTCGACAAGATCAAGGGCGAGTTCGGCGCACGCTACAAGCGCGCGGTCGAACTGGCGGCAAGAGATTATCCCGGATATCTGGAGCTAACCTATCAGCGGGCGCGATACTACATCAGCTATTACATGAAGTGATGGCGGCCTGAACGACGCGCCCCTCACCTCAAAAGCACAGATTGGTCACGTCGGCCGGCTTGTCGAGATCGGACGGATCGACGGCGACGCGGTCGCAGAGCACGAGATCGGCCGATTGCGCGCGCGCCGGAACGGGCAACACCAACACACCCATCGCAACCGCGACACCGTGAAACAGCGTCCTCATGGGGCGACAGGTTGCGTCGACCGGCAGGCAAATTCAAGGCTCGCAAATTCAAGGCTCAAGCCCGCTCTCGCGCAGCACCGGCGCAACCTCGCGCGAGGCGAGAAACCGCAACAGCCGGTCCGCTTGAGCAGCCTTGCCAGAGGCCGCCACGCGGCCGGCGGAAAACACCGCGGGCGTTTGCAGCTCGCGAGGAATCGGGCCAATAACCTCGATACCCCCGACCTGCTTCAACTCGCTAATCTGCTGCACGGCCAGATCGGCCTCTCCGGTGACCAGCCGCTCGGCCGTGAAACCCGACGGGATGATGCACGCTCTCGCATTGATCTCGGATGCAATACCCAAGCGCTCGATCAACTGCGCGAACAAAATGCCGCTGGCGCCGATCCGCGAATAGGCCACCGAACGGGCGGCAAGCAGCGCCGCGCGCAGCGCGGGCTCGGTTGCGATGTCGGGATGGGCAAAGCCCGCTTTCACCGCCAGGCCGACATAGGACCGCGCGAGATCCACGCAGCTATCCGCCACCACGCGCCCCTCGCGGGCCATGTCGTCGAGCCCCTCGCGGGTCAGGATAACGACGTCGGCGCCCTCGCCGCCGCGCAGGCGATCCAGCAGCGCCAATGTCGGCGCGAAGTCGGCATCGATGCGCACACCGCCGGCTGCCTCATAATGCCCAGCCAGATTGTGAACCGCGCCCTTCAGGGCCAGTGTCGAGAGCACGCGCACGGCATTGTCCATGGCGTTACGCCCGATGCATCAGCTTGAGCACGGCCGTCAGGCGGAGGCTACGCTTGCCCGCAAGCGCGGTGGCCTCCAGCAGCGCGCCCTGGTCGTCGCAGGTGCCGGCAAAGCCAATGCCGACCTCATGGCCGCCGAACACCGGGTTCTCGCCCCTTGCCGGCGTGTGCTCCTGATTGAGGATCTGGCCCTTCCAGCGGCCCTTCTCCGAGGTGTAGCTGCCGATGTAGTAGAACGACGCGTCGCCGCCGAGGATACGGCCCTCATTGAGCAGCATCACGCCAGTCAGGCCGCCGTCGACGCCGTCGAGCATGCGGATGTGAATGGAATAGAGGCCATTGACGATACCATCCTGGCCGACGCCTCCGGCGATCGGGATCTCCTCCTCCCCGATCGGCGTCATGACTGAGCTGAATTTCGCACCCGGCAATTCCTTGAGGCCGCCTTCAAACCGGTAAAGATTGCCATCCGGCTTGCCCCGCGCCAGCAGGGTGGCGTCGTCGGTGCCGGCCATCGCGCGGTAATTCGGGTCGGGATTATGGCGAACGGTCTTGATCTCGATGGCAAGCTCGCCATCGGCTTCTTCCCGGTAGGTGCCGATATGCGCAAAGGCGGAATTGCCGCCGAGCATCTTGCCGGCGCGCACATACATCACGCTGCGGCCGACCGCGTCGTTGAGCTGAAACCGGATCTTGTAGAAACCCTCGAGCAATGGCCGTGTCCCCGGCAAGCGCATCCGCTATCTAGCGCGGTTCATAACGCAGGGGAACGGCTTGAATCGGGCAAAGGGCTTGAATCGATTCATTTGAGGCAACGTCATCGCAATGCAATGACCCGCCAAAGCGGGCACGCTTTGGCGGGTCAGGGTTGTAATCCGGACGCCCCCGTCCGGGTCTGCGGCGTGGTTTAGGCGGCGGCCGACTTGGCAGCCGTCGGAACTTCGGCGATCGTCTTCAGTATCTGCGAAGCGATGGCGTAGGGGTCGCCTTGCGAGTTCGGGCGGCGGTCTTCGAGATAGCCTTTGTAGTCGTTCTTCATGAACGAGTGCGGCACGCGGATCGAGGCGCCGCGGTCAGCCACGCCGTAGCTGAACTTGTTCCAGGGAGCGGTCTCGTGCTTGCCGGTCAGACGCTTGTCGTTATCCGGCCCGTAGACGGCAATGTGGTCCATGAGGTTCTTCTCAAAGGCCGCCATCAGCGCCTCGAAATAGGCCTTGCCGCCGGTCTCGCGCATAAGTTTGGTCGAGAAGTTGGCGTGCATGCCCGAGCCGTTCCAGTCGGTGTCGCCGAGCGGCTTGCAGTGATACTCAATGTCGATGCCGTAAGTTTCAGTCAGGCGCTGCAACAGGTAGCGAGCCATCCACATTTCGTCGGCGGCCTTTTTGGAGCCCTTGCCGAAGATCTGGAATTCCCACTGGCCCTTCGCCACTTCGGCGTTGATGCCCTCGTGGTTGATGCCGGCGGCAAGACAGAGCTCGAGATGCTTCTCGACGATCTCACGCGCGACCGAACCGACATTGCTGTAGCCGACGCCGGTGTAATACGGGCCCTGCGGCGCAGGATAACCCGAGGTCGGGAAACCGAGCGGCCGGCCGTCCTTGTACATGAAGTATTCCTGCTCGAAGCCGAACCACGCGCCTTCGTCGTCAAGAATGGTGGCGCGCCGGTTGGTCGCGTGCGGGGTGACGCCATCCGGCATCATGACTTCGCACATCACCAGGACGCCGTCCTTGCGCGCGCCGTCGGGATAAACCGCAACCGGCTTGAGCACGCAATCCGAGCTTCTGCCTTCGGCCTGCATGGTCGATGAGCCATCGAAGCCCCACAGCGGGAGCTGCTCGAGCGTCGGGAACGAAGCGAATTCCTTGATCTGTGTTTTGCCGCGCAGATTCGGTGTCGGCGTATACCCGTCGAGCCAGATATACTCGAGCTTGTACTTGGTCATTGAGCCTCTCTTGAGTTTAATGCTGCTAGGTGCGGAAGCCTCGGACTTTGGAGGTTAGAAGCCCTGCAGTCCCCGCACACGTGTACCCGGCCACGTCAGGCCGCTTCTTACCAAGCAATTAAAGTGCCAATCGCTGCAGCGCGGCACCGGACGGCTTTGGGATGTCCACCCTCGTGCGTGCATTTTTTGATGCGACATAGAAGCGCGCCTGACATGCGCGGCGGGCGGCCAAAAGGCGCTTTCAAGCCCGTCTGACGCCCGATTCTACGGCAGTTTCGGCCCGCAACTCCCGGCCCGATTAAAGCTGCAGCAGCCTTTTGCGCCATTCGGCGGGAGGTTCGGTCGCGGCCGGCAACCATCTCCCCGGCTCAAGCGTTAGTCACCTGCCCATTGCCTCACACGAAGCAAAACAGGAAATGCCTACAAAATGCACAGCAGCTGACTTTTTTTGAGCAATTTGCATTCCGGGAGGGCGCGAACGATATCGCAGTCTCGGTAACTAACGGAGAACGAGTCGGGCGCACCATGGTGGTTCGCTCGATCCAGGAGAGACCAGGATGATCAATACAGGTGTGAATGAGGGATCTGCCAAGATCTATCAATTCCCAGCCGGGGGCCGGTCGGCCCTGGCGGGACGTCGCTTTGGCGAGACCAAGCCCGACTTTGCCGCGCCGACGGTCGATGTCGCGGACTGCAGCGGCAGCTGGTACCACGCAGCGGCCATCGAGGAAACCAAGCCTGGGCGTGACCACTGATGCCAGCCCAATGTTCGGCAAATCCGCGTCAAAGAGTTCAGGCGCGGTCGGTGAAGTAGAAAAGGGTCGGAACGAAATCGTTTCGGCCCTTTTTCATGCAAACCCTGTTTTTACGTCAGTTCGCATGCCGTTACCGGCCGTTTGGCGTGCTTGAGCGTGGTGAGCCCGGCCTTTGTGACTTTCAGGGTAATCCCGCGGCCCGAATAGCGCGACCCCGACAACGCCACAGCCTTTTTCAGCGTCACCGCCTTGCCATCGAGCTGCAGATGGGCGCGTGAATCGTACCGAAAAAACCCGGCGATGAATTGCGTGCCGTCGGCGCAACGATAGTTTTTGAAGGTCGCCTGTGCCAACGCGGCCGTCGAGCCGCCCGCTCCCAAAAACATCGTTCCCAGAAGCAACGCCGCCGCGAAACCAGCGATCTTGCGATTATTCATATTCTCCTCCTGACGGCCCGAGTATAGACCAGAGGGCAAGACGCGACACACCCCGGCTCGATCGCCACACAAGAATTGCATCTCCAAGAATTCTATCAAGAATTCCGTAAGGCAGCCCCGATGTCAGATTCCCCTGCCCGTCATCTCAATCTTGCTGGCGCCAGCAATTTCCGCGACCTCGGCGGTTATCTCACCCGGGACGGCCGCACGGTACGCTGGCGGCAGATGTTCCGGTCCAACCACCTCGGCCATCTCACCGATGATGACGCTGCGGTCTTGCGCTCGCTCGGCGTCAAGCGCGCGTTCGATTTTCGAGGCACGACGGAGCGCGCCGAGGCGGTGTGCGGCCTGGCCGATATCACCGTGCATTCGCTGCCGGTCGAGCCAACGGTGGTCGCCGCACTTCGTGCCATCGCCGCCAGCGGTACGGCGCTGTCGACTGACCACGCCGTCGAGGTGATGCGCGATTCCTACCGCAGCTATGTGCAACAGAACACGCCGCGCTTCCGGGCGCTGTTTGCGCATCTGCTGGAGGACCGCGCGCCACTGGTGATCCATTGCACCGCCGGCAAGGATCGCACCGGCTTCGCCTGTGCGCTGATCCTGCATACGCTCGGCGTTCCCGACGAGGTGATTGCGGAAGATTATCTGTTGACCAACCAGTTCTACCGCAGGGATCCCGCTGCCAGCAGCGACCTGCCTGATCACGTCAAGCAGGTGCTGGGTTCGGTGCAGCCCGCGTTCCTCAGCGCTGCGTTCGAAGCCATTGACGCCGACTATGGCAGTCTCGAAGCTTATCTCCGCGACGGCATCGGTCTTGGCGAAAAGGAGCGCGCGGCGCTCGCGGCGCGCTATCTGCAATCCTGACAGTTTTTATTTTGACGCGTTTTCTTCACGCGAACCGAGGCCCACTTCGCTCGAAAACGCTCTGCTCGTGTTTCACCCGCCGCATCGAAACGATCCGCGCGGCCGACTTTCGGGCGCGAGTGTGTCTCGCGATCGCTCAGGCCGCGGCTTCCATTTCCATTTCAGCATCGAGATCGGCGATGACGTCCTCGAACGCCTGGATCGCCTGCTGGATCGCCGCAATCTGCATCAGCTCCCAGTCCTTGATCGGACCGTTGCGGTTTTGCAGCGCGACCACCAAGTCCCGCCGCTGCTCCTTAAGCTGAACAAGCGGTAAACCGTGATCGGGTAGAGATCCCATCGTGATGCCCCTGCCAGGATTGGACTCCCCTTGTAGGGAACGGAACCTGCAATCGACTTGCGCAACTCAGGCAAATTTTAGCTATCGGCCTTGATCCGTATTCTTACGTAGTACCCGCCGCCTTCACGGCCCGCTCGATCGCATCGCTCAGGGCTTCTGCCAAGCAACCGGTCGCCCACTCGCTAATGTGAAGATGATTGTCGGCACCGTCTTCCAGGGCACTGATCGGGATCTTGTCATCGACCCAGCGTCGCATCAGGGCGAAGCGTTGAAAGACGTTGACCTTCGCGATCTCAGCGGCTGCGGCGATGAACGCCACCATTTCTTCCGATGCCTTGAGCTTGTCGGTCATCGCCCTGGTGTATTGCAGGTCCATCAGGATCACATCCGCCGACAAGTCGGCGAGTTGTCTTAACCCGCTCTCGATGGCTCTGGCGACCTCCCTGCGATCCATGTCATGAAAGATTGCGTTGGTACCCACCTGCCAGATTACCAGAGCGGGCGCCTCATCGAACACGTCGGATCGAAACCGCTCTAACTCTTTCGGCGCCTCTTCGCCGCTGATACCGCGGTTGACCACATCGATCGTGCGCCGCGCAAGTTTCTGCCGCAACAGCATTTCCAGACGAGGCGGATAAGGTGCGACCGGCGCAACGCCCGCCGTCGATGACGAGCCGATCGCCACGATCTTGACCTTTTCCGGACGCTGGAGCGCCGCCGTCAGATACGGCAGTTTGTATTTGAAGTTGGCGACGTCCGGATCGCCGGTACGTGACACGTCGTTCATTTCATCACCCTCAACGGGAATATTTTGTTCGACACCCGCATTTGGATGCGAAATTCGCCGCATTGCAAATGAAAAACTGCCGGCGCTAGTGTGTGCTTCCTTTTATCGGCCCGCGGAGGCCCATTATGGATGGAAAAGTCATTGTCGTGACCGGCGCCCTCGGCGCGCTCGGCAGCGTCGTCGTTGACCAGGCGCTGGCGGCCGGCGCCAGGGTCGCAAGCGTGGACCACGCGCCGACGCAGGTGCCGGCGACGTCAAACCAGTTCGAACTCGGCGGTGTCGACCTGACCGATGCGGCGGCGGCGAAAAAGGCCATCGATGCCGCGGCATCGCATTTCGGCAGGCTCGACGCGCTGATCAACATCGCCGGCGGTTTTGCGTTCGAGACGGTCATCGAGGGCGATCCGAAGACGTGGCAGCGCATGTACGCGCTCAACGTCACGACCGCGCTCAACGCCTCGCGTGCGGCGATCCCGTATCTGACCGCGTCCGGTGCCGGACGGATCGTCAATGTCGGCGCGCTTGGCGCGCTGCAGGCGAGCGCCGGCATGGGCGCCTATGCCGCGTCCAAGGCCGGCGTGCATCGCCTGACCGAAGCGCTCGCCGCCGAATACAAGGGCAGGATCACGGTGAACGCCGTGCTGCCGTCGATCATCGACACCGCGGCCAATCGCGCCAGCATGCCGAAAGCCGATTTCAGCAAATGGGTAAGACCAACAGAACTGGCCGACGTGATCCTGTTCCTCGCCAGCGACGCCGCCTCCGCCGTCACCGGCGCGCTGCTGCCGGTAAGCGGGCGGGTTTAAGTCCTCAATCTGCAAGCCTGCGCAGCACCGCCTTGAAGCGGATGCTGCGCTTGCCGGCCAGGGCGGTGGCTTCGCCTTCCGCGCCATCCTCGTCGTAGGTGCCGGAAAAGCCGATGCCGACCTCACGGTCGCCGAACAGCGGACGTTGACCCATGGTCGGCGTATGCGTGTGGTTGATCAATTCGCCCTTCCACCGCCCCTGCGCGCTGCTGTAGGCGCCGACATAGTCGAAATGGGCGTCGCCGCCGCGAATGGTGCCGTCATGCAGCACCATCAGGCCGGTATTGCCGGAGTCGATGCCGTCGAGCATGCGGATGTTGAGCGAATAGAGTCCGTTCCGGACGCCGTCCGGCGCGTTCGCGCCCGCCGGCGGCGCCGCCTCCTCGCTGATGGCGGTTACGTCAGCCGTGAATGGCCCGCCCGCGAGCAGCGCGGTGCCATCCTCAAATATGTATCGGTCACCCCCTCTGCGCGTTCCCCGCAGCGTGATGTTATCGGCACCCGATACCGGCTTGAAACCCAGATTGTCGTTGCGCTGGACCGTCGTGATGTCGACAGCGATATCGTGACCGGATTCGAGGTAGCGGCCGGCGAACGCAAAGGCGGCATTGCCGCCGAACAAACGCCCGTCGCGCGCCACCATCACGCCGCGGCCGGAGCCACCATGCGTGGTGTGAATCTCGGCCTTGTAAAGTCCCTTGAGCATGACCGCTCCGGCTGCAGCCGGTCCTTGTTGTTTTTCTGAATCCAGACGGTGGAGATGTCGCCGCGCGCGTTCAGTCCGGGATCAATATCCGCAGCATCGACTTGAAGCGGATGCTCTGCTTGCCGGCGAGCGCGATACCGTCGCTCTCGGCGGTGTCGTCTGTATAGGTTCCAGTAAATCCGATGGTGACGATCTTGCGTTCCCAGACCGGCCGCTCGCCATAGGTCGGCGAATGCTCCTGGTTGGTCAGTTCGCCTTTCCACTTGCCGTTCGCTGCCGTGTAGGTGCCGTAGGCATAGAAGAACGAGTCGCCACCCCGCAACTGGCCATCACGCACGACCATGACGCCCTGGTTGCCGCCGTGGACGCTGTCCAGCATTTCCACGGTAATGTGATAGAGGCCGTTCCTGATCATGGATTGGATCGCGCCCGTTTGCCTGTCCCGCCGGCCAAGATAGCCACTTACGCGCGATTTGGCCAAATCCGGGCTAAACTCGTGACACTGAGTCGCGGCCGCTTTTGCCGCCGGAGCCTGTCGTTGGAAACCGCGCTTTATCTGCCCGTCAAACGCTTCCTTGAAAAGCTCGGCTTCACGGTCAAGGGCGAGATCGGCGGCTGTGACCTGGTGGCGCTGAGCGGCGACGATCCGCCGGTCGTGGTGATCGGGGAATTGAAGCTCACATTCAATCTCGAACTGATCCTGCAGGCGGTCGATCGCGCCGGCGCCTGTGACGAGGTGTGGCTCGCGGCCAAATTGTCGGCACGCGGCAAGGGCCGCGAAAGTGACGCCCGCTATCGCAACCTCTGTCGGCGGCTCGGCTTTGGCATGCTCGCGGTCACCAACACCGGCGACGTCGAGGTGATCGTCAAACCCGCCACGACAGCCCCTCGCCGCAATCCCAAGAAACGCTCGCGGCTGATCAGGGAGCATGAGCGACGCAAGGGCGATCCGGCGATGGGCGGCAGCACGCGCGCGCCGATCATGACGGCCTACCGCCAGCAGGCGCTGGCCTGTGCTGCGGCACTTTCAGGTGGCCCGCGGCGCGTGAAGGATTTGCGGATCGAGATGCCGGACGCCGGCAAGATTCTACTGCACAATGTCTATGGCTGGTTCGATCGCGCCGAGCGCGGCATTTACGTCCTGACCGATGCCGGACACGCCGCGCTGAAACGCTGGCCTCAACAACCGCTGGATCTGACCGCCGCCGAATAGTCCCGACAAGGACGGTGAAACCGGGAGGACAACATGATCGTGGTTACCGGCAGTGTGACGGCACGCCAGGACAGTTTCGACGAGGTCCGCCGCCTGAGCCTCGAGCACGTCTATCGTTCGCGCAGCGAACCCGGGTGCATCTCGCACGCCGTGCATGTCGATTGCGAAAACCCGCTGCGGCTGGTGTTTTTCGAGCAATGGGCCGACCGCGCGGCGCTGCTTAACCATTTCGCGGTCCCCGCTTCGCGCGATTTCGTCAAGTCGCTGCAGTCGCTGGCCGCGGCCGCCACGTCCATCGAACTGTACGACGCTACCAGACTGGAGAAATTGTAGGTGCATGGCTGTAATGCCACGCCAAATTCATATTGCAATGCAACATAAGGGCACTTAGGTATCTCCGCATCAGATGCGAGGCCCCGATGAGCGAAGACTGGAACACGAAATACGGCACCCGGCGCGTACGGCGCGATCCGCCGACGCTGGAAGAAGCGATCTTCGCCGCCGTCGGCATTACCGACGATCAGCAGCAGCAGGCGGAAATCGCCGCAGCGCTGATGGGGCTGCCGTACGAAGAAGTGCTGGCTGAGGTAAAGAAGACCGGCCGCGCCGTTGCGCGATCCGCCACCCGCGTCATCACGGGCGAGCAAGGCGCCCAGCGCTCGGTTGTGGTCGAACGCAAGGTGATCAGGCGCTTCGGTAACGACAAGCGCACCGGTACCTGAAGTCCATTCCTGAAGATCATAGTGTTAAAGGCCCCCGGGCAATTCGCGTGATCCAGGAGATCCGCGAATTGCCGCTAAAGCGTTTTTCAAGCGAAGTGGGCACCGGTTCGCGTCAAGAAAACGCGTCAAATCAAAAAATACAGAGCCCCGTTCCGATGCAAGCGGAACGGGGCTCTGTCGATGGGCCTTCCGGTCAGGCCGTCCGGCCCCAGCCAGACATTCTCAGCATCATGGCCCAATAAGCGCGATTGAAGTTCGTAATCGCCCGTGCGGCCTCGAGCGTCGTCGCCATTGCGGACGGCGCCCCTTCCGGCTGGTTCTGCTTGGCCAGATCGATGCTGCCGGTGGATTCGCCGTAGCGGAACGTCAGGTGTGCTCCAAACTTGTTGGCGAGCGCACGCATCGCTTCATTCTGCGCGCCGGTGGTGATCCGCAGGCTTTTATATGCTTTGGCCCGCGCCTCCGCGATCAGCTTCCTGAACAGGATGCTGCCGACGCCCTTGCGTCGTACTGAGCTCTCCACGCTGAAGGCGATCTCCGGCAATGCGTCAGGCGATTGCTCCGGCGGATGCAGTTCGGCGGCACCGCGCACCACGCCATCCTCGAAATAGCCAATGATCACCGTGCCGTCGTTGGCGCATTTTTCGGCGTAGCGTTCGATGAAACTGTCGTCCATGAAGCCATGAAAGCGATCATGGCGGCTGGTGCGGTCGAGCCGCAAAAGGTGATCGCGCAGAAGCGGCAATTCCTCTTGCTGGCTTAGAATCCGAACGGTGCCCTTGACCGTACTCTTGGCGCGGCTCGGAACGGTAGTATGGTAGTTCATAGTCATAACTCCTCGTGGTGGCCCTCGAGGAGGCGTCGAATCCCTAGACCACCTATATTGTGCATCGCAATATGAAGTTCAACCCCTTCAAATGCCTAATAAAAAGCCATTCTCTGCTTAACAATTCGGTAACCAAATCGACGCCAGTCGCGGCGCTCGGCAAGCTATTTGCACACACTGGATTTGAGCCGGGCTTTGGCCCACACTTATCCCGGTTCCCGGAGGTCCCATCGTGGCTGTCGTGCTCGACACGAGTTCTTCAGTTCCAGATCGACGCCTTGCGGTCTGGCAGGACATCGTCTGCGATACCTTTGTCGGTCTCGATTGCCACTCCGATATGCGGGAGGGGTTTTGGGGCGCGGTTTCGCAATCCGCGGTCGGCCGCGCGACGTTTACCCGCGTCGATTCCTGCGCCCAGCGGGTGTTCCGCACGCCATCCCGGATCGCACGCGCCAGCGAGGATTACGTGCTGCTGGCGCTGGGCAACCGCGGCGTCAACGGCGTGTATCAGGACGGCCGCGATGCCGTCGTCTGCGCGGGACAGTTCGTCATTTATGACACCACCCGCCCCTACGAGCTGCGCTTCGATGACAGTTTTTCACAAACGATCCTGCAGATGCCGCGAAAACTTCTGCAGCAACGCATCGGCGCCTTCGACGCGCTGACCGCGACCACCTTCTGCAGCAGTCGGCCCCTGGAAGGCCTGGCCTACGAGTTTCTGGTTAGCACCAGCAAGGTCGTCGACCACGTCGATCCCGCCACAGCATCCCGCCTCTTGGATCAGGGACTGGATCTCATTGCCATGGCCTTCGCCGATCGGATGCATGCGCGTTCGTCGGATCAGTCGTTTCACCGCTCTGCGCTGCTTTATCGGCTCAAGAATTACATCCTGACGCACCTGAGCGATCCCGACCTGTCGATCTCGCAGGTTGCCGCGGCCACCGGAATCTCGCCGCGCTATGCCAGCGACCTGATGGCCGACGAGCAGCACTCGTTCCGCAGCTACGTCCAGATGCAGCGCCTGGAGCGATGCAAGCGCGATCTGTCGGACCCGGCGCATGCGGCCCGGCACATCAGCGACATCGCATTCGCGTGGGGCTTCAACGACCTCGCCCATTTCAGCCGGATCTTCAAGCAGAGGTACGGTGCCTCGCCGCGCGAATGGCGAGACCACCCGACGCAATAAATTCTCCTCGATCGCTCTGGCCTCCCGCGGCGGCACAACGCCCGCCTGCGGACGCGCCGGGTTCTCCGCCGTCACGGCTGACAATTGCAAGTTAAAACAAGTTTTCGTTCTGCCACGGACAAGCGCCGCAGCCAGGGGCGGCGGTAGGCTTTCGACCCAGCGATTGCCTTATCTCCCAACGCAGAAGGATGATTTCGATGGGTCTCGTGCACCAGAAGTACAAGGTAGCGGTGGTTCAGGCGGCGCCGGTCTTCCTCGATCTCGATGCGACCGTGGACAAGACGATCGCGCTGATCGAACAGGCTGCCAGCCAGGGTGCAAAGCTGATCGCGTTTCCCGAAACCTTCATTCCCGGATATCCATGGCAGATCTGGCTCGGCGCGCCCGCCTGGGCGATCGGCCGCGGTTTCGTGCAACGCTATTTCGACAACTCGCTGGCCTATGACAGCCCGCAGGCCGACAAGATCCGCAACGCCGTGAAGCGTGCGAAGCTGACCGCGGTCCTCGGCCTCTCCGAACGCGCCGGCGGCAGCCTCTACATCGCACAATGGCTGATCGGGCCCGACGGCGAGACCATCGCCAGGCGCCGCAAGCTGCGGCCGACCCATGCCGAACGCACCGTGTTCGGCGAAGGCGACGGCAGCGACCTTGCCGTGCATGATCGCGCAGATGTGGGGCGGCTCGGGGCGTTGTGCTGCTGGGAACATCTGCAGCCGCTGTCGAAATACGCGATGTACGCCCAGAACGAGCAGGTTCATGTCGGCGCCTGGCCGAGCTTCTCGCTGTACGACCCGTTCGCGCATGCCCTCGGCCATGAGGTCAACAACGCCGCGAGCAAGATCTACGCGGTCGAGGGCTCATGCTTCGTCCTCGCTCCCTGCGCCGTGGTCTCGCAGGCCATGATCGAAGAGCTCTGCGACTCCCCCGAGAAGCACGCGTTCCTGCATGCCGGTGGCGGTCACGCTGTCATCTACGGACCGGACGGCAGTTCGCTGGCCGAAAAACTGCCGCCCGATCAGGAAGGCATTCTCTATGCCGATATCGATCTCGGCATGATCGGCGTGGCGAAGAACGCAGCCGATCCCGCCGGGCATTATTCCCGGCCCGACGTCACGCGCCTGCTGCTCAACACGTCCCGCGCCAACCGCGTCGAACATTTTACCTTACCGGTCGATGCCGAGGTCATGAGCGAAATCAGGCTGCAGGCCTGAGAGCTTTAGAAGGTTCTGCCAGCTGACGAGGAGCGAGCCCATGGAATCCGCGATCCCGGACCATCTGCGAAGCGCGCGCACACGCCACCGTCGCGTCCCGGACGACTACGCACCGCCCTACCCATCGTTCGTCGCGCGCCACAAGCCCGCCGTGGTGCGGGTGGTGATGGCCTATTTCGGTGTCCAGACCCGTGGCGAGGCGTCAGAAGCCGCCGAGCAAGCGCTGGCGTGGATCGTCGCCGCTTTCGGGCAGAATGGCGGCCCAACGCATTGGGACCGGGCGCGCTATATTGACGAAGCCGGTTTCACCAATGTCGTCACGGTGGCCTATTGGGACGATCGCGCCAGGTTCGACGGCTGGTTCCCGGCGGCGCGCGAGGGCTGGACCGGCGAGCGACGAAACGCCGGCGGTGTGGGCACGTTCATCGAGGTGCTGCATCCCAGCGTGGAAGGCTATGAGACCCTGTTCTCGTCCATCGGAAGACCCGAAGGCGTCGCGGTTCTCGCCGACGGCATGAGCGGCGAGATTCAGGAGCACGCCTATTGGGGCGGCATGCGCGATCGCATTCCCAACTCCCAGACCAGCGAGATGGCGCCATCAGGAACGATCACCGCTGTCCGTGATGGCGCCCGCATCAGGGTCATCCCTTCAGACAATGTCTGCCTGATCCGCTCGGGCCAGGATTGGGGCGATACCGAAGCCTCCGAACGCAAGATGTACCTGGAGGATGTCGAGCCGGTGTTGCGGGAAGGCATGGACTTCCTGCGCGATGACGGCCGCTCGATCGGCTGTTACGCCAACCGATATATGACCGTCGTCGCGCCCGACGGCACACGCACCGAAAAATCCTACGGCATGAGCTGGTGGAAGAGCCTCGCCGCCCTGGAGCGATGGGCGGAATCGCATCCGACCCATGTCCGGATTTTTGGCGCCGCGATGAAATATCTGTCGACCTTGGGTCCTGCCGCGAAGCTGCGGCTCTATCACGAGGTCACGGTGGCGCGGGCCGACGAAGCCTTCTTTGAATATCTGGATTGTCACCCGCAAACCGGGATGCTGAACGCCCTGCCGACGGACGCTGCGTAGCGGGCACTGTCCGCGCGCCTACAGCACCATCTGGGTCTGGGTGACGATCGCGACCAGCTTGCCGTCCTCGGTTTCGAGCCGGGTCTGCCAGACCTGGGTGCGTCGTCCCCGGTGAACCGGGGTCGCGGTCGCAATCACCGTGCTGCCTTCCTTGGCCCCGCCGATGAAATTGGTCTTGCTCTCGATCGTGGTGGTGCCCTTGGCATCTTCAGGCAGATTGATGACGGTCGCGGCCGCCCCAACCGAATCCGCAAATGCCATCACTGCGCCACCGTGAATCGTGCTGCGCAAGGTGCAGAGCTCGGGGCGCACCAGCATCTTCGCGACCACACGGTCCTTCTCGGCCTCGACAAAGGTCACGCCTTTCAATTCCGCAAACGGCATCTTCATCGATTGGATTTTTTCCAGCAGCGTCATGCGTCCTCCCGTATTTCTTTCAAGCAGTTCCGCAGCAAGCATGAAGGAGCCAGGTAAATCAGGCAATGACCTCGGAGGTAATGGCGCCGTGACAAGAGGCCGGTAATTCTGCATATGTCCCCCATGCGCCAGTTCCCGCCCCACCGGATCGTCTGCCTCACCGAAGAGACCGTGGAGACGCTGTATTTGCTCGGCGAGCAGGACCGTATCGTCGGCGTCTCCGGCTATGCGGTGCGGCCGCCGCGGGTGCGCCGCGAGAAGCCGCGGGTATCGGCCTTCATCTCGGCGGACATTCCGAAGATCCTGGCGCTACAGCCGGATCTGGTGCTCGCCTTCTCCGACCTGCAGGCCGACATCGTCGCCGACCTCGTGCGCGCCGGCGTCGCCATCCATGTCTTCAACCAGCGCGACGTCGCGGGAATACTCGCGATGATCCGCACGCTCGGTGCGCTGGTCGGAGCTGGGGAGCGCGCCGAGCAGCTTGCCACCAGCTTTGAGCAGCGCCTTGCCAGCATCGCTGCGACACCCCGTCCCTCACCCAAACCAAAAGTCTATTTCGAGGAGTGGGACGATCCCATCATCAGCGGCATCGGCTGGGTGTCCGAACTGATCGAGATTGCCGGCGGCGAAGACGTGCTGCCAAAGCTGCGGTTTCAGCAGGCCGCCAAGGACCGCATCATTTCATCAGACACGGTGCGCGAGACCGCGCCCGACGTGATCCTGGCCTCATGGTGCGGCAAGAAGGTCGTGCCCGAGCGGATCAGGCAACGTCCGGGCTGGAGCGACATCCCCGCCGTGCGCAACAACCGCATCGTCGAGATCAAATCGCCGCTGATCCTGCAGCCGGGCCCGGCCGCGCTGACGGACGGGCTGGATGCGATCGTGAAGGCGCTCTGGCCACAGCAAGACTGACAGCCGACACTGAACCCGCGCGGTCACTTGAGAAACAAACCATCTCAGGATTATCGCGGTGAATGAGACGTATAGAGGGCTGTGCAAGCATGTGGCGACTATCGATAGGGATGCGACTTCTTGCTGTCGGCGTGGCTCTCGCCGGCTGGTTCTTCGCCGGCCTCGCCCACGCTGCCGATCCGGTTACGCCACCGGGCAGCCGCATCAGTCTCGCGCCGCCGAAGGGCTTTGTCGTCGCCACGACATTCACCGGCTTTCAGGATCAGTCGCACCATGCATCAATCTTGTTGGCGGAGTTCCCTCCGGTCGCGTTCACACAGTTCCGCAACGGCCTCACAGCGGATGCGATGGCCAAGCGTGGCATGCGCCTGCTGTCACATGAGACGATCGAGGGGGTGCCCTACGAGCAGATCACCGTGCGTGCAGAGCAACGCGCCGGCAATCAGGTTTTTGACAAATGGCTGATGGTCATCGACGGCCCCGACATGACCGGAATGTTAACCGTCTCGATCGCAAAGCCCGCGCCAAAGCAGCTGTCGGATGCCGTGATCCGCGCCGCGCTTGCCAGCGTCCGGATCCTTGCGACGGCCTCGGGCGATCCGATCGCCGCGCTACCGTTCTCGATCGAGCCGACAGCGCGCTTTGCGTATCGCAAGCCGCTGGCCGGCAGGGGACTGCTGCTGAAGGAAACGCCGCCTCCGCCGGAGGGGAAGCTGGACGACGTCGGCTTCATCGTCAGTCTCGCCACCGAAGCCACCATTGCGCCCTCTGATCAGCAGCGCTTCGGCGAGCAGCAATTTCTGGCGTCGAGAACAATCAGCGACCAGAAAATCCTGAGCACCAAACCGTTGACGACGTCGAACACGGCCGGCTTCGAATATCTTGGCGAGGGCAAAGGGGCCGGTGGCCGCCCGCTCCGCTACCTGGTCGTTGCCCTCTATCCGTCGGGGCGCCCCTTTGTCCTGCTGGGCATGGCGCCGCCGGAGCGGTTTGACGAGGCTTTGCCGGAATTTCGAGCGATGGTCGAAAGCTTCAAAGCAAAGCCGTAGAGCGTTTTCGAGCGACGTGGATACCGGCTCGCACAGCAATCAAGTTTACGCAGATTGCGTAGACTTATCTGCGGTAGAAAACGCGTCAAAATAAGCGTCTAGCTCTAGGCACGGTTACAGCTTCTCCACCCCGCACCATTCCGCGATGAACAACGCGGTGGCCTTGGTCGATTTGCGCAGCGAATCCAGATCGACATATTCATTGAAGCCGTGGATCGCCGCGCCGCTGGCGCCGAAGCACAGGCTCGGGATGTTGTAGTTCAGGCCGTAGAACCGCGTATCGGTCAGGGCCGTGAAGACGAGGTCCTCGACCTTGCCGCCATAGACGGCGCCAAACGCCTTGCCGAAGGCCGCTTCCGGCGCGGCGGAGTCCTTCAGCTCGTAGCCTTCCGACAGGAAGCCCGACCATTGCACCTCGGGCGGATTGTTGGAGAGGAAGCGGTGGTCGCGCGACGCGGCGGAAACGCAGGCCAGAATCTCCTTCTGGCAATCGGCGATCGACCAGCCCGGCAGCACGGCAATACGGCAATCGACATCGCACCACGCCGGCACGCTGGAAGCCCAGTCGCCACCCTTGATGATGCCGGGGTTGAAGTTGATCGGATGCGTCAGCGTCTTGAAATGCGGATCGGCCTTGGCGCGCTCGTTCCATTCGGCCTCGAGCTTGCCGATCGCGTGAACGAGATGATAGGCCGCCATGATCGCATTCGAGCCGGAGCCCGCGTAAGCCACATGCACGGGAACGCCGCGCACCCTCAACCGAAACCAGATCACGCCGACCTGCGAGCGCACCATCTTGCCGCCCGTCGGCTCCGGAATGAAGCAGGCGTCGGCGCGGTAGCCGCGCTGCAGGGTCGAGAGCGCGCCGACGCCGGTGCTTTCCTCCTCGATCACCGACTGAAAGTGAATCCGCGCGGTCGGCCGCAGGCCGGCGGCCTTGATCGCATCGAGCGCATAGAGCGCGCCGATGGTGCCCGATTTCATGTCGCAGGCGCCGCGGCCATACATCCTGCCGTCCTTGATCACCGGCGAGAACGGCGGCGTCTCCCACATGTCGAGCGGGCCGGCCGGCACCACGTCGCAGTGCCCCTGCAGGATCAGCGATTTGCCGCCATTGGTCGGCGGACGGTAGGTGCCGACCACGGTGCGCGCCTTGGAGAAATCATGCTCGATCGGCCCGAAGCCGCGCAGGTCCTTCAAATCCTCGACCTCGATATGCCAGTCGTCGACCTCGTAGCCCCGCGCGCGCAGGAGATCGCCGATCATGTCCTGGCACGGCCCCTCGGCGCCGCGGGTCGAGGGGATCGCGACAAAGTCGCGGGTCGTCGCAAGCTGCGCATCAAAGCCGGCATCGACGGCGTCGAGAATCCTTTGTTGCGTATCGGTGGTCATGCGGCGGCTCCAATCGAAGATTGCAGGTCACGAGAACGAGCCACCCTAGCCCGATCTCAGCCGCCGGGGTAATGCAGAAGATGGGCCTCCCGCAAGGCATCATCGAGCAGACGACCTTCCGAATAGACGCCCAGCGATTCCGGGCGCTCGACACCGTCGAGAAGCCGCGGGCAAGGTTCCGGCGCGCCGATCACGGTGCGTACCGGAATGCGTTCGGCATAGACAGGCAATGCATAGTCCTCGTCATCGTCGGCGACGCCCTTGCTGCGGACCTTGGCCGACGCCTGCTCGATCTCCATCGCGATCACAGCGCTTGCCTTGATTTCCTGCTTGGTGCTTTGCCGCAAGGAAGCGGTGCGGTCGGGAAAGAAGCGGTCGACCATCGCGACCAGCGCGCGCGCTTTCTCGTCCGGGTCGGTGACGATGTAGGCAGTGCCGAAGGCCATGACGGCGCGGTAGTCGGCCGAATGGTTGAAGCCGCACCTTGCCAGCACCAGGCTGTCGAGGTGCGCGACCGTCAGACACACCTTCTGCCCGTCCGACTGGTTCTCCAGCATGCGGCTGGCGCTGCTGCCGTGCCAGTACAGCCTGCTTCCTTCCCGCCAGAAGAACGTCGGCGTGCAATAGGGCTGGCCGTCGATCACGTAGGAAACGTGACACAGCATCGAAGCGTCGAGCAGGCTGTGGACGGTCGCGTGATCGTAGCGGCCGCGCTCATGGAGGCGCTTCACCCGATTGCGCGGCGACACGGGATAGGAATTGGCGGTTTCGATTTCGGTCACGGCAGTTCCTGTCAAATCAATCAATGATGACGAGAGTTGTAGCGGCGAATTTGGTCTGCGATAGTGCCAATTCCATGCGAAAAATTCCGACCAATTCTCCTGTGCCGCCGCGAAAGACCGAGCTGCCGCTCGACCTTTCCGGACCGCATGTGACGCCGCGGGCCTCTTCGCCGCACCGGCTCTATCAGGCGCTTTGCCACGCCATCGTCAGCGGCATCGTGAAGCCCGGCGAACCGTTGCCGCCTTCGCGCACCCTGGCAAGCCAGACCGGTTTTCGCCGCAACGCGGTTACGACGGCCTATGAGCGGCTGATCGCAGACGGGTTTGCGGTCGCGATTGTCGGCTCGGGCACCTTCGTCGCCGCGCGCATCCCCGCGCAGGTGAGCGGCGCCGGCAAGGCCAGGATCGTCATCGAGACGCCGCCACAAGGCACCCTGTCGCTTGGCTGCACGCATATCGACGACCGGGCCCTGCAACGCTTCCGGTCCTTTGTCGGGCGGCGGATGCGCGCCTTCGGCACCGACCACCTGCACTACGGCGATCCCCGCGGCAGCCGCGAACTTCGCACCGCCATCGGCGATCATCTGTTGTCGGCACGCGGGCTGCGCTGCGATCCGGACCAGATCATGCTGGCCTCGGGAACCCAGCACGCCCTGCGGATCGTGCTCAGCGCCATTCTCAAGCCGGCCGATCAGGTCTGGTGCGAGGACCCCGGCTATCCCGCCGCGCGGCGCGCCATCGAGCATTGCGGCTACCGCCCGGCCCCGGTTCCAGTCGACGCATCAGGTTTGATCGTCGCCAAAGGCCGCACGTCAGCGCCATCGGCGCGCGCGGCCTATGTGACGCCCTCGCACCAGTTTCCACTCGGCGTGCAGATGTCGATGAGCCGCCGCCTAGAACTGCTCGATTGGGCTAGGGATGCCGATGCCTTCGTGCTGGAAGACGATTACGACAGCGAGTTCAGGTATGACGGCGCGCCATTGCTGTCGCTTGCCGGCATCGATCATTTGCAGCGCGTGATCTACATGGGCACGTTTTCAAAGACGCTGTTTCCCGGCTTGCGCATCGGCTATTGCGCGCTGCCCGAGAAGCTGATCGGGCCGGTGACGACGGCGCGCGCCGCGCTCGACCGCTTTCCCGGCACGCTGCTGGAAGGCGCTGTCGCTGATATGCTGAACTCCGGCGCGTTCGCTGCCAATCTGCGCAGGGTGCGCGGGCTCTACCGCGAGGCCCGCGACGTGCTGGCCTCGACACTGTCGTCGGCTTCGGAAGGCCGCCTCTCCGTGCCGGTGCCGTCGCAAGGCCTGCATCTGGTGGCGCGGTTTGACCCGTCGGTCGACGCGCAGGTTGCAGCCCACGCCAAATCCGCGGCCGGCGTCGAAGGCTGGCTGCTGGCGGACACCTATGCTCGCGCGCGGCCGCTGCCGGGATTTGTGCTGGGATTTGCCGGCCACCCGCTTCCGCAACTGAAAGCGTCGGCCGAGAAACTGGCCAAGGCATCGCTGGCGGCGATGCGGGACAACCGGAAGCCGGACATCGGCGGAACCGGCAAATCGCGAAGGCCGGCGTCGGCGCGATCCCGATCGGCGCGCTAACTTAGCACCCTAGGAGAATCGCCGCCGCATCCGCTAAATGCATTGAATCGTCGTCACGATGGAGACACCGGATGCCAGGCAATCGCAACGTCCTGTATCTCATCATCAGTGTGCTGGTCGTTGCCGTCGGCGTGCTCGGCTATAATCTCTATCAGGCCAAGAAACAGCCCGAGGGCGTGCAGATCAATCTCGGCCCCGACGGGTTGAAGATCCAGAGCAAGTGAGGGAGGTCAATTTGGCAATCACGAAGGCCGTGACGGCCGCGGCTCTTGCACTTCCCGCCGGCCTTGCCCTGTGCCTGCTCGCCTCACCGGCCGCCGCGCAGCAGGTCGTCCCCAATGAGCGCAACATCTTGGATCTGCGGCTGGGTCAGCGCATCCTTGTCGACGACGGAACATGCCCGGCTGGACAGATCAAGGAAGTCTCGGGCTCGCAGATGACGACGTCGGGCGTGCTGCGCGTCCGCAAATGCATTGCGCGCCTGGGGACGAAGCAGAGGCGGTAGGGCGTGCACTCATTAAACCGCGATAGTCGCTATCTCAGGTAGGCGAGCCTGCCTTCGCGCGAATGGCCATCGACCGCTTGAAAAGCGCGTTGGCATCGGCGTAGCGGCTCTGATACTTGTAGAGACGGGCCAGGTTTTCCAGGACATCCGCGAGGTCCGGATGGTTCGGGCCGACCGTCTTTTCGAAGGTGGCCACCGACCGCTTGTAAAGCCGCTCGGCGTCGGCGTTACGGCCCTGTCGCCCATAAACAGCGGCAAGATTGTTCAGCGCCTGCGCAACATCAAGATGGTCGCGACCGAACGCTTTCTCGGTCACGGCTATCGACCGCTTGAGCAGCCGCTCGGCATCGGCATAACGATGCCGGTTGGTGTAAACATCGGCCAGGTTATTCATCAAAACCGTGGCGTTCGGATCGCTCGGACCGTGCGCCCTCTGGAGAACGGCCAGCCCGCGCTTGAACAGCCGCTCGGCCTGGTCGTATCGACCCTGATTGCTATAGAGAGCGGCCAGGTTGCTCAGCGCCAGCACGATGTCCGGATCGTCAGGACCGACCGTTTTCTCACGAATGGCGATCGACCGCTTGAGGAGCGGCTCCGCCTCGGCAAAACGCTCTGTCGTGCGGTAGAGTTCGCCGAGATTATTCAGCACGCTTGCGACTTCGGCATGGTCCGGACCGAGTGTCTTCTCCTTGATAGCCAATGAGCGCTTGTACAGTGGCTCGGCAACGGCGTATTGACCCAGATTGTAGTGGATCGTGCCCAGGTCATTCAGCGGCATCGCGACCATTGCATCATCGGTACCAAACTCCTTCTCGCGAATGGCCAGCAACTGCTGGGCCAGCGGAAGCGCTGCCGCGTACTTTCCGACCCGATAAAGTTCCTTGGATTCCTGGTTGAGACGGCTTGCCTCATCCTGCTCGGCGTAGGATGGCACGATGACTGACAGGCTCAGGGCCAGCGCGGTGACCGCAATGCGGATAGATGCTTTCATGGCCTTCATCACATATGCCTCCGTCGCGGTTCTTCCGCGACATACGCGCCTTTTGTGTCTTCAGAGGCCAGAGAGGTTCATACTGACGGGTCACCGCGCAGTTGTCGCCATACTGAAACCGACGACGGCAACAGGAGCACGGGCCTGCTTTCAGGCTATTGCGTTTGCACGCCTCGCCGTCCAGCGAAGCTTGAATCAGGAAATTGTAAGCGACTTGTTTACGTGGCAGCGGCTCGGTTGAAAGACTTGAGAACGAAGAAGGCGCCCGCGCCGTAGACGACTGCATTCACAACCCACGCAACAGCGACGCCCCAGGCAGACTCCCTACTATTCCCCAGAAAACGATCGCTGCGGTCAGGCCTGCAAGTCCTAAGCCTGACCAGCCGCTTGCGCTTGGTATAGCCAGAAGTACCGACGAGATAACCGCGCCGATCACCATTGCGATGATAAGCTTCTTCTTCATTCAGACGCCCAGCAATCCGGAAACAATTGCAACGAAGAAAATTGATGCAAGCCCGAGTACCATGCCTATGGCGACCTTCACCGTAGGCCCGTCGATTTTCTTATCGAGCCAGGTGCCCACCTTCATGAACACGGAATGTGCCCCCGCCCACAGGAGGTCTTTTATGAATTCGGACAGCAACATGTCACTTAGTCGCGCCGACCCTGCCGGGGTTCAACTGCCGCCGTCTCAAGCATTCTTGTTGCAAGTTCCCAAACGCGGCGACATCGATTCGCGCCGTCTCGCCAGCCCGTTGAGGCCTACCAGCTGCCGTATTTGCCGACGATGCCACGCCAAACGGCGTCACGCTCGCGAGCAAATGATTCCTTTCCGACAGTGGCGTTCTTGGCCACGGCGGTGATCACCATCACGAGTTTAAGCTCGGGGTCGACAAAGATCGACTGGCCGTAAACGCCCAGCAAGCCAAACCTTCGCTTCTCGCCGGGGTAAAGCCAGAACTGATAGCCGTATCCGAAATACGGCGTGGCCTTTCCCGGCGTGAACGCCTTGGGTTGCCGGTGCCAGTCGGTCGCATCCAGCAGATAGTCTTTCGGCACGATCTGCTTGCCGCCGACCGCGCCATCATTGGCCAGCAGCATTCCGAGGCGTCCGTAGTCGCGCAGGGTCGCATTGAAACTGCCCGAGCCGGCTTCGGTGCCGTCGGTGGTCCGCACCCACGTCGCATCGGCCTCTGCGCCCATCGGCTGCCACAGCCGCGCGGTCAGATATTCGCTGAGCGTGGTGCCGGTCACCGCGCGAAGCAGCACGGCCAGGATGACGGTCTCGCTGGAGGCATAGTGAAAGCGCGCGCCCTGCACCGCTTCGCGCGTCTGGAATTGGCGTAGCGCTGATATCGAGCCCTCGCGGTTACGGGCAATCGTGAACCGCGTCAGATCATCATTGCCGTCGTAGGCTTCCTTGAACTGCACGCCGGACGACATTCGCAGAACATGGCGTATGGTGGTCTCGCCATAGGGACTGCCCGCAAGCTTTGGCACGTATTTCGAAACCAGATCGTCCAACGAACCGATCCTGCCTTCGGCAAGCGCCATCCCGACGGCAAGGCTGACGATGGATTTCGCCATCGAATGCGAAACGAAGCGATCCGCCGGTTTTCGATCGTATTGGTAGCGCTCGAACAGGATGGTGCGGTCCTTGATGACAAGCAATCCGGTGACGCGCTGGTGGCTGAGAAAATCGTCTAGCGTCCAGCTCTGGTTTTCGAACCGGTAGCCGAGCTTTGCATCGCCGCCGGCAGCGGCAAGCGGCAGCGGAGACACCGCTTTGCTCAGCCTATTGTGCGGCAGTATCTCGTCGAGATGGCTGAACGATCCGACCCGCACGCCTTCATCGAAGAACCAGCTGGCGCGGGTGCCGAGCGGGTAATTCCTGGCCTTGCCCAGCAGTTCCTCATCAGGTGCGGCAAAGGCAGGACTTGCCAGCACCACGAGAAGGCATGACAGCAGAATTCGTCCCGGCTGCATCGACTGGCTCACGCGCGCGGGTGAACGCAATCGCGTGCATCCCGGGAATTATCGAACAACCATTGCCTTACAATCGCTGCCACCGATCTGGCAACGGCCTCGATTGCTGGGTCAGGTACCGGGGATGGGTGTCAGAAGCTCGCGCTCGGATATTAGTTCGACGACGGCTCGAACATGCATTGCAGCGTCGGCTTGGCGATCTTGGTGAAGGTCGGGCCGATTTCGGACTGCTTCGACGCCGGCACCCAGGCGGTCTCGATCGTGGGCACGCCGGTCTCGCTGATGCCACGCAGCAACGCTTCGCGCAGGTCGTTGTCCTCGACGGTCGCGGCTGCATGATCGTGCAAGCAAGTGCAAACGGTTTCCGGATGCGCCCAGCGTCCCACCATGTGGGGTGCGCACTGCCGTACGAACTCACCGCGGGGATCGGGGAGCTTGAACATCGAGCCGATCGGCCCCTGCTGGAACCGCATCTGCGCCGTTAACTGGGTTTGGGCCTGGGCTGAAGCGCCCAGCAGGCAGGAAACCAAAATCGCAGCGGCACCAAAACGTACAAACATACTGAGCCTTTACCGGCAAATTCTCTTGCGAGCTGTTAGCTGCGCTTAGTTGACAGCTGCGACAACGATCGACTGCGGAGCCGAGGTCGTCACCGGCGCGCCGTTGTAGGAGAAGGTGCCGATGCCGGGCAAGCCCTGATCCGAGGAACCAGCGATCGAGGGACCGGCAAGGATGAAGGCGAAGGCGAGGATGAAGCTGATGGTCCGCATTTGACTGTCTCCGGTTTGGGTGCCGGCGTCCCCGCCGTTTCGTTGGCAGAGTGATAACCAACGGCTGTTTCCGGATATCTGCGCCAGAAGCGGAAAATGGTTTCATCGCGGGGGTGAATTGTTTCGTCGGCCCGCCGGGACGAAACATTGGCGAGAAAAATCCAATGATTTCAATATAGTGATCAATGGCTGGACAGAGGTACAGGTCACCTGAGAGCCGGGACCATTCTACTTTGCATGGGGTTGTTTTCGCGATTTTGAGTCTGGGCCCTGCCGCGCACCGCCGAAGAGAGGCGAAACTGCCTCACTCGCTGTCGACGGCGCTCAAATCGGGTGCGGGTGTCACCACCGGCGAACCGCAATAGGTGAACGTCCCTACCCCAGGCACGTCGCGATCAGCGCTGCCGGCCAGCGACGGGCCGGTCAGGACGACAACCAGGGCAATTATGCAGCTGAGGGCGCGCATCTGACGTCTCCATTCACCATCTGGAGATGAGACGCCCATTGCTGTCG
This sequence comes from Bradyrhizobium sp. AUGA SZCCT0182, assembly GCF_018130185.1. NCBI lineage: Bacteria > Pseudomonadati > Pseudomonadota > Alphaproteobacteria > Hyphomicrobiales > Nitrobacteraceae > Bradyrhizobium > Bradyrhizobium sp. AUGA SZCCT0182. The sequence continues at coordinate 14,372 of NZ_JAFCLY010000032.1, read as the reverse complement.
GCCGGTTCGACACGCCGTCGCAAGTTCTTCATCCAAATTTCTTAATCATTGTCTGGTGAATAGGCCGCAGCGCAGCAAACTCAGCTGTGAACCGAAGCGTGGGTCCGACCGACTCAAGCAAACACCCGTGCAACTTTTCTTGTTGGTTCGGCGTTGTTCTCGTTCATCATCCAACAAAGGATAGCCGTCGTGGGCAATGGCAACATCAGTGTTGGCAATCAATCCTCGCCCCGCAAATCCGGCCAGCAACAGATGGCTGGTGCGATGTCGCAGCAAGGCGCACCGGTCATGGGCGACAATCAGTGCTCGCCACAAAAATTCGTGCGGCTGGTCGGCTGCCACGAGCCCAAGGCCAGGGGCCCTGAAAACAAGGACTGCTCAGAGGTCCGCCCACATCCCAATCCGGTGAAACGGTAAGCTCCGGGATAGCTGCCTAGCCCGGACCACTAATGGACGAACTCGCCACATTTCTGCACCGCGGCGTCGGCGGCTCCCCAGGGCATGATCGGCACCGAGGACGTCGAGTTCTTCGGTGACCCCTCGATCAGCCGGTCCGAATATACCATGTAGACCAGCACGTTCCGCTTGGGGTCGCAGCCGCGGACAATCTGCATTTTCTTGAAGAACAGCGAACGGCGCTGGCGAAACATGTCGTCGCCCTGGGACATCTTACCCTTGAACCGGATCGGCCCGATCTGGCGGCAAGCCAGTGAAATATCTGAAACTTCCTCGGCAAGCCCGAGCCAGCCCTTGTAACCGCCCTTCTCCGGTACCGTAAAATGGCAGGCCACTCCGTCGACCTCGGGATCGTCGACGCCGTAGGTCGCAAGCTTGTCATTTGGGCTCAGCCATTTGAACACGGTAGAGCGGCGAAAAATCAGGTCCGGCTCGTCGGCGGCAAAGGCCGGGCCGGCATGCCACACCACCGCGGCCAACACCGCCAACGACACGCCCAAGGCCAGATTTCTCCATGACTTGTCACACTTACCGATGGCCTTGAATGTCATTTCTATCTCCGCCTGAAGGACCCACCGGTTATGTAATGTGCAAATGCCGCACAGGAAGGCTGAGGAACGGAGCGGGGGAGCTCGCGTTTAACGGAATGTGAGGCTTTTTTGCTACGCTTGCGGCGAAAAGCGCGGGTTTAGAGGGCTTAAGCTGGTGAACGCTTTTCGCGTCTGCAACAACAAATGATCATCGGAACATCGGATTCGAACGATCTGGACTCAGGGAATTTGGGCGTGAGCGGGCATCGGCTTTTTGGGTTGAATAGTACGAGCGTAAGCAGTGCGAACCAGCGATTTTGGCAAATAGCTATTCTGGTTGCCGCAGGCACCATCGGCGCCTCCTCCCATGCCGACGCCGCCCTGTATTATTGGCAGGATTCCGACCCCAGCTTCTACCGGCCGGCACCGTCAGCCCAGCCGCGCAAGCAGCGCGCCCGCAAGCCCTCGAAGGCTATGATGGCCGCCGAAAAGGAAATCAGCGCCAAGCCGCAGGGCCCCCTGATCATCGCGATCTCGATCAACCAGCAAAAGGTCAGGGTCTACGACGCCAACGGAATCTTCGCGGAAAGTCCGGTGTCGACTGGCACGAAAAGCCATCCGACCCCGATGGGCGTGTTCAGCATCATCCAGAAGCACAAGATGCACCACTCCAACATCTACAGCGGCGCGCCGATGCCCTTTATGCAGCGCATCACCTGGTCGGGTGTCGCGATGCATGCCGGCGCCCTGCCCGGCTATCCGGCGTCGCACGGCTGCATCCGTTTGCCGATGGCCTTTGCCGCGAAGATGTGGAACTGGACCAAGATGGGCGCGCGGGTCATCGTCACGCCCGGCGAAATGACGCCTTCGAGTTTCTCGCACCCGCTATTGGTGGCGCAGAAGGTCGTGGCGCAACCTGTGGCCGCCGACGAGCCGATGTCGGACGCGCCGGCGGTGAAATCGGACAAGGGCGCGGACGCTGGATCGGCAATCAAGCCCGCGCAGTCCGAAGCGAGCCTGGAATTGCGTTCGACCGTCGGTCACGGCAGCCCCGATCGGACGCCGTTGCGCGAACGAACCCACACTGCAGATGCCAGCGGAGCCATGCCGGCGGCCAATGCCGCTACGATGTCCGATGCTTCGTCCTCGGCGAGCAGACTGCCGGTGTCCGGCGATGCTGCGAAGTCCGAGCCGGTGAAATCGGACGCTGAGGCAGAGCCCGCCAAGAGCGCCGACACCGCGTCCACCGACAGGAAGCCGGCCGAAGTGACATCGTCCGAGTCCAAACCGTCGGATGCTGCAACGGCCGAGGTCAAATCGGTTGAGACCGGCGACACGACCAAGAGCGAAATCTCCGCCAGCGACACCCCGGTCGAGGCCAAATCGGCTGACGTGAAACCGGATGAGGCGAAGTCGGACGAGGTGAAAACCGGGACGCTCAAGGCGGACGCGCCCAAGGTCGATACAACGAAAACTGAAGCACCAAAGGCAGCGGGGAAACCGGCAGAGCCCGTCAAGGCGATCGCCGATGCACCTGCCGTCGCGCGCGATGTGAAGAAGGATCCGTCGCGCCTGCCAGGCGTCGAGAAGGCCGCGGCGAAGCCGGAACCGAAGCGCACCGGGCAGATCGCAGTGTTTGTTAGCCGCAAGGATGGCAAGCTTTACGTGCGGCAGAATTTCACGCCGCTGTTCGACGTGCCCGTGACGATCGCGCCAAGCGAGCGGATGCTGGGCACGCATGTGTTCACGGCGGAAGTCGACAAGAACGATCCCAATCTCCTGCGCTGGTCGGTGGTGTCACTGCCGGTGACCGCCCGCAACGCGGCCCTCAAGGAAGAAGACGAGCGCGCCTCGCGGCGGCGCAAGGTCGCCGGCGGAGCCCCGGCCGAGGCCAAGCCGGCACCGGCGTCGAACAGCCCGGCCGAAGCACTGGACCGCATCAGCGTGCCACCGGAAGCGATGGCGCGCATCACCGAGGCCCTGACGACGGGCGGCTCGATCGTGGTGTCCGATCACGGCATCAATACAGGCGAAACCGGCGAAGGCACCGACTTCATCGTTCCCTTGCGCTAACTCGCCATAACAGCTTGTTGAGCGGCGCCGGTTCACCGGCTCTGCTATGCTTTGCGCCGATGAATTTCGCGCGAGGCCGTCCATGATCGACCGCAGAACCATGATGACGGCAACGCTGGCCGCCATTGCGGGCATCGGCTCGGCCCGGATCGCCAACGCGCAGGCCGGCATGAGCCGGATCACTGCCTACGCGTTTTCGTTTGGCGGATTGGCCGGCGGCGATATCAGGCTTTCGGAATATGCCGGCCGTCCGCTCCTGATCGTCAACACCGCCTCGCTTTGTGGCTTCACGCCGCAATATAAGGGGCTGCAGGAATTGTGGACGCAGTTCAGCGACCGCGGCCTGATGATCGTCGGCGTTCCCTCCAACGATTTCGGCGGCCAGGAACCCGGCGGCGCGACCGAAATCGCAGCGACCGCACAGCACCATTACGGCGTGACCTTCCCGATATCGGCCAAGGCCATCGTCAAAGGGCCGAATGCGCATCCGTTCTACAAATGGGCAGCAGAAGCACGGCCAAAGGATGTTCCGCGCTGGAACTTTCACAAATATCTAATCGGCCGCGACGGCTATATCGCCGAAGTCTTCCCGGAATCCGTCGACCCCTCGGATACGCGGGTGAAGACCGCGATTGCGCGGTCGCTCGCACAAGGTGTTTCCGAACGAAGCGGCTAACGGGTCGCTTGCGGGCAATGCGTGGAAACAGCGGGAATAATCCCCTGAATTAACCGGTTCGGCGACAAATCGGCGGCCCTGTGTGACCGCCGTTGCCTTGGCGAGGCCGCTGCAACTAGGCTATTGTGCGTTGGGGCGGGAAGCGGCCGGACGACGGCAAAGCCGGCATCGGACGCGGGATCATTTAAGGAAAACAAGATGCGTATTGCGGCAGGGTTGATCTTTGCAGGCGCGGTTTCGTTGTTGACCTCGAGCGCGGCCTGGTCGCAGACGCCGCCAGCCAAGGGCGCCGCTGCGCCCCCGGCGGCCGCTCCAGCACCCGCTGCCGCAGCGCCTCAGGCAGCTCCTGCCCCAAAGGCCGCGGCCGCTCCGGCCCGGCCTCCTTGCACCAACCCGAACGCACTCGGCGTCGGCCGCACCGTCGAGATCGACACGACAGGCGGCCCCGGCTTCGGCTTCGAGCATTTCAAGGATCTGGATTTCCTGCGCGACAAGGAAGTCGTCTTGACGTTCGACGACGGCCCGTGGCCGGTGAATACGCCCTCGGTGCTGAAGACGCTCGCCGAGGAATGCACCACCGGCATCTTCTTCCCGATCGGCAAGCACGCCACCTATTATCCGGAAATTCTCAAGCAGGTCTACGCGGCCGGCCACGCGGTCGGTTCGCACACCTGGTCGCACGCCGCCCTGGTCAACAAGAAGCTAAGCGAGGATCAGCGCAAGGAAGAGATTGAGAAAGGTTTTAGCGCCGTCAAGTGGGCATTGGGCGGCACCTCGCCGGCGCCGTTCTTCCGCTTTCCGGCGCTGCAGCACCCGCCGGAAATCGTCACCTATCTCGGCACGCGCAACATCGCGATTTTCTCCTGCGATCTCGACTCCTTCGATTTCAAGGCAAGCAAGCCGGAGAAAATCATCGAGACGGTGATGCGCAAGGTCGACAAGCTCGGCAAGGGCATCATCCTGATGCACGACTTCCAGAAACACACCGCGGAAGCCCTGCCCGAGCTCCTGAAGAAGCTGAAGGCTGGCGGCTACAAGGTGGTGGCGATGCGCGCCAAGGCGCCAATACAGACCCTCCCGCAATTTGACGAGAGTCTACTGAAAGAGGCCAAACTGCCGACCGTAAGCTCCCGCCCGGTTTCCAGCGTCGTGCAGACGATCTCGGAATAATCGGCTTCGACTCGGCGACAAGTCCATGCCGGCGCTGCGCATCGAAGGCTACGTTATCGTCTCGGCGGACGGCATGCTGGCGAACGCCAGCAATGTCATGCCTGACGATTTGAAATTCGAGGGCGACAAGCAGTTCTTCTCGGCCGCCCTCGACCGCGCCGACCTGATCCTGCACGGCCGCAATTCCTTCGAAGACCAGCCGAACTCGCCGCGGCGCAAGCGGCTGATCCTGACGCGAAAGGTTCGCACGATTGCGCCCGATCCATCCAATGCCAACGCCACGCTGTGGAATCCGGCTGGCGCCTCCTTTGAGGCCGTCTGCGAGCAGACCGGAATACGCGCCGGCACGGTCGCCGTGATCGGCGGCCCCTACGTGTTCGGCATGTTCATGGACCTCTACGACGTGTTCTGGCTGTCACAGGCCCCGCACGTACGGCTGCCGGACGGCGAGCCCTGCTTCCCCGGGGTGCCCGCGCGCTCGCCGCAGCAGGTGTTGGCGTCGCACGGATTACGCGCCGGACAACCGCAAATACTCGACCCGGCGGCTGACGTCACCGTCACGCCGTGGCGGCGGACCTGAACACACGTCCGCCGCTCTAGTCTAGACGTCGTAGGCAGGTTCCGACGACCGCGGCCCGCGGCCGTAGCCCGCGATCATGAACAGGGCACCGACGATCGACAGATTCTTCAACGCATCGATCAGCGTCTTGGCGTTCTCGGGCGAGGCTTGATTCCAGAAATCGTGGAAATAGAAGGTGGCGGTCAGCACGAAGAAGATCAAAAGGATCGCAAAGAACCGCGCGCCGAAATTAACCGCGATCATCAGCCCGGCGATGATCTCGAACCCGCCAATCGAAAGCGCCAGCAATTGCGGCGTCGGCATGCCCGTGATGGTTTCGAGCTGCGAGGTATAGGGCGCGAGCAGCGTGGGAATGGTCACCTTGGACGCGATAAAATCCGCCGTCTGCTGGATGCCGAAGAGCTTGGTCGCTCCCGTGTAGATGAAGAGCACGGCGAACAAAACTCGCCCGAAGGTAAAGAACGCTGGCATGGGTCGGCCTCACTGGATGGCAATGCAATGTCACAAGCGGTCGCGCAAGGCGATTATGAGCGTTTCGCCCCTGCTTTTCAAACGATCAAATCGAAACCATCCGCGTTAGAACCCGTCGACATCAACTAGCCGAACAGAGTCGGTTGCGCACGGCCGGCACGCTCCTGGGCCTCGACGGCGGCAACCGCCGTCATGTTGAGAATGCCGCGCGCGGTCACCCCCGGGGTAAGGATATGCGCCGGGCGCGCCGGGCCGATAAGGATCGGCCCTACCGGCAGCGCATCCGCCAGCGTCTTGATCATCTGGTAGGCGACGTTGGCGGTATCGAGATTCGGCATGATCAGGATGTTGGCATCGCCTTCCAGCTTCGAATGCGGCAGCACGAGCTTGCGCGCAGCCGCCGATAGCGCGGTATCGCCCTGCATTTCACCATCTGCCTCGATCTCAGGGTGCTTTGCCTGCAGCAATGCGGTGGCGAGACGCATCTTGCGCGACGACTCGGTATCATAGCTGCCAAAGTCCGAATGTGACACGAAGGCAACGCGGGGCTTCATGTTGAAGCGCTGCACGTGGATCGCCGCCAGCGACGCCACCTCGGCCAATTCCTCGGCGCTCGGATTGGGCCTCACCTGCGTGTCGGCTATGAAATAGGAGCCCTTGCTGGTGATCATCATCGACAATGCCGCAAAATCGCTGACGCCCGGCAGGAAGCCGACGATTTCCCGGACATGGCGCAGATGGCTCATATAGCGGCCCTCGACGCCGCAGATCATGGCGTCGGCCTCGCCGCGAACCACCGCCAGTGCTGCGATGACGGTGGCGTTGGTGCGAACCACGGTGCGCGCGGCCTCAGGCGTGACGCCGCGCCTTCCGGCGACATCGATATAGGTCTGGACGTAGGAGCGGTAGCGCGGATCGTCCTCAGGATTGACGAGGTCGAAGTCCTGCCCGGCCTTGATCGAAAGCCCGAACCGCTTGATCCGGGCTTCGACCACCGAAGGCCGCCCGACCAGGATCGGCCGCGCCAGTTTCTCTTCGAGCACGACCTGGGTGGCGCGAAGCACGCGCTCATCCTCGCCCTCGGCGTAGATCACCCGCACCGGCTGGGACTTCGCCTTGGCGAATACCGGCTTCATGACGAGGCCGGAGCGGAACGCAAAGCGCTCCAACAGCATGGTGTACTCGTCGAAATTCTTGATTGGCCGTGTCGCCACGCCGGAATCCATTGCGGCCTTGGCGACCGCCGGCGCGATGCGCAGGATCAGGCGCGGATCGAACGGGCTCGGGATCAGCGAGCCCGGTCCAAAGCCCTGGGTTTCGCTGCTGTCAAAGCCCTGCGCCACTGCGTCCGACGGCGGATCGCGGGCGAGCTGTGCGATCGCGTCCACCGCGGCGTGCTTCATTTCCTCGTTGATGCCGGTGGCGCCGACGTCGAGCGCGCCGCGGAAGATGAACGGGAAGCACAGGACGTTGTTGACCTGGTTCGGAAAGTCGCTTCGCCCGGTGCAGATCATCGCGTCGGGGCGGGCTTTGCGTGCTTCGTCCGGCATGATTTCCGGATTCGGATTGGCCAGCGCCATGACCAGCGGCTGATCCGCCATCGCCTTGACCATTTCCGGCTTCAGCACGTTGGGCGCGGATAGGCCGAGGAAAATATCGGCGCCGCCGATCACGTCGGCGAGCACGCGCGCGCTGGTCTTCTGCGCATAAACCGCCTTCCAGCGGTCCATCAGCGTGTTGCGGCCCTCGTGCACGACGCCGTCGATATCGCAGACCCAGATGTTCTTGTGTTGCGCGCCGAGCGACACCAGAAGATTGAGGCAGGCGATCGCGGCTGCACCGGCGCCTGAGCAAACGATCTTGACGTCGGCGAGCTTCTTGCCGTTCAGCAGCAGCGCGTTGGTGATCGCCGCAGCGACGATGATGGCGGTGCCATGCTGGTCGTCGTGAAACACCGGGATCTTCATGCGCGCCTTGAGCTGCGCCTCGATCTCAAAGCACTCCGGACCCTTGATGTCTTCCAGGTTGATGCCGCCGAAGGTCGGCTCCAGCGCCGCCACCGTCTCGACCACGCGTTCGATGGTGTCGGCGGCGATCTCGATGTCGAACACATCGATCCCGGCGAATTTCTTGAACAGGACCGCCTTGCCTTCCATGACAGGCTTGGACGCCAGCGGGCCGATATTGCCGAGGCCGAGCACGGCCGTCCCGTTGGAGACCACGGCCACCAGATTGGCGCGGGCGGTCAGGCTCGCCGCTTCAGCCGGATTGTTGGCGATTTCGGTACAGGCGGCCGCGACGCCCGGCGAATAGGCCAGTGCCAGGTCGCGCTGGTTGGCGAGCGGCTTGGTGGCCTGAATTTCCAGTTTACCGGGCCGCGGCAGCCGATGGTACGCCAGTGCCGCGGAATGGAGATCTTCAGAATAAGACGACATGCATACTCCCGCGTTTCCGGTCCCGATCTTTTGTTTCTTCGCCACGTCCGGACGAGGTCAGTTTGCCGGCAGATTGAGCCGGATGTGAAGCACGCGCAACCGCTTGGATGCAACAGCTGATGGCGCCCCCATCAACAGGGCGCAGGGGCTGGCGGATCGACGCAAACGATCGAACCCGGTACCATGACCCCTCCCCATCCCCGGTCATTCGACCGACAACGGCAAATTGCCCTCCGCCCAACCGGCAACCGGAGCTGCCCGAATGGTAAAGGTTCTGAGCGGCCTGGTTGCCGCAATCGTGATCGCGGTGGGAGGTTTCTTCGGCTTTCAGTTCTATACCCAGCATCGGATAGCCAGCGAGGTCGACGCCGCGCTTGAACAGATTCGCGCGGCGGGAGGCAAGGCGAGCCGCGGCAAGGTCTCGTTCGACCTGCTGAGCCGTACGGTCACGATCGCCGAGATCGCGGCTCAATCGGCGGCGCAACACCCGACCAGCGTCAAGATCGGCAGCCTCACGGCCTCTGGCGTCAGCCAGCCGGACGCGGCGCGCTTCTCCGCCGAGAACATCGACATCACCGATGTCGAGGTCGGCGCGGCCATGGCCCCGCAGGCGGCTCTGAGCCTCGCCTACAAGGTGCCGCGGATCATTGTGAAGGACTATTCCGGCCCCGCCAGCCTCCAGCGGCTGCCGGCTTCGTCGTCTTTTGCCGACGTCTACCGGTCCGTACTCGAGCAGTTCGCAGGCGTCACGACGGCGTCGATCACGGCCCCCAGCCTGACCGGAACCATCAACTCCGGCCTTGCCACGCCGGGCGGTGGCGAGGTCGCGTATACGGGCCTTGCGATGCAGGACATCAAGGACGGCAAGGTCGCCAGCGCCAAGATCGACGGTGCGGTGTTCACCGTCAACGCCCAAGGCGCGGGGGGCAAGCCCGACAAGCTCACCGGCAACCTCGCCAATATCGCGGGCTACGACATCGACAGCCGCGCGGTGGCCGCGATGTTCGATCCGCAGAAGGCCAGCGACGACCAATATTACCGCGCCTACCGCCAGATCACGACGGGGCCCTATGTCGTCACCTCCGCGCAAGGCCTCAACATGCGGATCGATGGCATCACGATCGATGATCTGGGCTTGCGGCCCTCGCGCATGCAAGTGCCGGATCTGCTGGCGATGATACCTGCGCCCGGCGCCGCGCCGCCAACGCCGGCGCAGGCGCGCGCGCTGATCGAGAAGGTGGCCAAGCTGTACGAGGGCATGCGGATCGGCAATGCCGAGATGCGCGGGTTCTCGGTGGAGACCCCGCAGGGCCCCATCAAGCTGTCAACGATGCGGCTCGATCTGGACAATGGCAAGGTCAACGAATTCGCGATCGAAGGCGTCGATGGCCGCGCTCCCGAAGGGCCGGTCAAGCTTGGTCGCTTTGCCCTCAAATCCCTCGACGTCGCCAATCTGCTGCGGTTGTCGGCGCAGTTCGCCGGTTCGCCGCCGCCGCCCGACAAGGCGCTCGACATGATTCCGCTGATCGGGGGCGCTGAACTCAGGGGACTGGTGGCCCCCTTCAAGAACACCGGCAAGCAGGTCAGCATCGAACAGTTCAGCCTGGACTGGGGGCAGTTTGTCGGCCCGATCCCGACCAAGGTCCGCATGACCACCAGGATGACGACGCCTCTCGACGCCTCCGATCCAATGCTGAAGGCGCTGATCGCGGCTGGCCTCGACAAGGCAGTCATCGATAATGACGTCGGCGCTGTTTGGACGGAGGCGACGAAGACGTTCGCACTTGAGCCGGTGTCGCTCGAACTGGGCGGGCTCCTCAAGGCAAATGCGCGGCTGTCGCTCACCAACGTGCCTCGCGGGGTGTTCACGCTCAACCCGGTGCAGGCGGCGGCAATGGCCGAGCAGATCGAGGCCGGCCCGCTCGAGTTCGTGCTGCGCGACACCGGCGCGGTCGACATCGCGGTTGCCCAATATGCCCGCCTTCAGGACGTGAGCCGCGAGGCGGCGCGGAGCGCTATCGTCGACATGATCCGGTCGGCCCGCGAACCGGCCGCGGGCTATCCCGACGTGCTCGCGGCGCTGGACGCCGTCGCTCGCTTTGTCGAGACGCCGCGGCAAACGTTGAATGTCAAACTCACGCCGCGCGGCAAGCTGCCGCTCCAGCAGCTCAACCAGCACATGAACGCCGACCCGTTGCTGGCGCTGGCGCAATTCCGGATCGAGGCTTCGACGGGACTCTAACCCTGCGCTAGCCCTTGTCCGGCAGATTGAGCCGGATGTGCAGTTCGCGCAGCTGCTTGATCGCGACATCGGACGGCGCGCCCATCAGCAGGTCGACGGCCTGCTGGTTCATCGGGAACAGCGAGATTTCGCGCAGGTTCGTGGTGCCGCAGAGCAGCATCACGATGCGATCGACGCCGGCCGCCATGCCGCCGTGCGGCGGGGCGCCGTACTGGAACGCGCGGTACATGCCGCCGAACCGCTCGACGACGTCCTTCTCGCCATAGCCCGCGATCTCGAACGCCTTCACCATCGCCTCGGGCTTGTGGTTGCGGATGCCGCCGGAGGCGATCTCGTAGCCGTTGCAGACGATGTCGTACTGGAACGCCTTGATGGTCAGCGGGTCCTGCCCGTTGAGCGCATCGAGGCCGCCTTGCGGCATCGAGAACGGGTTGTGCGAGAAGTCGACCTTTTTCTCAGTCTCGTCATACTCATACATCGGGAAGTCGACGATCCAGGCGAGCTCGAACCGGTCCTTGTCTATCAGGTTCAACTCCTCGCCCACTTTCGTGCGCGCCAGGCCTGAAAACTTCCAGAACTTGTCGGGGTCGCCGGCGACGAAGAACGCGGCATCGCCTTCCTTCAGCCCAAGCTGGCCGCGGATTGCGGCGGTGCGTTCCGGTCCGATGTTGTTGGCGAGCGGACCTGCGCCCTCGCCGCCCTCGCGCCACATGATGTAGCCGAGGCCGGGCTGGCCCTCGCCTTGCGCCCAGGAGTTCATCCGGTCGCAGAACGCGCGTGACCCACCGCCGGGTCCGGGGATCGCCCAGACCTGGTTCTTCGGGTCTTCCAGCATCCGCGCGAACACCTTGAAGCCGGAGCCGCGGAAGTGCTCGGAGACATCCTGCATCTCGATCGAATTGCGCAGATCCGGCTTGTCGCTGCCGTATTTCTTCAGGGCTTCGGCGAACGGAATCCGCCGCCAGCCTTTTGTCACCGGCTTGCCTTTTGCAAACTCCTCGAACACGCCGGTAATCACCGGCTCCATCGACGCGAACACGTCTTCCTGCTCGACAAAGCTCATCTCGACGTCGAGCTGATAGAACTCGCCCGGCAGTCGGTCGGCGCGCGGGTCCTCATCGCGAAAACACGGCGCGATCTGGAAGTAGCGGTCGAAGCCCGACATCATCAGGAGCTGCTTGTACTGCTGCGGCGCCTGCGGCAGCGCGTAGAATTTGCCCGGATGAATCCGCGACGGCACCAGGAAGTCGCGCGCGCCTTCGGGCGAGGACGCGGTCAGGATCGGGGTCTGGAATTCGAAGAAGCCCTGCTCCTTCATCCGCTTGCGCATGGAATCGACGATCGCGCCGCGGGTCATGATGTTCTGGTGCAGTTTCTCGCGACGCAGGTCGAGGAAACGGTACTTAAGCCTTATGTCCTCAGGATATTCCTGCTCGCCAGCGACCGGCAGCGGCAGCTCGCCGGCAGGCCCCAGCACTTCGACCGCGCTGACATAGATCTCGATCTTGCCAGTCGGCAATTCGGCATTCACCGTGCCTTCGGGACGATGGCGCACCTTGCCGTCGATCCGCACCACCCACTCCGAGCGGAACTTTTCGACTTCCGCAAACGCCGGCGAGTCCTTGTCGGCCACGCACTGGGTGATGCCGTAATGGTCGCGCAGGTCGATGAACAGCACGCCGCCATGGTCGCGGATGACGTGGCACCAGCCCGAGAGGCGAACGGTTTCGCCGATGTGGCTGTCGCGGAGCGCGCCGCATGTATGTGACCGGTAGCGATGCATGGAAATCCCAAAAAACTGATATTGGAGGTCGAATCGAGGGCCAAGAATCAAGACAAGAATCGGGAACAAGGCCTGCCCGAGCTGCGGCAGGGTTTACCCGACGAGGTCAGGCGCGGCAACCAGTGGCGGCCCCTGTTTTGGCCCAAAAAGCGGCATTTCGAACCTATCGGGCGTGAGCCCTTTGCCTATCCTCCGGGCGCGCCTATCTTTGTGGTCATGACCGTCCATTTCCCGTTCCAGAACACCTATGCGGCGCTGCCGGCGAACTTTTTCGCCCGCGTGGCCCCCACCCCTGTGGCGGCCCCCCGGCTGATCAAGCTGAACCGGGCGCTGGCCGTCCATCTCGGCCTCGATCCGGAGGTGCTTTCCGGCCCTGAGGGCGCCGAGATCCTGGCTGGCAAACGCGTCCCCGACGGCGCCGATCCGATCGCGATGGCCTATGCCGGCCACCAGTTCGGGCATTTCGTGCCGCAGCTCGGCGACGGAAGGGCCATCCTGCTCGGCGAAGTCATCGACGCCGACGGCGTCCGCCGCGACATCCAGCTCAAGGGGAGCGGCCCGACGCCGTTTTCCCGCCGCGGCGACGGCCGCGCCGCGCTCGGCCCGGTGCTGCGCGAATACATCGTCAGCGAAGCGATGTTCGCGCTCGGCATTCCGACGACGCGCTCGCTCGCGGCCGTCATCACCGGCGAGCGCGTGCAGCGCGAGACCATGTTGCCCGGCGCGGTGCTGACCCGCGTCGCCGCGAGCCATATCCGGGTCGGCACCTTCCAGTTCTTCGCCGCACGCGGCGACACCGACGGCGTGCGCCAGCTCGCCGACCACGCGATTGCGCGCCACTATCCGGAGGCCGCCAAGGCTGAGCGCCCCTATCACGCGCTGCTGGAAGGCGTGGTGGCGCGGCAGGCCGAACTGGTGGCGCGCTGGCTTCTGGTCGGCTTCATCCATGGCGTCATGAACACCGACAATTCCTCGATCTCGGGCGAGACCATCGACTACGGCCCGTGCGCGTTCATGGACCATTACGACCCCGCGCAGGTGTTCTCCTCGATCGACGAGATGGGCCGCTACGCCTACGCCAACCAGCCGCAGATCGCGCTGTGGAATTTGACACGGCTCGCCGAATGCCTGCTGCCGCTGTTGTCCGACGACAAGGACAAGGCGATCGAACAGGCGCAATTCATCCTCGGCGAATTCGCCGAACAATTCACCAGCGCCTATCAGGCCGGACTGCGCGCCAAGATCGGCCTGTTCGATCAGCGTGACGGCGACGAGGCGCTGGTGCAGGACCTGCTCGATGCGATGGCCAAGAACCAGGCCGACTTCACCCTCACCTTCCGTCGCCTCGCCGACGCCGCGCTTGATGCCAACGACGACAGCGTCAGGGCCCAGTTCCTCGATCCCGCGGCGTTCGATGAGTGGGCGGCGCGCTGGCGGCAGCGTATTGCTGACGAACCGCAATCGGCGGCGGAACGACATGCCGCGATGCGCAAGGTCAACCCGGCCTTCATCCCGCGCAACCATCGCGTCGAAGCCGTCATTCAGGCCGCTGTCAACAACGACGATTATGCGCCGTTCGAGGAGTTGCTGGGCGTGCTGGCAAGGCCGTTCGAGGACCAGCCGGAGTTTGCCGGCTATGCCGATCCGCCACAGCCGGAGCAGCGCGTGCTGCAGACGTTCTGCGGGACGTAAGGGTGTTGATTCCATAACCGCTTCGACGTCATTCGAGCGAGGCAGCAATTATGTCTCTCGTCGTCCCGGCGAAGGCCGGGACCCATACCGCGTGATCTCTCGATGAAGCCTCGGTAGCAGAGACCATTCGCAAAACTTCTCGCCGGGGTTATGGGTCCCGGCCTTCGCCGGGACGACGTGGACATAGCTTCGCGATCTCGCGACGCATTGCGCCCGAGCTTTGCCAGAAATTCCTTGCCCTCGAAGACAGAGGGCGCAGGGAAG